>DATKEW010000143.1:0-10184 GCA_035511785.1 Mycobacterium sp.
GAAGCCGGTCCCGATGTACCACGCCGAGCCGGCGCGATCGGACGCGAGGACAAAGCGCAGCCAGCGTGGGATCGGTGCTTGGGTGGGCTGATCGTGACGCATGGCTCGTTCACCTCTCCCCTCCTTGATACCCCAAGCAAGGTCGCCGGGTGGAGAAGTGGTCAGGCCCTAGAGCGGCCGGTCAACCGGCAGGCGGGAAGAACCCTGCGCCGGTGAACCAACCCTCTTGCCAGCCTTGAGCTCCCAGACAGAGCATCGGAAGTCCGCGGTCCGACTGGGCTGCGGCTTGCGGGCCCGGGCACTTCGCACCCGCCTGCTGCACCCCGTACAGCGGGTAGGAGATGACCCAGTACCCGATCGTGGCCGCCGGGAACTGGTTCGGTGGCGGGAAGTGACAGGCTTCGGCCTGGCCGCTGGGGCCTCGGCCGAAGATGAAGCGCTCGTAGTTGTCGCACGGCGCCCCCAGCGAAGCCTGGTAGTTCATGCCGGGCACGTCGCCGTCGTAACCGGCGGCTGCGCTCGGCGCAACCGCGAGGGCACCGGCCGTGATCGCAGCGGTGGCGAGGAGTTCGCGAACCATGCTCCACCCTTTCGCGTCCGTGTCACCAGCACCCGTTTGCCGCCGGTGACCTGCACCAAAGCATATCCATTGCGCCGCGCGCCACAAGGTCTTTTGGGAGGCGGGGCACGTTTGGTCAGAGCTGCTGGGTCGCCGCACCGGGCCTCGGCCCAGGATGTGCCGCTGGCGCGGGCTGACCAGCCAGTTCGGCAGCCGGCCCCATGGAGCTACCGCGGTTCCCGCTAGCAAACTTGGTGTCCGACCGTGAGCTCCACGTCGTGAGCACACAAACCGGCCTTGTGAGTCACGAAATCGCAAAGCGAATCATTCTGCGAGCCAAAGAAAACCGGACCCTTATCCTGGATGATGTGGACGGCCGGCCGGGCGGTAAGTGCAGATGAGAACGCCGGTGCCGGTTGTCGTCGCCGACACCAGCTCGAGCGCGCGGGCCTGACCGTCATTGGGGAAAAGCGGCTTGCCGCCGCCGAGCAGAATCGGCTCGATCATCAGCCGGTATTCGTCGACCAGGTCATGCTCGACCAGCTGGGCGGCCAACGACGCGCTACCCATGACCTGTATCGCCTCTCCGCTCTGTGCTCGTAGCCGGCGTATCGCACCGATCGCGTCGTTGGCCGGGAGCAGAGTGGAGCCAGGCCAGGTGAGGTCGTCTTGAGTGAGTCTGCGGGACGCCACGTACTTGGGAATCTCGTTCATCCGTTCGGCGAACGGGTCACCGCCGCGGCCGGGCCAGGCCGCGGCCATGGTCTGCCAGGTGCGTCGGCCGAACAGCAGGGCCTCCGTGGAAGCCATGGTCTCGGTGACCGCCGGACCCATGGTTTCGGGCTCGAAGTACGGCATCGACCAGCCGCCGTGCGCGAATCCGCCGTCGGTGTCTTCCTCCCGGCCGCCCGGTGATTGGACGACCCCATCGAGACTCATGAAGTCACTCAGCACGATGCGCATCGGTTACGCCCTTCGTTTGCTCGGTGCTGCTGGTCGCTGCTCTTCTTGTGCAGACCGCCGGCGTGCCTGAAATTCATCGGCGCTGAACACGTTGCAATTCGCAGGTGCCGATCTTGCATCAGTGCTTCCCAACCGGGGTATAGCAATGGTTTATTGGCACTAGAACACGTCGTATCGAGGAGTGGTTCATGCCAACCCCCAATCTGCCTCCCGGGTTCGATTTCACCGACCCAGACATCTACGCCGAGCGGCTGCCGGTCGAAGAACTGGCCGAGATGCGTCGAACCGCGCCGATCTGGTGGAACGAACAACCAATCGGGACGGGCGGGTTCGACGACGGCGGGTTCTGGGTGGTGTCCAAGCACAAGGACGTCAAGGAGGTCTCGCTGCGCAACGATGTGTTTTCCAGCCTGCAGAACACCGCCCTGCCACGGTACAAAGAGGGCACGGTCCGCGAGCAGATCGATACGGGTAAGTTCGTCCTGCTCAACATGGACGCCCCGCAGCACACCCGGCTGCGCAAGATCATCTCCCGCGGCTTCACTCCCCGCGCCGTCGAGGCTCTGCGCGGTGACCTCAAGGAGCGTGCCCAGCGCATCGTCGAGGCCGCGGCGGCGGAGGGTTCCGGCGACTTTGTCGAACAGGTTTCGTGCGAACTGCCGCTGCAAGCCATCGCCGGCCTGCTGGGTGTGCCCCAGGAGGACCGCAAGAAACTCTTCCACTGGTCCAACGAACTGGTCGGTGACCAGGATCCCGAATTCGCCCGCAATGACGCGATGGGTGCCTCGGTTGAATTGATCACCTACGCCATGCAGATGGCCGCGGAGAGAACGAATGATCCCCGGGATGACATCGTCACCAAGCTGATCGAGGCCGATATCGACGGCCACAAGCTGTCCGACGACGAGTTCGGCATGTTCGTGATGCTGTTGGCGGTCGCCGGCAACGAGACCACCCGCAACTCCATCACCCAGGGCATGATGGCCTTCATCGACTTCCCCGATCAGTGGGAGCTGTACAAGAGGGAGCGTCCCGTCACCGCGGCCGACGAGATCGTCCGCTGGGCCACCCCGGTCACGTCGTTCCAGCGGACCGCGCTAGAGGACTATGAGCTGTCGGGTGTGCAGATCAAGAAGGGTCAGCGGGTGGTGATGGTTTACCGCTCAGCCAACTTCGACGAAGAAGTCTTCGACGACCCGTTCACCTTCAACATTCTGCGCGACCCCAACCCGCACGTGGGATTCGGCGGCACCGGCGCGCACTACTGCCTCGGGGCCAACCTGGCGCGCATGACGATCGACCTGATGTTCAATGCGATCGCCAATGCCATGTCGGATCTGGAATCGATCGGCAAACCTGAGCGGCTGCGATCGGGCTGGCTTAACGGGATCAAGCACTGGCAGGTCGACTACCACACCAACGGGGCAGCGAAATGCCCTGTCGCGCATTGAGACCTATATTCAAGCGATGGCCACACATCGAGCCGTCCACGTAGAGTCCGCAGGCGCAGCCTTGGAGCTGGTCGACGTCGAAACCAAGCCCCCGGGTCGTGATGAGGCACGGCTGGCCGTCTCCGCGTGCGGGATCTGCGGCACTGACGCACACTTTGTTTCGGGCGGATTCCCCGGCATGTCGTGGCCGTTGACTCCCGGGCATGAAATCGCCGGAAAAATTGCCGAACTCGGGCCGGGGGTCGAAGAGTTCGCGGTCGGTGATCGTGTCGCCGTCGGCTGGTTCGGCGGATGCTGCTACCACTGCAACCAGTGCCGTAAAGGCCAGTTCATTCATTGCGAGAACGGGAAAGTCCCAAGTTGGCAGTACCCCGGCGGATATGCGGAGTCGGCGACCGTGCCCGTCAGCGCCCTGGCCCGGATTCCGGCCGAGCTCTCCGATGCCGAAGCGGCCCCGATGGGGTGCGCGGGTGTCACGACCTACAACGCGCTGCGCCACACGAAGGCGTTGCCAGGTGACCGGGTCGCGATCCTCGGCGTCGGTGGGCTCGGCCATCTCGGGGTGCAGTTTGCCAGGGCGATGGGCTTCGAGACCATTGCGATCGCGCGCGGTACCGCCAAGGCGGAGGACGCGAAGAAGCTTGGCGCCCACCATTACATCGATTCCACCGGCGGCGACGTCTCCGAAGCGCTGCGAGCCTTGGGCGGGGCGGCCGTCGTCCTCGCCACTGCCGGAAACTCACAGGCGATGGCGGACACCGTCGGCGGGTTACTGCCCCAGGGTGAACTGGTCACCATCGGTGTTACGCCCGAGCCGCTACCAGTCAGTCCCGTGCAGCTGATAACGCCGGGATTGAGTATCGTCGGCCATCCTTCCGGCACGGCGAAAGATGTCGAAGAGACAATGCATTTCGCGGTCCTGTCGGGCGTGCGGGCGTGGATCGAGGAGCTACCGCTGGCGCAGGCCGCGGACGGCTACGCTGCGATGGAACAGGGACGGGCGCACTACCGCACCGTCCTCACCGTGTGACGGGGGCGGAGTGGACCCTCGACGCATCCGACGGCGAGTTGCTTCTTCGGACCGGCGTCAAGGGCAGGGCCGCGCGAATGGGTCATCGTCTCACCATCGCGATGACGCGGTGGCGGGCCACTGTGGCCTGGGCCGGCGCCGACCCTGTTGCCGCCGAGCTGGCGGTCGAGACGGATTCGATCGAGGTGCTGCGCGGCGAGGGGGGCGTCAAAGGGTTGTCCGGTCCCGAGAAAACCCTGGTGCGGTCGAACGCGTTGAGGTCGTTGGACGCCGGCCGTTTCCCTGAGATCCGCTTTACCGCTGAGACCATCGACAAGGCCGACGACGGGTACCGCCTGACCGGCGTGCTTCAGATCAGGGGGAAGTCGCGAGAGCACGTAATCGACCTGCGCACAGAGGATCTCGGTGACTCGTGGCGAATGTCTGCCGAATCCAGCGTTCGCCAGTCTGATTACGGGGTGAAGCCCTATTCGCTGCTGATGGGCTCGGTGCAGGTCGCCGACGACGTGACGGTGTCTTTCACCGCAGTTCACGCCAAGGGCGGTTGATCCCGATCGGCTACCGGGGTTAAGGCTGTGCGGGTGCGTGCGGGTCCGAATCACCGGCGTCGCCAGGTATGTGCTCAAGCACTCTCGTCAAATAGGGTTGCCGGCTATTCGGGTCCGGTTGCTGATCGGCGGGGGCGCCTTGCTGCTCCTCGGGCGCGGCTGGTTCCACAACCGATTCGCCGCCGGGCGCCTTTGAACGAGGGGCCGCCTGCCCGGTGTCTCGGGGCGGTGCAACGGCCGGAGCGACGGCTTCGGCGATTTGTGGCGTCGGTGCGTGCACCACGTGCTTTGGCGTCGCGGGTTGGGCGCCCGGCGCCAGCTGAATGCCCACAGCGAGCGATGCCGACGCGACGAAGGTAACCGCGCCGGCGGCCAGCGCGGTCACGGCCCCGGCGTAGGACAACTGCCGAGGCCGCGCAGGCGCAGCGGCGGGTTCACTGGTATGCGCCACCAGTTGCTCGTCAGTGAACTCGGTGCTCCGGGCCGCCGCCAGCGCGGCGCCTCGTGCCACCGTCACCTGTGCCATGGTTTGCGCGAAAACCGGTACGGGCAAAGCCTTTTCGAGTTGCCATGAGAATACATTGATGTCGTTGTCCGCGCCGACGACAACCACTGCGGCCGGACGCCATCCATCGCGTTCAAACATTCCGGTCAGCCAGCAGGTCAGCCCGTCAAAGCCGCCGCGCACGTGCTTGATGGCCGTTTGCGTCTCGTCATCATGGTTGTCGACCATGACGACCGTCGCCCACTCGTGGTCGAGGATGCAGACTGCGGTCTGCTCGTAACCGATGACGGGTGCGATAGCCCGCGCCAGGGCTTCGACGGCGTCGAGCAATCGAACCGGCACAACGTTGTCGAAACCTGTGTCAGTTAATGCTTCCAGCAGCAGAGCAGCCTGCGCGGACGCTTCATCGTTCCAGGTCACTCCGATGACACGCAGGTGGTGATCGCTCGCGGACGCCAGCGCGTCCACCCGCAGCACCTCGTCTGCCACCTGCTCTGCGGTACTCACAGCGTGCACACCGCGGCCGGCGTGCAGGGCCAATTCCTGATGATCCAGGATGGTGCCGTCTGCGCCGTGCCCCTCAGCGAGGACCCACCCGACGGTGGTCGGCGTCACTGATAGCCCCAGTACCGTGTCCAAATTTGCACCTCAATCGTTCCCGGACCTCCAGCGCCCTCGGCCAAACCATCGCGCACGATAAAACCCGCTGGTGCGCCGATTCGTGAGAGCCGGAACGGACCGGGATAGCGTTGGTCTCCATCGGCTTGCTTTGTGAGAGCCTACGCGGTCACTCCCACTTCGGCTGCCCCGGTGCGGAATCCCGCGACAAACTCACAGATGAAAAGCAGCGGGGTGGCGCATCGTGGCCCCGGCGCGCCGTCGAGGGTGGTGGGCCGGACAACTCCAACAACTAACGAACGCGGCTTGACCAGTCGAAACGGCAGGTGGACGGGTGATGCCGAAGACACGCCTCGATCACTTTGAATTGATCCACCGGCCGGGTTCCCCCGACGCCTCAGGACGTCAATGCGGGAAATGGTTCGACAGATTGCCCGGCGCGGTAGAGCGTGTGCGAAAGCGGGTGAGGAACTTTGATTAGCCAGGCTTTGTGGATTACCCGTTGCCAGCCCCGCTGCCCCACCTCCGAGCGCCTGGCATCGGCCCGCTACCTGGTGCTTCGGGCCGTGTGAGACTACGAAGGCCGACACGTCATCGGTGTTTATTGGTGGCCGATAACCGATACCAAACCGAGATTGCATCGCGTCCCAATCGACATTTGACGGATTCACACGGTAAGTTCTGCCGAGAGCACGCCACGACATGCGACAAGGGGCAGGTATGACAGACGTGAGCGAGAAGTTCCGGGCCTGGGGGCGCCGGCTTTTGGTCGGTGCGGCAGCGGCTGTCACCCTACCGGGCCTGGTCGGTCTTGCCGGCGGCGCGGCGACCGCAGGGGCGTTTTCGCGCCCGGGTCTGCCCGTGGAGTACCTGCAAGTGCCGTCCGGGGCTATGGGTCGCGATATCAAGATCCAATTCCAGAGCGGCGGAAACGGCTCCCCGGCCGTGTACCTGCTCGACGGGTTGCGGGCACAGGACGACTACAACGGCTGGGACATCAACACGCCCGCGTTCGAGTGGTACTACAAGTCGGGACTGTCGATCATCATGCCCGTCGGTGGGCAGTCCAGCTTCTACACCGACTGGTATCAGCCGGCGTGTGGCAAGGCCGGCTGCACCACCTACAAGTGGGAGACCTTCCTGACCAGCGAGCTGCCGGGGTGGCTGTCCGCCAACAGGAGTGTCAAGTCCACCGGCAGCGCCGCGGTTGGCATCTCCATGTCCGGCTCGGCGTCATTGATCCTGGCCGCCTACCACCCTGGGCAGTTCATCTACGCCGGCTCGCTGTCGGCTCTGATGGACCCCTCGTCGGGAATGGGCCCGTCGCTGATCGGTCTTTCAATGGGTGACGCCGGCGGCTACAAGGCCGACGCCATGTGGGGCCCGTCAAGTGACCCCGCTTGGCAGCGCAACGACCCAACGGTTCAGATTCCGAAGCTGGTCGGCAACAACACCCGGATCTGGGTCTACTGCGGTAACGGCACGCCGTCGGAGCTGGGTGGGGCCAACATGCCCGCCGAGTTCCTGGAGAACTTCGTGCGCAGCAGCAACCTGAAGTTCCAGGATGCCTACAACGCGGCCGGCGGCCACAATGCGGTGTTCAACTTCAATGCCAATGGAACACACAGTTGGGAGTACTGGGGAGCCCAGGTCAATGCCATGAAGCCCGACCTGCAGGGCACCTTGGGCGCGACCCCCGGGGGCGGCGGATAACCCGCCCGGCCCGGACGTCGCTACTGCGCTTGACGACATCGTCGGGCGCAGTAGCGCGTTAAGGGGTCCAGCATCAACAGTCGACCTAGTCGCCGCGCCGCCCTGCTCGCGTCGCTGGTCGGTGGGTTGGCGGTGCCGGTCGCAGCGCTTGCGCCGCAGCCACGAGCCGACAGCACCAGCGCGCTGACCGAGTTGGTCGACGCCGCTGCCCAGCGGTTGCAGGTCGCCGAGCCCGTGGCTGCCGTCAAGTGGAGTGCGCACGGCGCCATCGAGGACCCGGGCCGCGTGGAGCAAGAACTTGCCAAGGTGGGTGCTGAAGCTGAAGCCACCGCCCGACACATCGACCCGAATTACGTGACTCGGGTCTTCGGCGACCAGATCAACGCGACCGAGGGAATCGAATACAGCCGCTTCGCGGATTGGAAGCTCAACCCCTCCAACGTGCCGCCTGCTTCGCCGGACCTGTCGGCGTCGCGGTCAGCGATCGATGCCCTCAACCAGACGATGCTGACGCAGATCGTGGCCAACTGGGACCTGTTGCATTCGCCCGCGTGCGCCCTGCAGCTCGACGCCGCCAGAAGCGGTGTCATCGGGGCGCGCCAACTCGACGGCCTTTATCAACAGGCGCTGTCATTGGCGACGAGCTCATATTGCCAGGGCTGATTTACTCATTTCTCACCAATTTCTAAAGCTTTCGTTCGGCTTCTCGATAACCGATTTGTGCTGATAGACGGGTTATCTCGCCCAATTTTCGAATTGGTAACACTTCGGACACGCGTGCCGAATTGTTTGACATGAGTAAACCCTGCAAGCCTCTCGTCAAGTCCTTGGTGGCCGGCGGGGTCGTTGCAGCGTCGCTGACTTCTTCCACCGCCGTGGCCAACGCCGCGCCCGTGGCCCCTAACTGGGACGCGGTCGCGCAATGCGAGTCCGGCGGCAACTGGCAGGCCAACACCGGAAACGGTGAATACGGTGGGCTGCAGTTCAAGCCGGCCACCTGGGCCAGGTACGGCGGCGTCGGTAACCCGGCGGCCGCATCCAGGGAGGAACAGATCGCGGTCGCCAACCGGGTTCTCGCCGACCAGGGGCTGGAGGCATGGCCGAAGTGCGGTACCGCCTCGGGGCTTCCGATCGGACTGTATTCGCATCCCGCACAGGGCATTAAACAAATCATCAACGGGATCATTCAGGCAAGCGTTCCGCATTGATGATTGGCCGCGGCCGGGATCATCCAGGGTCTATGACCGGGCACAAAGCTGTGTTTGGATCAGGCCATGGAAGGTTCTGCGACAGTTCACATGGCGGCACCTGCGGACAAGATCTGGGAGCTGATCGCAGATGTCCGTAACACCGGACGGTTCTCCCCGGAAACCTTCGAGGCCGAGTGGCTCGATGGTGCGACCGGACCCGCGCTCGGTGCGCGATTCCGCGGTCATGTCCGGCGTAACGGGATCGGGCCGGTGTATTGGACGACGTGCAAGGTGACCGCGTGCGAGCCGGGTCGCGAGTTCGGCTTCGCGGCTCTGCTCGGGGACCGACCGGCGAACACCTGGCACTACCAATTGACGCCGGCCGGCGACGGCACCGACGTCACCGAGTCGTTTCGGCTCCCCCCTTCGTTGTTCGCCACGGTGTATTACTGGGTGTTCGGCGGCTGGCTGCGTCAGCGTAACAACATCCGTGACATGAAGATCACGCTGAACCGCATCAAAGATGTGGTCGAGGCGGGTTGAGTGCAGTCGATCTTTATCACCGGGGCGGGCAGCGGCATGGGCCGCGAGGGAGCGAAGCTCTTTCATGCCAATGGCTGGCGAGTCGGTGCGGTGGACCGCAACGACGACGGCCTGACGGTGCTTAGCCAGGAGCTCGGGCCCGGGCGGCTGTGGACCCGCGTCGTCGACGTGACGGACAAGGCGGCTCTGGACGGTGCGCTGGCCGACTTCTGTGCGGGAAATACCGGCGGCGGACTCGACATGATGTGGAACAACGCCGGCATCGGTGAGGCCGGCTGGTTCGAGGATGTGCCGCATGACGCCGCCATGCGCGTCGTCGAGGTGAACTTCAAAGGGGTGCTGACCGGGGCCTACGGCGCGCTGCCCTACCTCAAGAAAACTCCCGGCAGTCTGATGTTCTCGACGTCGTCTTCGTCGGGCACCTACGGGATGCCGCGTATCGCGGTGTATTCGTCGACCAAGCATGCGGTCAAAGGGCTGACCGAAGCGCAGAGCGTGGAATGGCAGCGACACGGGGTGCGCGTCGCCGACGTGCATCCCGGTCTGATCGACACAGCCATCCTGACCACGACGATCAACCACTCCGACGATGCCGGGCCGACGGTGTCGGCCGAGGAGCTTCGCGCGGCCGCGCCGAAAAAGGGCATGTTCCGGCTGATGCCTGCGACCAGTGTGGCCGAGGCGGCGTGGCAGGCCTACCACCACCCGAGGCGGCTGCATTGGTACGTGCCCAAGAGCATTCGCTTGATCGACCTCCCCAAGGGCCTGAGTCCGGAGTTCGTGCGAGGTCGCATCATCAAATCTCTGCCCGCGCTGATGCCGAAAGCAGCAGTGAAGGATTGAACTCGTGCTGAACCGGATGGTCGCGATTGCGTTCGTCGTTGTCGCCGGCGTCGCGGGGTGCGCGCAGGCCCAGACAACGTCACTCAAAGCTGCCCGTCTGACCATCGACGGGGCCACCCACACCACGAGTCCTCCTGCGTGCAGCCAAGGCAGGTCTAAGCTTGCCGGGTCGCAGCGGGGGCAACGGAAGCAACCACAACGTCCCCGACAATGCAACGCGT
>DATKEW010000144.1:0-4567 GCA_035511785.1 Mycobacterium sp.
CTATTTGCCCTGGTTGACGGGAGTGATCGGCAACAGGGTGGCGGTAGCCGGGACGCCGATCTCGCGGGGCGTGGCTCCAGCTGGGGTGGGGACGTCGACCAGCCGTTCGAGAAGCTGGTCGAGAGCAGTTTGTCCCTCGTCGACGGCGGCTCGTTCGTCGTCGGTGAGTGGGATGCTGGCCAACATTCGTTGCAGGTTCTCCTTGGCCTCCAGGAGCTGGCCCTTGCTTGAGCCTTTGGGGGTGTAGAAATCGCAACGGGCGCAGGCCATTCGGTGCGGGCACTGTTCGAAGAAGGTGTAAGTGCAGTAGCCGTGGCCCAGGTCGTGGTACTGCCAGGGTTCGCCGGTCGCGGCGGCCCCGCTGGTGACGGCGTCGCGGTCGACGAGCACCTCGATAGTGCGGACGTTGCGGGCGAAGTAACCGGCGTCGTTGTAGGCCCTGGCCAGGGTGTTCGGGGTGATCTTGGGGTAGTGCTGGGTTGACGCCGGTGATCGATGTCCGAGCCAGGCTTGTAGCTCGAACAAGGTCATCGGTTCCTTGGCGTTGTAGAGCTGGCTGGCGATCGTGGACCGGGCCCGGTGGCTGGTGATGTTTCCGCGGACGTCGGCGGTCGGGACGCCGGCCTTCCGGCAGAGCGCTGGGATGATCACCGCGTTGATGTAGGTCTTGCCGACATGGCGGGCGCGGAACGCGAACAGGAAATGCGCATGCTCGCCGATCTTGCGGTCGAGCATGGTCGGCTGCTGTGGGCGAACGGCCTCCCACGCCTCGATGGCTTGGCCGAGCAGCGGATCGACCGGCTTGGTGAAGGCCGTGCCGGTCTTGTGTGTCGGAATGTCCAACAGGCATACGGCATCTCGTGCAAGAACCTCGTCAGTGTCGCCGGGGATTGGCATCCCATCGTGCTGCCAACGAATGCAGCCCACCCGAAGCCGGGCGATCTCATCGCTGCGCTGACCTGCGAACAGCCAGGTCAACGTGATCGCGTGGACGAGCTCGATTGGGTAACAAGGGCGATTCACGACGGCGGGCAGGTCGTCGAGTTCGATGTTGAGGCCAGCCCACAGCAGCTTCGCCCACACGTCGTCGGCGATCACGCGCGGATTCGGGCCGATCAGCGACAAGACGCTGCGCGGAGTCGCCAGTGCCGAGATCGGATCGAACCGTCGCGGAATCCACTCCCACTCCTGCATGTCCCGGAACACCGTCCTGGTCGCGGTGAGATAGCCCGCCTTTGTGCGCGGGCTCAGCGGCTTGCCGGAGCGCTTGGACAACCCGGACGTGCGTTGAATGTGGTCGCCGACGAGCATGCGGTCCACGGCTGCGACCCAGGCCGCGCATGTCTGCCGCGTCCACTGGCCGGGCTCGACGATCTCGGGGTGCTCGGCGGCCAGCCAGCGACCGGCTTTCGCCATGGTGCCGCGGAAGATGGCGCGCACCTTCGGAGTCAGCGTGGAAGTCGCGTACCAGCGTTCGACCCAGTCCGCCCACTGCTGATCGGTGCCCTCGATCGCGGGCATCGACCCGTGTTTCGCCATCGACGGCGGCTCGCAATGCCCGAGCGCAGCCACTGCCCGCTGCAAGCCGTGCAGAGCACCGATGTGCCAGCGCGCCAGGGCCGGATGCCGACGGAGCCGTTCGAACGCCTCGGTGTCGAGATCCTCGAGGCGTGGGCTCCGGTTGAGCAGCAACACAAGGCAGACGACGGCGGGAAACCGGTCGTCGTGCGGGCTGCCGACACGGTATCCCCACGTGTTGAGGACTGCGGCTGCCTGTTCGACGACGTTGTCCACGACGTCCTTGCCGAAGACGCGCCACGCCAGCGGCTGCTTGTCGGTGTGCCCGAGCAGCTGGAAGCTGGTGAAGTCGGTCAGCAGGTAGGCGTAGGCGGTGAGATAGGGGCGGATGGTGCCGTCGACCCAGCCGGGCCACGACCGCTCGAATTCCCTTGCGTCGGTACCGATCAGACGCACCCAGTCTTGGTCCGACCAGCCCCAGAACGTGGTGCCGTTCTCGGCGCAGCGCATCAGGATCATTCCGATGGCATCGGTGATCGCCCGCTGGTAGTACCGCGAGTCCGGGCACCACATCGCCCCGCGGGCATCGTCGAGAGGCCGTCGCAGACGCTCGATGACGCGCCACTGCGGAGCGTCGCGGTCGTAGCCGCGGCGGCGGCGCACATTCGCGCCCAACTGACCGAGCGCGACGCGCTCGGCCGGGCTGAGATCGGGACGCCGGTCGTAGCAGACGGTGTCGACGGGCCAGGTCCAGGTTCGTGCGGCGGCTCGCCTGTCGGCGGCCGCCGTGGATCGCGCGCTCACCGCGCGGCCGTTTCCGCTGTCGGCTGCACGAGACGCGCCAGCATCTGCACACGCCAGCCATGGATCTGCTCCATGCCGTGGTTAAGCTTGTCGGCCAGGTCTCGACCGGACAAGTGGATGTAGGTCAACGTCGCTTCGGTACTTCGATGTCCGGCGAATGTGGCGATGGCGTGCAGTTCCCAGCCCATCCGGGCCAGGTCGGTCAGGCACAGATGCCGGGTGGTGTGGGTCGAGAATCGAGAGACGTTGGCCGCCAGGGCGATTCGACGTACGACCTTGGACCACGTCCACGGGGTCAGCGGCTCGGCGTGGTTGCGGCGGGATTCGGACAGGAACAACGGGCCGCGGGCTCGGCTGATCGTCGCCCGATGCGACAGGTAGCCCGACAGCAGCACGCCGGTCGCCGCCGAGTACGGCACGATGCGCTCAAGCCGGTTCTTCGTCGTTTCCGCGCGCACGCGTAACGTCCGGTGGGCCGGGTCGAGGTCGTCGGTGCGCAGCGAGCACAGCTCCTCTCGCCGCAGTGCCGCGTCGTAGGCCAGGGCCAGCATGACCCGGTTGCGGATCGGCTCCTCCGCAGCCACCGCGAGCAGTGCCAACCACTGCTGTTCGGTCGGAATCCACGGCAGCTTCGTCATTCGGGGGACCAGGCCGCGCTGATGCCCACCACGCCGGCCGCGCGGGGTATAACGCCCCCGCCCAACCGGATTGGACTCCCGCACCCCCTCCTCCATCAAGAAGTCGTAGAAAAGCCGAACCGGCACGATCCGCTGTTGAATCGTGGCATTGGCAAGTCCCGACCCCGAATCGATCGACACGACGTTCGCGCCGCGGCGGCTCGGCCGCTCGGTCAGCTCACGCACATAGACTGCGATGTGCGCCCGATTCGCGGTGAGCGGATCGACGCGATCGCGCTCGCACATGAGCAGGTACTCGGCCAATCCACGGGCGTAGGCGTCGATCGTGCGGGGCGCCCGCCCGAGATCGGTCCACACCTGCAGCCACTCGGCCGCTCGCTCGTGCCGGATCAGGACTGGCCACTTCTTCGCCAAGACACCCGTGCTGCCCAACGCGTCTCCAGAGTTCGTGGTCATGCGGTGGGAGCATGCTCGGCCCCACCGACAAATTCCACGTAACTAATAACTACCTCGGCTCACCGGAGTTGCGGCGCGAAATCCACGGCGGGCTGCAGGTGGTGGAGAACTGGAACTCCGGCAACACCGTCATCTTCTACGGCAAGGACGGCGACCTGACCGGGCCGGATCGCGAGCACGCCGAAATCTCGATGCTTGCCCTGCATCTGCTGCAATCGGCGCTGGTACACATCAACACCCTTCTTGTTCAAGCGGTCTTGGAAGTGCCGGAGTTCCGTGACCTGATCGGCGAGGACGAGCGCCGCGCTCTGACACCGCTGTTTTGGTCGAACATCAACCCTTACGGGCGATTCCGGCTCGACATGGACACCCGACTGGACCTCTCCGCCGAAGGCCCCGCGGTGCAGCATCGGGAATCGGTGTTGTAGCCAAACGGCTACCGCCGCGTCCGAATGAGGATCCGATCCCAAAACGGACACACGCAACCGCTAGTTCTCGAGCGCCGGCGACATCGAGTGGTGATCACGGCGTGGCGTCTCAGATAACCTCGCTGAACTGTTCAAGGTCTCCCGACCGACCGTGTACCGCACACTCCATCTGAACCCACTCCCCCAAATACGTTGAAGCCCTGAGCAATACCGAGAACGGCTACACGCGTTACCGACACCCGTCTGACCCGGCGCCAACCTCGCTCGGTCCTGGTGCCACGATCCTTACCGGCACCCCATTTTCGGCGAGCTGCTACGGCCACACCGAACCCACAGTCGCGGACCCTCACGATGCGCTCTGGTCGGCTTCAGCAGCCAGGGCTTAGCTTGCGGCTGGGGTCAGCTTCGGGAGACCGTGGCCTTCATGCAGCGGCTGCTTGAACAGGCAGCGGTCTCGTCAGCCAGCGGACATCGCATCAAGCTTTAGACGCTGCCGCGGCCGGTCCTCCGCCTTGGGGCAAATCACACCGGCCGCGACCATCCTCCACCAACTGCCAAGTAACATTCGCGCCGCCCTGCGAGCAGGCGAACGATGATCGCTGGCGCTTTGAAGGCGAAATGTCATGCCAACCACCGCGAGAGTCGCCCGTATTCACGAATATGGTCCTCCCGAAGTCCTGAGGTTCGAGGACATCGTCGTGGGTGAGCCGGGCGACGATGAAG
>DATKEW010000145.1:0-14506 GCA_035511785.1 Mycobacterium sp.
GAGGTCGGCCTCGACCGACAGTTGCGAGCACAGGGATGACACCCGGGCAATGACCCGCAGGCCTTCGAGGAGTTCTCGCTCGGATTCGGCGTCCTGGATCACCACCTTGGTGACGTCAGCAAGCATCTGCTGGAAGAACTGGCACGCGGCGAGCGTCTTCGGGGCGACTTGATCGGACGGCTCCGACGCCTGATGGTGAGTCATAGCTTCATACCTAGACCATGTATTCCGCTCATGCTGCCGATTCGCATTCCCAGTCCTCGCCTGACATTGGGTTGTCAGCGTCGGCTCGTCAGCGCCCCGACGATTATTCGGGTGGTCAGTTCGGCCCATCGTCGCGAATATGGTTGTGCGCCAGAGAGATCGGATACACCACGCCGCCGATGGCATCCGCAGTGGACTCGGCGGTACCGCATCGATGCCAACGGCTTTCACGCCGTTCACCTGATGGCCCGCCCCCGCCCGGCAAGGATTACATCTGCGCCCAAACGATTTTCGTTTGCAGGTAGGTCTCGAGGCCCGCTTTGCCGGACTCGTAGCCCCAGCCGGATTGCTTGTACCCGCCGAAGGGCATGGAGTGGTCGAACTGCATCTGGCAGTTCAGCCCCACCGTTCCGGCCTTGAGCCGCTTGGCCATTCGGTGTGCGCGGCCCAGGTCCCTGGTCCAGGCGGTGGCGGCCAGTCCGTAGGTGCTGTCGTTCGCCAACGCGACCGCTTCGTCCTCGTCGTCGAAGGGGATGACTGCGACCACCGGTCCGAAGATCTCCTCCTGGAATAGCCGGCTCGTCGGGGCAACGTTGGTGAGCACGGTGGGGCGGACGAAGTAACCCTTCCGGTCGAGCCGGTGCCCGCCGGTGACGATGTCGACGCCGTCGGTCTTGCCCTGGTTCAGGTAACCAAGCACGCGGGTGAGCTGCTTCTGGCTGATCAGCGGACCGATCAGGCTGCCCTCGTCCTTGGGCCCGCCTTGTGGCAGTCCGTCCGCAACTTTCGCCAGGCTCTCCACGAACTGGTCGTAGACACCGCGCTGCACGAAGATGCGAGACCCGCACACACACGCCTGTCCGGAGTGGATGAAGGTGCCGAACGCCGCCAAGGGGACGGCTTTCGACAGGTCGGCATCATCGAAGACCACCACCGGCGACTTCCCGCCGAGCTCGAGCGTGACCTTCTTGAGGTTGCTCGCTCCGGCCGCGTGCACGATTTCCCTGCCGACTTCGGTTGATCCGGTGAAGGCGACCTTCTCGACGTCGGGGTGCGCGGTAATCGCCGCACCCGCGGTGTGCCCGTACCCCAACAGCAGGTTTGCCACCCCTTCGGGCACCCCGGCCTCGTGCAGGATGTTGTCGAGGACCAGGGCCGACAGCGGGGTCTCCTCGGCCGGCTTGACGACGCTGCTGCAACCCGCCGCGAGTGCCGGCGCGAGCTTGCAGCAGAAATTGAAAACCGGCCCGTTCCAGGGAAATATCAGCCCCACCACGCCATAGGGTTCTTTGAGGGTGTAGGCGTGCTGATGTGAGTCGATGCCGGTGAGACCGCCGGTGTGCACATCCGCCGCTATGCCCTCGATCTTGGTGCACCACCCGGCGTAGTAACGGAAAAACTCCGAACCGACAGACACCGTTCCCTGCGCCTGAAGCGGGGTCATGCCCGCGTTGAGCGATTCGAGCTCGGCCAGAACCTCCGCGTTCTCATCGATCAACTCGCCGACCCGCCATAGCACCTTGGCCCGTTCGCTGGGCGGCAGACCCCGCCAGACACCGGACTCAAAGGACGCCTTCGCCCGGGCGACCGCGTCATTGACGGCTTCCGGCCCGCAATCCCTGAACTCGGTGACCTGCTCTTCGGTGGCGGGATCGATGACCGCGATCGTCTCACCGGTGCCGGGTCGTTCGCGGATCTCGTCGAGTACAGACTGCACCTTCATAGCTATCCCCTCTCGCGTCTTTGCGACCTGCAGCCGAGCCCGTTCACGGACGGGACCGTTCCGGAAGTTACGCGCTTAACCTCCGAATGTCCAGCCTGGCTGTCCGACCTTGGGCATCAAGGGATGTCGCGAAATTCGCCGTTCACGTGGAGGCGCGCACGACGAGGCGGGCGACGTCCGTTGGCTGAGGGGGTGGCGGGGCGGCATATCCCAATTCGGTCAGCAGGGCGGCGATCGCGGCGTCGGCGACCGCTGTCGGGTTGAACTCCACCGTGGTCAGTGGCGGAGAGCTCAGCGTTGCCATCGGCGTGGCATCGACGCCCATCACGGCGAGGTCGTCCGGGCAGCGCAGGCCGGCTTCGCGGATCCCATGCAGCACCAGGCACGCGATCTCGTCGCTTTGCGCACATACCGCGGTGACGCCGTCGCGCACCCACCCGGTCACGACGTCGACGGCATTGTCTTGGGTGACTTCGGCGACGGCGACGGGCGGAAGGTCACGGGCCAGGGCCGCGCCGGCGACACCCTCGAGCCAGTAGTCGCCCAGAGCACGCCATCTGCGGTTTCCGGTATAAGCGAAAGCGATCTGGCGGTGGCCACGTGAAACGAGGTGCTCGACCCGTAGCTCGCCGACGGATAGGTGTGGGTCTCCGAGGGCGGGCAGTGTCCCGATGTCGATGTGTGGGACGCCCGCCGTCTTCACCGCGTGCGCGGCCGCCTCGCTGAGCGGGAACAGGCTCGTGACTGCCGCCGGATCGAGGTTCTCGATGGCCTCGACGACATGGTGATCGTCTTCGGCCTCAAAGATCTGTAGCTGAAGCAAACCCACGCGCGCCAGTTGCGTGGTCATCCGACTGCCGGCCTGCATCGGCATGTCGCCGACCGCCACGTGCGGCACCACGTACAGAACAACGCCGCTCTTGCCGCGGGCGAGGTTGCGCGCGGCAAGGTTGGGTCGATAACCCAATAGTTCCGCGGCCCGGTAGACCGCCTCCCGGGTTGGCGCGGAGATTTTACGGCCCTCGGCGTTGTTCAGTACGTAACTGACCGTCGCGGTCGACACGCTGGCCAATCGCGCCACATCGGCGGTGGTGGGCCGCACAGCTTTGTTGGTGCTCAATGCATCACCTTTCGGGGCCCAGGCATGCCTCATGGTGGCACGCGATCACAGCGACGGCGCGCGATCCTGCAATCCCGCGAGGGGGTCAGGTGCTTGCGGCACGGACGGTCGCCCGGCCCGACCATGGACTAATAGTCCGTCATGCTCAAAGGCCGCACGGTTGGCGGGCGCGAACGTCCGTTGTGGACCTCCCTATCCCGCTGCTCAAAGGAACTCACAGTTTTACTGTTGCCAGCAAGGCCTTTAGCGCTACAGAAGCGGGCTACCCTGGTGGACTCGCGTATTGCGGGCGGGCGCACGCTGGAACGTTGCCGCCGTTGACACTGTGACTCAAATCATTATCTACTAGTCACTATATTGACACGCTAGGAGTGCGGCATGAACAAAGACGATCTGATCCTGATCAGCGTGGATGATCACATCGCCGAGCCAGCGGACATGTTCGATGCGCACGTCCCCGTGAAGTACAAGGACTGCGCCCCCCGGGTGGTCATCGAGCCCGATGGCGTCCAGCAGTGGTACTACGGCGAGATTCGCGGACGCAACATGGGCCTCAACGCCGTCGCAGGCAAACCCCGCGAGATGTACAACGTCGACGCCACGAGCTACGACGAGATGCGTCCCGGGTGCTTCAACGTCGACGAGCGGGTCCGGGACATGAACGCCGGCGGCCAGCTCGCGGGCCTGAACTTCCCGAACTTCACCGGCTTTTCGGGCCAGGTTCTCAACCAGGGCCCCGACCACGACGTCAACCTGGTGATGATCAAGGCCTACAACGACTGGCACGTCGACGAGTGGTGCGCGGCCTACCCGGGCCGGTTCATTCCCTGCGGCATCCTGCCGCTGTTCGACGTGGCCGAAGCGGCCAAGGAAGTCAAGCGGCTCGCGGACAAGGGTTGTCACGCGGTGACGTTCTCGGAGAACCCAGAGGCATTGGAGATGCCCAGCATTCACACCAAGTATTGGTATCCACTGTTCAATGCCGTGTGCGAGAACAACACGGTGCTGTGCACCCACGTCGGCTCCGCATCGCGTTCTCCGATGGTGTCGACGGACGCTCCGCCCAGCGTGATGATGACGGCCTCGTCGATGATGAGCATGTTCACCTTCACCGAACTGATCTGGGCCCAGTTCTACGCCGACTTTCCAGAAATCAAGTTCTCGCTCACCGAGGGCGATGTCGGCTGGATACCGTACTTTCTTTGGCGCGCTGAGCATGTCTACAACCGTCACTCGGGTTGGACACTGGCGAAGTTCCCGCCGGGGTATCGCGGACCCATCGATGTGTTCAAGCGGCATTTCTATACCTGCTTCATCAGCGACAAAGTCGGTGTGAAGAACATGGACTGGTTCAACGAGGACATGTTGTGCTGGGAATCCGACTTTCCACACTCCGACAGCAATTGGCCGTTTGCGCCCGAGGATGTCATGGAGACGATGGGTCACCTCGACGACCCGGTCATCAACAAGATCACCCACGAAAACGCCATGGCCGCATACTCTTTCGATCCGTTCCGGTACATCCCCCAGGACCACGCGCGGGCCGGCTATCTCCGGGCACGGGCCACCGACGTGGATGTGGTCACACATGTCGGCCATAAAGCCAGCCAGCGTGACCTCGACACGTGGACTCGAATGACGCAGTTTGCCCTGCAGGCACAGGAAGAGGCACCGGCGACGGCCGAGGTGACCGGTATCGCGGGCCGCGGCACGACGCTGGGCAAGTGAGCGGGACAGCCCAGCCGCCGTTCGCCGACTGGCGTGTGCTGGAATCGTCCAACGGAATAGCGGTGTCGTACTGCGCCAAGATGTTCACCGACGCGGGCGCCGACGTCGTGAAGATTGAGTCTCCGCAAGGCGATTCGTTGCGTGGCTGGTCGGCCGGAGGCCCACCCGGAGCGTTGTTCGACTACCTGGCGGCGGGCAAGAAGTCGGTGGTCCATCACGGCGGGGCTGAGATCGCGGCGCTACTGGCCGGCGCCGATATCGTGCTCACCGACTTGACCGACGGTTGGACACTCGACGACATCACGGCTCACACCGGCCCGTCGGCGGTAGTCGTCGCCGTGACGCCATTCGGATTGACGGGTCCCTACGTCGACGACCACGTGGTCGCCAACGAGTTCATCCTGCAAGCGCTGTGCGGCTCGATTGCCAGCCGAGGCTGGCCGGGCGACGAACCCGTGCAGGCGGGCGGCCGCCTCGGTGAGTGGCTGGCGGGTTCATTCGCCGCGGCGGTCGCCGCCGCCACGGCCAGGCACACCGCCCGGGGCGGCCGGGGGCAGACCATCGACGTCTCGACCTACGAGGCGATGGTCATCGCGATGGGCGGTCTGCCCGCCATGTCGGCCAGCGTGCTGGGTGCGGATTCGCTTCTACACCAACGCAGTCTGGAGCTACCGTCGATCGTTACCACGGCCGACGGCATGGTGGGTCTTTGCACCATCACCGCACAGCAGTTCCAGGATTTTCTGGCGATGATCGATCGAGCCGATCTGATCGACGACGCCGACTTGGCATCAATGGCCGGGCGCATCGAGCGCCGCGACGAGTTCCTGGGCATGGTCACTCAATGGACTCAAACCCGCACCACACAGGAGATCATTGATCTCGCGGTGGCGTTCCGAATTCCGGTGGCCCCCATCGCAACCCCCGGCGCATTGGCCAAGGTGGACCACTTCGTGGAGCGGGGCGTTTTCATTGAGTCGGAGCTTGGGGTGCTGCAGCCGCGGGTGCCGTACCGCAGCGACGCGATGACGACCAGGCGACCGGGCCGACCTCCCGTCCTGGGCGCTGACAACGGGCGCGTTCACTGGCCGCCCCGGACCGAGCGGCCCCTCTCTGCCGGTGCCGACGGACTTCCGTTGTCCGACATACGGGTAACCGACTTCACCGCCTTCTGGGCGGGCCCGGTCGCTACCCAATTCCTCGGCAGCCTGGGTGCCGATGTGATCAAACTCGAAGGCGTTCGCCGACCCGACGGCATGCGGTTGTCCGCCGGCCGCCCACCCACGTCGGACCAGTGGTGGGAATGGGGTCCGGTGTTCTTGTGCAGCAACAACAACAAGCGTGGCATCAGTGTCGAGCTCAGCACCGACGCGGGACGGGCCATTGCTCTAGAGCTCATTGCCGCAAGTGATCTCGTCATCGAGAACTTCTCGCCCCGAGTGATGGAAAACTTCGGTCTGGAATGGGATGCGGTGAGCGCCGCCAATCCCCGCGCGGTCATGGTCCGGATGCCGGCGTTTGGCCTCGACGGCCCCTGGCGCGACCGCGTCGGCTTCGCACAGACCATGGAGCAGGCGACGGGCATGGCGTGGATGACAGGACATGCCGACGGCCCACCGGTGATTCCGCGTGGCGTGTGCGATCCGATCGCGGGGCTGCACGCCGCCTTTGCTGCCATTGCGGCGCTGGTGATCCGTGACCGGGACGGGACCGGGATGCATGTCGAGTCGACCATGGTGGAGTCGGCGCTGAACGTAGCCGCCGAAATGGTGGTGGAGTACTCGCGCAACGGAATCGAGCTGCGCCGAAATGGAAATCGTGGTTCTGGCGCATGTCCCCAAGGCGTATACCGCTGTAAGGGTGACGACGAGTGGGTCGCGCTCGCCGCGACAGACGACGCCGCCCGCGTATCTCTGGCGAAACTCATTGGACAGAACCAACTTGGGCGGGATGAGGCGGGGTGGCGAGCGCAGGACGACGAAATCGACAAGCTGATCTCGGACTGGACCGATCGGCGCTCCCTGCCAGAGGCAGTCAGCGCGCTGCGTGCCCGCGGCGTGGCCGCGGCAGCCGTCACCGCACCCGCAGCACTGCTGAGCGATCCACAACTGCTCGCTCGGGGATTCTGGGAAACGGTCGACCACCCGGCTGCCGGTTCGTTCCTGTGCACCGGGATGCCCTTCGAATTCGTAGGAACGCCACGGCGCTGGATTCGCCGCGTGCCGCCGTTGTATGGGCAGCACACCGACGAGGTCCTGATCGGCGTGCTGGGGCACAGCGAACAGGAGCTGGCAGATCTGCAGGAGTCGGGGAGCACCAGCGTACGGCCGGCGGGTTTGTGAGATGGCAGTCACGCTGTGCGTGCCGCCGCGCGCCGGCGAGCTGTGCGCACCGGTGCGCTTCCTGCTGCGCCAGGACTCCGTGGTGATGGAGCTGACTGCGCGACATCGGATCACCGGTGTCGAGTGGAACGAACGCGAACGCGCGGTGGCGATGGTCGTGGACATCACCGACCCGCAAACCGCCCGGCCGGTCGACGTGCGAATCGACATCGTCGAAGCCGGCACGGCGGATGTCGCGGCACGGACCACGAAAATCGGCGCCATCGCGCGCGACGGGCGGCAATACGACGTCCTGGGAACCTACCTCGGCGTGGTTGCAGACGAAAACTAAGGGGCCCCAATGAGAACGGAGCAAGGGTGAGCGCGACGAGGCGCGCTGCAGCCATCGTCGGGGTGTACAACACCCGGCAGGGACGCCGCCTGGAGGGTGAGACCTCACGCGGCCTGGCGCTCAAGGCCATCCAAGGCGCGCTCGACGACGCAGGGCTGAGCCTCGACGATGTCGACGGAATCAGTGCCGGCCCACTGTCCACGGCGCTGATTTACGACCTGCGCATCGGCCCGGCCTGGCAAGGACTGGGCTTCGGGGTCGCCATGATCACCGAGGCGGCCACCGCAATCGACCACGGCATGGCCGACGTGGTGGTGCTCGTCGCCGCTCAAGCGGGTGAATACCGCGATCACGAGGCCACGGCGCCATGGACCAGGCCCGAGAACGAATTCGTAGCGCCATGGGGGATGTTCACCGCGGCCGAGTTCGCGCTCATCGCTCGACGTCACATGCATGTCTATGGCACAACGCGCGAACAACTGTCCATCGTGGCGGCGGCCATTCGCAACAACGGATCACAAAACCCCGAAGCCGTTTATTACCAACGCGGTCCGTTCACCGCGGATGACATCACCGCGTCACGGCCGATCGCTGATCCGTTTCATCTTCTCGATTGCGCCACCACTTCCGAAGGCGGGTGTGCGCTGGTCGTGGCGAACATCGCCAAAGTGGACGTCGCGACCCGACCGATCTACGTGTTGGGCAGCGGCGGGGATTTCCACGGTCCGTCGTACCAACACCCACCCGCGTGGGATCTGGTTGGCCGGCGCGGCGATCACGTCAACGGTGTGGTCGGCAGGCGCGCGGCAGAGCGTGCGTTCAGCCACGCGGGACTTCGCCGCGACAACGTGGATGTGCTGGAACTCTATGACCCGTTCTCGTTCGAAATCATCCGTCAGCTAGAGGCATTCGGATTCTGCGACGACGGCGAAGGGGGACCATTCGTCGCGGACGGCCACATCGCCATTGACGGCAGTCATCCCATCACCACCGACGGAGGAACCATGTCCTTCAGCCATGCGGGCTCTAACCCGCAAATGATGCAGCGGGCCATTCGAGCCGTTCAACAGCTGCGCGGGCAGGCGGGCAACCTTCAGGTGCCTGACGCGCATATTGCGTTGTGCAGCAACGGGGGAGCGGGAGCCCTCTTCACCACGGTGCTGATCCTGGGAGACGAACCGCGATGACTGCCGAACTGCGACCTCAGACCGGACCCGTGCCGCACGCGAGTAATCAGGTCAGCGTCCCGTTCTGGCAGGGATGTCAATCGGGGGAGCTGCGCTATCAACGTTGTGAGGCCTGCGGCCGGTCGAACTTCCCGCCGACCGAGCACTGCCGCCAATGCCTTTCCGCGGAATTGCGGTGGACGCAGAGCGGCGGTGTCGGTGAGATCTACAGCTGGACGGTGGTCCATCGCCCGGTAACGGCGGAGTTCGAACCGCCCTATGCGCCGGCGATCATCACGCTGGACGAGGGCTACCAGATGCTGACCAACGTCGTGGGTGTGGCGCCAGATGATCTGACCATCGGCCTGCGCGTGCAAGTGCAATTTCATGCCGTCGGACCAGACGTGACTCTCCCATACTTCACCGGCCAGAAATAGGCCGCCGTGAGCCCCGCGCGCACCAGCAACGGCTTGCCGGTAACCGCCTACCTCGTCCTCGGCGTGCTGGCGGCCAACGACGAGCGACTCACCGCCGGCGAGATCAAGATGCGCGCCGAGTTGTCGGTCGGTCACTTCTATTGGTCACCGTCAGTCAGTCACGTGCGGCGCGAACTGAACCGGTTGCTGGCGCGGGGCATGGTCAGCGAGACGGGCGCTCAATCCGGCAAGCGTGCCATCACGTTGTACGAGACGACAGATGCGGGTCGCGATGCGCTGCGCAGGTGGGTCCAACACTTTCCGGGCCAGGATCAGGTCGTCATCAAGCACCCCGTGATCCTCAAGACCTGGCTTGCCCGCGGCGAGGACCCCGAACACGTAATCGACACGTTGGAGCGGCATCTCGAGGCGACGCGAGCCCGGCTGGACGAGGCGCTGTGGTCGCGGCAGCGTTCCCGTGAGCTTGGCATCATCGACGATCCGGACCAGCGTTTCTCCTTCGCCGTCCTCGACTACGCAATCCGTGGCTTGTACGCGGAGATCTCCAACATTGCGCAGCTGCGCGACGAGATCGCCAGCGGGACAGCCCGAGATCCGGTCAGGCGGGTGCGACGGTCGAAGGGGCAGATCCGCCGTCGGACACCCAAGGACTAGACATGCCGGTGCGCTTACGAGACGAGACGGTCGGTCGTGTAGCAACCGGCAGGTCAACCGGCCAATAAGTTACGAGCTGCTGATATCGAAGCGTTGCTTGATGTTCATAGAACAACTGTGTCCCTATCACCGCGGCGACTAGGCGCTCCGCACCAGGCGGTAAGCGTATCGCTTAAGTCCGCAAGATCAGGGGTGCCGCCGGCGATCCAGGCGACGTAGCCGTCGGGTCGGATGAGAAGCGCTGTGGGCGCGGGGATGCTGGTGGCGTCGGGTAGTGTCCACGGCTCGCCGTCGTTGGTGGCGCTGACGGTGGTGATTCGTCCCGCCCATGCGGTCGTGGCTTCAGCCAGAGCGGCGGAGTCCGAAAAGGTCAGCAGTATGGGCGTAGCCCGATGCAGGAGCTGGTAGATCGAGGTCGTCCCGCCGCTTGTGTTGATCGCCACGTCGGGGACGCGCCGACCCAGCAGTGGGTGATCCCGGCACCCGGGGTAGCGGAGGTCAAGCCCCGACAACCTGGCGCTCAGATAGGTGTTCACCGCGCTGAAGCCGATGAGATCGGTGAAGACGTTGTACAGCTCTGTGATTTGGTCACTCAGCCCGAACAGAGCTGCCTGCGCGCGTACCAACTTGAGAGTGTCGGCATCGGCGGCATGTCGCTCCTCGTGATAGGTGTCCAGCAATGCGTCCGTGGCCTCGCCGCGCACGACGGCGGCGAGCTTCCAGCCCAGATTGAACGCGTCCTGCATACCCATGTTCATGCCCTGCCCGCCGGCGGGAAGGTGGATGTGTGCGGCATCGCCGGCCAGTAGCACCCGCCCGATCCGATAGCGCTCAGCCTGTCGGACGGCGTCGTCGAAATGCGACAGCCACCGCGGGCTGTGCATACCGAAATCCGTTCCAGCAACTCGAATTAACGATCTCCGCAGCTCCTCGAGAGTGACTGGATCATGCGGCCCTGCGGCGCGCTGTGGTTCGCTCGTGACCACTCGGTACCACCCGGGACGGAACTGGATCGCGGTGATGGTGCCCCGTTCCCGCCGGTCCAAGAAGAGTGGCCGCTCGGGCGGATCGTCCAGTTCGACGTCGCCGATCAGGCACGCCATCGTGGCGTCGGTGCCGGGAAACCCGACCTCGGTGAGTTTGCGGATCGTGCTGCGCCCGCCGTCGCATGCCACCAAATAGCTGCCGCGCAGCGTCGCCGACCCGTGCGGTGTGTCGACGATAACGTCTACACCGGTGGCGTCCTGACGGAAGCCCGTCACAGCGGTGGACCACTGCACCGCGACGCCCAACTCGGTGGCCATGTCCTCGAGGACCTGCTCGGTCTCGGCCTGCAAGATGTTGAGCGCGTAAGGAAATCGGCTGGACAGCGTTGAGTAGTCGAGCACGATCCCCGCGAAGTTGCCCAGGTGCGCCGGGGGGCCGACCGCAAGGAAACGATCGACGACGCCCCGCTGGTCGAGCATTTCGATGGTGCGGGGCTGCATCCCGGCGGCACGAGATCCGTTCTGGGCCCGATGGGAACGCTGTTCGAGTAGCAGCACATCGATCCCGCCGCGGCGCAGTTCGGTGGCCAGGGTCAAGCCGGTGGGTCCGGCCCCGGCCACAATAACCGGGGCGCCAAGTTGGGTATTGGACATCTCTAGCTCCAGATGGTTCACGTGATAGAACGGCCGACATTTCGTCAGCTGTTGCTGAGTGGGGTTGCGTCGGTATTGGTGCCGACGAGCAGGCATGGCTCGCTCGACCGGTTGCTCCATGCGTGATTGACGCCGCGGATGATCACCGTGTCACCGGGCTGCATGCGCACCTCATCGGTGTCGGTGACGAGGTAGATCTCGCCGCGCACGCAGGTGAGGCAGTCCAGGGTGTCGGTGTGGTGCATGGGAAATCCCGCGCCCGGGGGAATTTCCAATGCGCGGCATAGCAATCCGTTTGGCAAGGGTTGGAGACTTGCGCCTAGTCCCGGTGTCTGCGATCGATCGGCGGCGATCGTGTTGTCGACGGGGCATTCCGCGGTCGCCCACAGCGTGGCGCTCCAATAGAACCCCTCGCGGGATTGCACATTGGTTAGTCCGTGCTGCACGACCGCTGAGCGGTTTTGAGCGTCGGCTCCGACCACGAACCGGTTGACATGTGTAGCCATCGCAGTATTCCTTTCGACCTCATTGCGGTTGGGGCTTTGAGTAGCGCCCGTCCGGTGTGCTTCCCTACACGGCCACCGGGGCCAGATTGCAGCCGAACAACTCGTGGACGAGTTCTGCGCTGGCCACGATGCCGTCGGGTCGCACCGCGACAGGCCGTGAGACATCTTTGGACACAGTCACTTTGAACCCGGAGGGCAGATCCGGCGGCGTCGCATCGGGCGTGAGCAGCGACCATACGAGGTCGTCGGCGTTGTTGGTGTCGGGATTGACCCGTGTCCCCGGCGCAAAGGGTTCGTTGCTCTCCCCATAGCCGATCGCGATTTGGGAGAAGCGAAGGGACAGAGCCTCGATTACACCGGGCAAATTGCTGGCCGCCGCGAGAATGTCGTTGCGCAGCCGGCGCTCCCTGTGCCCGCTCATCGTGGCCACCGTGACGATCTGATGGGTGAACTCGATGAGCTTTTGCGCGTTGGGAAGGCGCTCGGCTTCATAGGAGTCAAGCAACGACTCGGACGCGCCCAGCGACAGCACGTGATGCAGTTTCCACGCCAGGTTGCCCGCGTCTTGAATTCCGGTGTTCATTCCCTGTCCGCCGGCCGGGCTGTGCGTATGGGCGGCGTCGCCCAATAAGAAGGTGTTGCCATGGCGGAACTGGGAAGCCACGCGCTCGTGGACACGCCACGTCGAACTCGACAGCAGCCGTGTGACCTCGCCCTTGCGCATCCAGCCGGCGCCGCGGGTCTGGATCAGATCGTCGACGTCCTGCTGGGTGGGGGCCGGCGTTCCGGGCGCCACCGAGGCCACTACCCGCACGATGTCCCCTGGCAGTGGCGACGAAATCAGCATCCCGTGCGGCGAGAGCGAGAACGCGGTCTCAACCCGATCGCACGGCCAACCGTCTAACCTGACGTCGGCCACCGCGAACATCTGCTCCGGTGAGCTGCCGGGGAAAGCGATGCGCAGTTGGTTGCGCACGCGTGAGTGCAGGCCGTCGCAGCCCGCAACGAAGCGGGCATTAATGACCCGCAGCGCGCCGTTCGAATCCACCACGGTGGCAGCGCTTCCGGGAAATTCCGCCACGAGATCCAACAGGCGGACTCCACGCAGGACCGCGCCACCAAGCTCGCGGAATCGTTCGTCCAGGCGGCGCTGGGTCTGCCATTGAGGAATCATCAGCAGAAACGGGTAGGGGCTGTCGACGGTGCCATACGACAGTCGAATGAGGTCGCGGTCAACGTCGGCGAACGCGGCTCCGCGGCCCTGTAGCCCGTCGTCGATCATCGGAGCGGCCACACGGATCCGATGCAGGTATTCGAGGGTGCGCGGCTGTACGAAGCCCGCCCGGGTGTCGTCCGGCGCCTCTGGTAGCTGGTCGATGACGACGCAGTCCACCCCGAGTTGCTTGAGACTGGTCGCCAGCGTCATACCGGTGGGCCCGGCCCCGACGATCAGAACGTCGGTCGATCGCGGAAGCTCCTGCTTGTTGTTCATCGGGGTTGACCCTTTCCTTGTCAGTGCGTCGGTGATCAGGGTTCCGATCACTAAACGACAACGTTCGTTTCTGTTTAGTGATGACTGTACAACGGTTGCGGAGATAGCGCAAACGATCGTTTTTGTTTAAGCTGGGCGGTATGCCACGACTCAGCGACGCGACCCGCGCTCAGCGCCGTCAGCACATCCTCACCAGTGCCTGGAGGTGCTTCTCGCGTGACGGCTTCCACGCCACCTCGATGGACGACATCATCGCGGCCACAGGAATGTCGTCGAGCGCGGTCTACCGGTACTTCCGCAGCAAGGAGCAGATCATCCGCGCGTCCGCCGAAGAAGGAGTCGTCAGGGTGCGGGAGATCTTCGTGGCCTTGCTCGACCACGACCCGTGTCCGGATCCGGCCGAGACCCTGACCCTCGTCGTGGCCGAGCTGCACCGCAGGAGCGACAACCCCGACTACGACATGACCCGACTTGCACTGCAGACGTGGGCGGAGACATTGCGGGATCCCGTCCTGCACCACCGTGTCCGTCAGCTATTTGTCGACACCCTCGAGCACATCGCCGAATTGGCGCAACGCTGGTGCGACAACGGATTTCTGCCACCCGACGCGGACACCAAAGCCGTTGCGGCCAGCTTCCTTTCGATCATGCAGGGCCTCATCGTGATGCACCACGTCGTGGACGACGTACCGGCGCATACGCTGCGGACCGGAGTAGCCCTACTCGGGGCCGCAACTCGCATCCCGGCGCCAACCTCTACCCGCGCGAAGAAGGCCGCGCGATGACCGACCACGACCTCACCGGTCTCGCTATCCGCCCACCATCATCAGGCCGCCGTCAACTGCCAGCAGTTGCCCTGTAATGAAGCCCGAACCAGGGCCGGCCAGGAAAACCAGCATCGGTCCGACATCTCGTGCGGGGTGTCCCAGCGTTCCGCCGAGCGGAATCATCATCTTCATCTGCTGGTCGATCACGGCACCGGCCTCCGGGCCGAGGAAATCCCGCAATCGGTCGGCGCCAGGAGTCTGCACCGCCGGCGCCAGAGCGTTGACGGTGACATTGTCGGCGGCCCAGGCGCGGGCGGCGGATCGGGTCCACGCCTGAACCGCGCCCTTCGTCGCGGCGTAGACAGCCGAAATCGGGCTACCCATAACGGCTTCGGA
>DATKEW010000146.1:0-13827 GCA_035511785.1 Mycobacterium sp.
GCACGGCCGAGCCAGGCGGGCTTGTCCCTGATGAAGATCACATTGCTGGTGATGGGCTGACGTCCGCGCGGAAGTTCGCGCAACGTCGAGGTTTCCAGGTCGCCGTAGACGGTGAGCGCGACGGTGCGCGGTATCGGCGTCGCCGTCATCACCAACAGGTGCGGCGTGATGCCGGCACGAGCCTTGGCGCGCAAGCGATCTCGCTGCTCAACACCAAACCGGTGTTGCTCGTCGACCACCACCATGCCCAGGTTGTGGAAGTCCACCGCATCCTGCAGCAGCGCATGGGTGCCGATGACGATGCCGACCTGACCGCTGACGATCTCGGCACGGACCTGCTTCTTCTGCGCCGCCGTCATCGAGCCGGTGAGCAGCGCCACCCGCGTCGCATTGTCGGCCCCGCCCAGCTGTCCTCCCATCGCCAATGGGCCCAGCACGTCGCAGATCGACCGCAGGTGTTGTGCGGCAAGGACTTCGGTTGGTGCCAGGAGCGCACACTGGTAACCCGCATCGACCATCTGCAGCATCGCCAGCACCGCCACGATGGTCTTGCCGGACCCCACTTCACCTTGCAGCAGGCGGTTTATCGGGCGGGTCGCGGCCAGCCCGTCGGACAGCACGGCGAGCACCTCGCGCTGTCCCGCCGTCAGCTCGAAGGGCAACCGCCGCAGCAATTCACCCGCCAGACCGTCCGAGCGCGGCGCAGCCGGGGGACCTGACTCCGACAGCTCACCGCGCCGCCGGGCGACCAGCGCCCACTGCAGACCAACGGCTTCGTCGAAGGTCAGCCGCTCACGCGCGCGCCGGCGTTCGGCCTCGCTCTCCGCGAGATGGATGGCGCGCAGCGCCTCCTCTTCGGGGATCAGACCGAGCTTGGCGCGCAGTTCTGCGGGCAGCGGGTCGGCGACGGGGTCGAGGACCTCGAGCACTTGACGCACGCACGCGAAGATGTCCCAGCTCTGCAGTTTCGTGCTGGCCGGATAGATCGGGAAGAAGCGGCGCTCGAACTCCGACATCGCCAATTCGCCGCTTACGGCCTGCGAGGCGTCGGCAATGCTTTTCAGCGACCTGGTGCCACGGTTGCGGCCGTCCGGCGAGTCGAGGATGAGGAACGCGGGATGGGTGAGCTGCATGACGTTCCTGAAAAACCCAACCTCCCCGGAGAGCATCACCTTGGTGCCCTTGGTGAGGTCCCTCATGATGTAGTTCGCGTTGAAGAACGTGGCGGTGATTCTGCCGCGCCCAGAGCCGACGGTGATGCGCAGACACATCTTCTTCCGGTTCTTCTTCATCGGAAACGACTCCGTGTCGGCGATCGTCTCGACGACGGTGATGTGCTCACCCGCTTCGGGCCGCGCGTCCTCGGCGCCCCGCACCGTGGCGCCCTCGGTGTAGCCGCGCGGGTAGTGGCGCAGCAGATCGTCGACGGTCCGAATGCCGAACACGTCGTCCAGGGAATCGGCCGCCTTGGCGCCCACGATGTAGTCCAGCCGGTCACTCAGTGACACCACGGCTACTCGACCCCGATCAGCAGCGCGTCACCGCGATGGCCGGTGCGGTAGGTCACCAGCTCGGTCCCGCGATGGTTGTCGTGCACGTGCTGTTGCAGGATGTCGCCCACGGCGGTGGCGTCGGCTTCCGTCCCGATCCCGACCCCGACCAGCACCGTCACCAGATCGCCGCCCGATGCCAGCAGCAGATCGAGTAGGCCGATCGCCGCCCCGGCCGGATCAGCGGCCACGATCAGCACCTCGTCGCCCGCGATGCCCAGGCCGTCACCGGGCTGACAGCGACCGGCCCAGGTCAGTGCGCTTTCGGTCGCGATGCGCACCGAGCCGTGCCGGGCGGCTCCGGCGGCGCGGGCCATGGTGTAACCGTCGTCCACTGCCTGCCGGTCCGTTTCGTGGACGGCCAGCGCGGCCAGGCCCTGCACCATCGAGCCCGTCGGTATCGGCACCACGTCGATCCCCCACCCGATGGCAGTGGTGCAGCCTGCCACCAGCTCCTCGGCGGCCAGGTAGCCGTTGGGCAACACCATCACCTGGGCGGCGCCGGTGTCGACCAGCGCACGCACCAGCCGGTGGGCGCTGATGTTGGTGGCCGGATCGCCCGCATCCGAATCTGGTTGCAGCACGTAGGCGCCCTCACCGGCGAAGAGCTCGGCGGCACCGTCGCCGTCGACGACGGCCAATACCGCCCTCTCCCGCGTCCAGCTGCCGGCCGGCAGTCCGGTGACGCCGGAGCTCAGGGCCGAGACCACGATCCGGCTCGGCCGTCCGGCCGCCAGTCCCGCTTCAACGGCGGCGCCGGCGTCATCGGTGTGTACGTGCACCGAGTAGGTGCCCTGAGTCGTCGAAGGCGCCGCCGCGATGGCCACGGAATCACCCAATTCCGTAAGCCGGTCGCGCAACGCGTCCGCCGCCGGGGCATCGCACCCGTCCAGCCGGTACATCACCTCGAACTGCGGCGCCGGGCGTTCGGCCGGGACTTCCGGCTGCGGCGCACGCGGCGACAGCTCGTACACCGTGCGGGCGGGCGCCTGCCCGGTGATGGTCGAGCCCAGCGCGTCCAGCAGGACCAGCAGGCCCCGCCCGCCGGCATCGACTGCGCCGGCGTCAGCCAGCACGTCCAGCTGCTCGGTGGTTTTCTCCAGCGCGACCACCGCCGCGTCGCCGGCGGCGGCGATCGCCGTGGCCAACCCGTCGCTGGCGCACTCCTCGACCGCGTCGGCGGCGGCCCGCAATACCGAGACGATCGTTCCGGGCACCTCCTCGCCGCCCATCGAAGTGATGACCAGATCCACACCGCGGTGCAGCGCGGCCGCCAGGGTCACCGCGTCCATCTCGGGCAGTTCACCGCCGGAGTCGGCGGCTGCACTGGCGGTGACGTCGGCGATCCCGCGCAGGATCTGCGACAGGATCACACCGGAATTGCCACGGGCGCCGTTCAGCGCACCGGCCGACAGGGCGCCCGCGACCCGCGCGACGCACCCGTGGCCGCCGTCGGCGCTGGCCCGCGCGTTCGCCTCCGCCAACGCGGAACGCATGGTGAACAGCATGTTGGCGCCGGTATCGGAATCGGCGACCGGGAACACGTTGAGCCGGTTGATCTCGTCGATGTGCGTGATCAGGTCGCTAACGGCGGTGTGGGCCCAGTCACGCAGGGCCACCGCGTCCAACACGCGATCCGACGTGCCCAGTGTGACCCACCTCCTCCGCGCCAGCCCCCGGTCGGCGCCAGCGTAGCTCGGCGACGACGCGTATGGCGGCTGTCGCTGAACCGCACCCGCCGGCCGGGGCAAACCGGCCCATTGAGCCTAGCCAGAGGGGGTGACGGCGCCGGTCGCGGCGGTCGGTCGGCTGTTGAGCGTTTTGGTGGTTGCGCACAACAGTCGGTATCCTGGGCTGGCCCGGGTCAGCCCGGGCCGTCCCGGCTCGTGCAGATCTATCCTGAGTGCCGGACCCCCGAAATTTTGAGGAGCTTGAAGAATGGCCGCTGTGTGCGATATCTGCGGGAAAGGCCCCGGCTTCGGCAAGTCGGTGTCGCACTCCCACCGCCGCACCAGCCGCCGGTGGAACCCCAACGTCCAGACTGTGCGTGTCGTGACGCGTCCCGGCGGCAACAAGCGGCGGATCAACGCCTGCACGTCCTGCATCAAGGCCGGCAAGGTCGTCCGCGGCTAGCTGTCGCCCCGCGACATCGGGTCGCGCCGGGAAGTCCGCGTCAGTCCCGAACGACAATCACCGTCTTGCCCGCACGTCGGCCGGGGCGGCGGCCGCTTTCGAATGCCTCCCGCCCTTGATCGAGCGGATACGTCTGCGCGATTTCCACGTGCAGTCGGCCTTTCGCGGAGGAACCGTCGACCAGCGCAGCGAGCTTGGCCAGCTGATCTCGATTGGGCTCGACGATGAAGAACGTTGCCGTGACCCCGTATTCGTCGGCTTTGCCCGCGGGCGGGGGTTCCGACAGGGCGACCAACCGCCCGCCCCGGCGGAGCACGGCGAAGGATCGGTCCAACGTCTGTCCGCCGACGGTGTCGATCACGACGTCGTAGGCGCCGCCGGTGTCGTCGAACGCTTCAGTTCGAACGTCGATTACCCGCTGCGCGCCGAACCCGCGCAGCAGCTCGCCCGCATCGCTGCGAACGGTCGCGGTGACCTGCGCGCCCAGGATTGCGGCCAGTTGGACCGCCAAGGCGCCGACTCCGCCGGCCCCACCGTGCACCAGCACGGCCTGCCCGGGTTGCACTGCCGCGTGGTCGACCAAGGCCTGCAAGGCGGTCAGCCCGGCCAGTGGCAACGCGGCGGCGACAACGTGGGAGACCGTCGACGGCTTGGTGGCCAGATCGGCAGCGGGGACGGCGACGAAATCGGTTGCCGCGCCGTCGCGGTCGAATCTGATCAGCCCGTACACCTCGTCGCCGGGAGCGAAATCTCCTACACCCGAGGCGATATCAGCAACGACGCCGGATACTTCATGCGACGGGATCACCGGAGTCCGGCTGACACCGTCGCGGGTCCACGTTTCGGTCCACGTCAACTCGTCGAACGTGATGGCCGCGGCGTGCACCGCCACCAAGACTTCGCCGGCGGCCGCGACCGGCACGGGCGCGCGCTCGATGACCAGTACCTCCGGGCCGCCCCGGCGGTGTGCCCGCAGCGCCGTCATCTCGGTCAGGCCCGTCATATCGGTCAGGGGAGGCGCCAATCGACGGGGTTGGCGCCCATGCCGGTGAGCAGCTCGTTGGCGCGGCTGAACGGCCGCGAGCCGAAAAACCCGCGAGACGCCGAGAGCGGCGAGGGGTGCGGCGACTCGATCGCCACGCAATTGCCCTTGGCCAGTATCGGTTTGAGCGTTGAGGCGTCGCGGCCCCACAGGATCGCCACCAGCGGCTGCGACCGCGCGGCCAGCGCCCGGATCGCGCATTCCGTGACCGCTTCCCACCCCTTGCCCCGGTGCGACGCCGGGTTGCTGGGGCGGACGGTGAGCACCCTGTTCAACAGCAGCACCCCGCGCTGCGCCCAGGGTGTGAGATCGCCACACGAGGGCTGGGGATGGCCCAGGTCGGCGGTGTACTCGTCGAAGATGTTGGCCAGGCTTCGGGGCAGCGGACGCACCTCGGGAGCCACCGAGAAACTCAGGCCCACAGCATGTCCCGGTGTCGGGTAGGGGTCTTGTCCGACGATCAGAACCCGGACGTCGTCGAAGGGAAACGTGAAGGCGCGCAACACGTTCGGCCCGGCGGGCAGATACCTGCGCCCTGCGGCGATCTCGGCCCGCAGGAACTGCCCCATCTGGGCGACTTGCTCGGCCACCGGCTCCAGCGCGGCCGCCCACCCCTGCTCGACGAGTTCCTTCAACGGGCGCGCGGTCATCGGAGCCCCTTCGCCAGCAACACCACCGTATCGGCGCCCGCGATGCGGTCCTTCGAGATGTCCTGGTATTCAGGCGATTGCGCCCAACCATTGAACGCCGCCTCGTCCGGAAATGACATCAGCACCACCTTCTCGCGGTCCCACTGCCCCTCAACGACCCGGGGCGACTCGTCGGCGGCCAGCAGCGTTCCCGGGTGACGACGGAAGACCTCCATGAACCTCGCCTGGTAACGGTCGTAGGCTGCCCGGTCGGTGAACCTCAGCTGGGCGATCGCATAGACGGTCACCGCGCCACCCTAACGCGCGAACGATTCCCAGCCCGCGTAACCACTCCACTCGACGCCGTCGACAAGCACGCGGGCCGGCCCGTCGAGCACCCGCCCGATGACGCGCCAACCGGCCGGCGCCGGACCGGCGAAACAAGCCGCCAGGGCGTGGTCTTCGCCGCCGGCCAGCACCCACGACCAGGGGTCGGCATCCACAACGGCGGCGGCCGCGGTCAGCGCGTCGTGGTCCGCGGCCAGCGCCGCGGTGGACAGATCGATACCCACCCCTGATGCCTCGGCGACGTGCCGCAGGTCGGCCACCAAACCGTCGGAAACGTCGATCATCGCCTGCGCGCCAGCGTCCGCGGCCGCTGCTCCCCCGCCATACGGCGGCTCGGGCACCAAATGACGACGCCGTAGCGCGTCGAATTCGTCAATACCGTTGTGCCACAAAGAATATCCTGCAGCAGAGCGGCCCAGCTCACCTGCGACGGCGAGCACCGAGCCGGCTTTGGCCCCGGATCGCAGCACCGGCGCGCGACCGTTGAGGTCACCCAGCACGGTCACCGACACCACCCACTGGGGGCAGCTGACGAGATCGCCGCCCACGATGCCCGCACCCATCCGCCCCGCCTCGTCCCACATCCCGTCGACTAGCGCGTCCACGTCCGCCGCCCGGGTATCACCGGGCGCTCCGAAGCCGACCACGAACGCCGTGGCCCGCGCGCCCATCGCCTCGATGTCCGCGGCGTTCTGGGCGATCGCCTTGCGCCCGACGTCGTGCGGCGTCGACCAGTCCAGCCGGAAATGCCTATCCTGCACGAGCACGTCGGTCGATATCACGGTGCGACCGTCCCCGGCGGACACCACCGCGGCGTCGTCGCCGGGCCCGAGCACGACCGCAGCGGGCTGCCGACGGCCACGCACCGCCCGGCCGATCACCGCGAACTCACCGAGCTGCTGCAGCGTCGGGGACTGTTCGTCGTCGCGCACGCCACCTCCTCCGCGTGTCTTGGCCTTGTACGGACCGCAAGTCGGTCGCCCGACCTGCGGTACGTTAATTCCCAGCCCGCGCGAGCGGACGGCGCCAGTGTATAGACAGGAGGTGCGCGGGCGGTGACGACCGACTCCGATACCGGTTCGGATACCGACCTCGGCGGACCACCGCGGGCAGCGATGATCGCCGCGGTTGCGCTGGCGGTCGCGGCGATCGGCGCGATCCTGGTCATCGCGGCAACCCGCGAAGCACCGCCGCAACCGGTCGCCATTCCGGCCGTCCCGGCGCCGCAGGCCGCCGACGCCGCATGCCGGGCGCTGGCGGACGCGCTGCCGCAGCGGCTGGGAAATTATCAGCGCGCACCCGTCGCGCACCCGGCGCCGCAAGGCGCGGCCGCCTGGCGGGCCGGGCCCGACGGCCAGCCGGTGGTGCTGCGCTGCGGACTCGACCGCCCGGCCGACTTCGTGGTGGGATCTCCGATCCAGGTCGTCGACCGGGTGCAATGGTTTGAGGTGGCGGCCCAACAGCAATCCGCCGGTGACGCAGGCAGATCGACCTGGTACACGGTGGACCGGCCGGTGTACGTGGCGTTGACGCTGCCAGCGGGATCGGGGCCGACGCCAATCCAGCAGCTCTCCGAGGTCATCGATCACACCATCGCGGCGGTGCCCATCGACCCGGCGCGGCCGGGTTAGCAACCCCGTTAGCGCAGCCCCACGCCCCGGGCCAACGCGGTCTCCACCATGGTCGCCAGCAGGCTGGGATAGTCGACGCCGCTGGCCGCCCACATCCTCGGGTACATCGAGATCGTGGTGAATCCCGGCATCGTGTTTATTTCGTTGATTATTGGTCCTTCCTCGGTGAGGAAGAAATCGACGCGGGCCAGGCCCTGGCAGTCAATGGCGTTGAACGCCCGGATCGCCAATTGGCGCACCGCGTCGGCGATCTCGTCGTCGACCTTTGCGGGCACGTCCAATTCGGCTGCCTCGTCGAGGTATTTGGTCGCGAAGTCGTAGAACGAGTCCTCGCGCCCCCGGACACCGGCCACCCGGATCTCCCCCAGCGTGCTGGCTTCCACTGTCCCATCGGGCATTTCAAGCACGCCGCACTCCAGCTCACGACCGTTGATCGCCGCCTCGACGATCACTTTCGGATCATGCCGGCGAGCGTGCGCGACCGCGGCGGGCAGCTTGTCCCAACTCGACACCCGGCTGACGCCGATCGAGGAACCACCCCGTGCGGGTTTGACGAACACCGGCAAACCCAACCGCTCGCACTCCTCGAGGCGCAGCACCGCACGCGAGGGGCGCAGCACCGCGTGCGCGCCGATCGGAAGTCCCTCGGCGGCAAGCAGCTTCTTGGTGAATTCCTTGTCCATACCGACGGAACTGGCCAGCACACCGGCGCCGACGTAAGGCACACCGGCGAGTTCGAGCAGTCCCTGGATCGTGCCGTCTTCGCCGTACGGGCCGTGCAGTACCGGAAAAACCACGTCGACCGACGCCAAGACCTCGCTGGCGCCGGGCGGAAGCGACACCAATTGGCCGCTGCGCGCCGGGTCGGCCGCCAGCGCCAGCTCGGTGCCCGAGCTAGAGGTCACCTCGGGCAGCTGCCGATTGGTGATCGCCAGCGCATCCGGGTCACCGTCGGTGAGCACCCACGAACCCTGCGGGGTGATGCCGATTGCGACCACCTCGAAGCGCCGCGGGTCGAGATTGCGCAGGATGCTGCCCGCGGACACACACGAGATGGCGTGCTCGTTGCTGCGCCCGCCGAAGACGACGGCGACACGCACGCGACCGCCCCCGGGGTGCGCGGGCGGCCGGTCGGAGGCATTCACAACCTGGAGAGGCTACCGGGTGGGGTGCTGCCCGGCCGGACGCCATGCTTTGAGCTGGGGTTTCTGCGACCGCCGAACCCGGCGAGGCTCATTCGGGCTTGGTGCTGCGACCCAGCAACAGCGCCATCGCCTCGTCCACCGAGAGCCCCTTGTGACAGACCCGGTGCACGGCGTCGGTCAGTGGCATCTCGACGTCGTAACTGGACGCCAGCGCCAGCACCGACTGGCACGACGTCACCCCCTCGACGACGTGCCCATCACCGCTTTTCAGGGGGCCGTCCAACGCCGACTGCACGGTCGCGCCCCGGCCCAGGCGTTCGCCCATCGAGCGGTTGCGCGAATGCGGGGACGTGCACGTGGCCACCAGGTCACCCACACCTGCCAGACCGGCCAGCGTCGCGCCCTTGGCGCCCAGCGCTATCCCCAGCCGGATGATCTCTGCCAGGCCGCGAGTGATGATCGCCGCCGCGGTGTTCTCGCCGAGGCCGACGCCGGCCGCCATCCCGCACGCGAGCGCGATGACGTTCTTGCACGCCCCACCGATCTCGGTGCCCACCACATCGCTGTTGGTGTACGGGCGGAAGTACCCGCTGTTGAGCATGCGCTGCACGGCGACCGCGCGCCCGGAGTCACTGCACGCGACGACGGTGGCGGCGGGCTGACATTCGGCGATCTCACTGGCCAGGTTCGGCCCCGAAATCACCCCGACCTGTGCCGGGTCCACGCCGGTCACCGAAACGATGACCTGGCTCATCCGCATCAGGGTGCCCAGCTCGATGCCCTTGGCCAGACTGACCAGTGTCGCGCCGTCGGCCAACAAAGGCGCCCACCGCTCGAGATTGGCCCGCATCGTCTGCGCGGGCACTCCCAGCAGCACCGTCGACGCGCCGGCCAGCGCCTCTTTCGCATCGGCGGTGGCGCGGATGCCGGGTGGCAGCAAAGTACCGGGCAGGTAGGCGGGGTTGTATCGGGTGGTATTGATCTGCTCGGCGATGTCAGATCGCCGGGCCCACAGCGTGACCTGTGCTTCCGGTCCTCCGGCCTCAACGAGCACTTTGGCCAGCGCCGTGCCCCATGCACCGGCGCCCATCACCGCAACGGCGCCTGCTGTGCCGGCCATTTACCACCCCGTCTGTCGTCGAGCCCGTTCACCGTCGCCGCCTTGCTGTTGCGGTGCCGGCGCTTCAGATTAGCCCGCGGCAGCGTCCGGGCGATCAGCGCTGGCAGGATGACCTCATGAGCGGCACACGCGCCGACGGTGCGGGCGACAGCGCAACCGACGTCGCCTTGATCATCGCCGTCAAGCGGTTGGCCGCCGCCAAGACCAGGCTGGCCCCGGTGTTCTCGGCGCGGACCCGGGAGAACGTGGTGCTCGCGATGTTGGTAGACACCCTGACCGCCGCGGCGGGTGTCGCATCGGTGGGCTCGATCACCGTCATCACGCCCGACGAAGCCGCGGCGGCCGCGGCGGGGAAGCTCGGAGTAAATGTGCTGGCCGATCCGACGCCCGAGGGCCATGGTGACCCACTGAACAACGCTATCGCCGCTGCCGAACGCGCTGTGGCCGAATCATTCTCCAATGTCGTTGTGCTGCAAGGCGATTTGCCGGCATTGCAGACACAGGAGCTGGCCGAGGCGATCGCTGCCGCACGGCAGTATCGGCGCAGCTTCGTCGCCGACCGGCTGGCAACCGGAACGGCGGCACTGTGCGCGTTCGGAGCTGCGCTCGATCCGCAGTTCGGGCCGGATTCGTGCGCGCGGCATCGCCGTTCGGGCGCGATCGAACTGACCGGCGCGTGGCCCGGCCTGCGCTGCGACGTCGACACGGCCGCTGATTTGGCGGCCGCCCGGCGGCTGGGGGTCGGCGCGGCCACCGCCCGTGCCATCGTGCGGCATTGACGGATCCGGAGCAGCGGCAGCAAACCCATCCGAGGGATGAACGGCACACCAACGGCGGACGGATGTCTGCCGGGCGGTAGCAGCACCGGCGGGTCATGCGCGATGATCGCATGGTGACCGAAATCGAAGCTGAGGCGCGCCCCGAAGAAACGGTATGGCAATCAGAGGACGCGGCCGTGGCGGCACCCCCCGCCGCGACCCCCGCCGCGACCCGCGATGCGCTGCCGGAGGACCGTTACCTCAACCGGGAACTGAGCTGGCTGGACTTCAACGCGCGCGTGCTGGCGCTGGCCGACGACAACTCTCTGCCGCTGCTGGAACGAGCCAAGTTTCTGGCGATCTTCGCTTCCAATCTCGACGAGTTCTACATGGTTCGGGTGGCCGGCCTCAAGCGCCGCGACGAGATGGGGCTGTCGGTCCGCTCGGCCGACGGTCTGACACCGCGTGAGCAACTGGCCCGCATCGGCGAGCAGACGCAGCGGATCGCGACGCGACACGCCCGGGTGTTCCTCGACTCCGTGCGACCGGCGCTGGCCGAGGAAGGCATTTATATAGTCACGTGGGCCGATCTGGTTCAGGCCGAGCGCGACCAACTGTCGACCTATTTCAACGAGCAGGTCTTCCCCGTCCTGACACCGCTGGCCGTCGACCCCGCGCACCCGTTCCCGTTTGTCAGTGGGTTGAGTCTGAACCTGGCGGTCACCGTGAAGCAACCCGAGGACGGCGGCCAGCACTTCGCCCGAATCAAGGTGCCCAACAACGTGGATCGATTCGTCGAACTCAAAAGCCGTGACGGCGTGGACGGCGCCGAAGGGCAGGCCAAAATCCGCTACTTGCCAATGGAAGAGCTGATCGCGGCGTTCCTTCCGATGCTGTTCCCGGGTATGGACGTCGTCGAGCATCACGCGTTCCGCATTACCCGAAACGCTGACTTCGAAGTTGAAGAGGACCGCGACGAAGACCTGCTGCAAGCCCTCGAGCGGGAGTTGGCGCGCAGGCGATTCGGTTCGCCGGTGCGACTCGAGATCGCCGACGACATGACCGAGAGCATGTTGGAGCTGCTGCTGCGCGAACTCGACGTCGATCCCAGTGACGTCATCGAGGTGCCCGGGCTACTCGACCTGTCGTCGTTGTGGCAGATCTACGGCATCGGCCGGCCGGCACTCAAAGACCGGACCTTCGTTCCGGCCACCAATCCCGCCTTCGCCGACCGGGAGACGCCCAGGAGCATCTTCGCGACACTGCGCGAAGGCGATGTGCTGGTTCATCATCCATATGACTCGTTCTCCACCAGCGTGCAGCGATTCATCGAGCTGGCCGCCGCGGACCCCAACGTGCTGGCGATCAAACAGACGCTGTACCGCACATCCGGCGATTCGCCGATCGTCCGGGCACTCATCGCCGCCGCCGAGGCCGGAAAGCAAGTGGTGGCAATGGTGGAGATCAAGGCGCGCTTCGACGAGCAGGCCAACATCCGCTGGGCGCGCACACTCGAGCAAGCGGGCGTCCATGTGGTCTACGGCTACGTCGGGCTCAAGACGCACTGCAAGACCTGCTTGGTGGTGCGCCGCGAAGGTTCGACGATCCGGCGGTATTGCCATGTCGGGACCGGCAACTACAACGGCAAGACGGCGCGGCTGTACGAGGATGTCGGTCTGCTCACGGCTTCCCCAGATATCGGAGCCGATCTGACCGACTTGTTCAATTCGCTCACCGGCTATTCGCGCAAGGTGTCCTACCGCAATCTGCTGGTGGCACCGCACAGCATCCGCACCGGCATCATCGAGCGCGTCGAAAGCGAGATTGCCGCTCACCGCGAAAGCGGCGGGGGCCGGATTCGGCTCAAGATGAACGCTCTCGTCGATGAGCAGGTCATCGATGCGCTGTATCGCGCGTCGCGGGCGGGTGTGCGGGTCGAGGTGGTGGTGCGCGGAATCTGCGCACTGCGCCCGGGCGCAGAAGGTTTCTCCGAAAACATTTCGGTTCGCTCGATTCTCGGCCGATTCCTGGAGCACTCGCGGATCATCCATTTCGATCGCGTCAACGAGTTCTGGATCGGCAGCGCCGACATGATGCACCGCAATCTCGACCGGCGAGTCGAGGTGTTGGTTCAGGTCAAGGACCCGAGGCTCACCGCATACCTGGACGACTTGTTCGAGTCCGCGCTGGACCCGTCCACTCGATGCTGGGAGCTCGGGCCCGACGGGCAGTGGACCGCATCGCCGCAGGAGGGTCACAGCGTGCGCGACCATCAGGAGTCGCTGATGGAGCTGCACCGCAGCGCCTGATGCCTATGTGGTAACTTTCCAGCTCACGCCCAAGGCCGGAGCGACGCTGGCCGAATTGACCTGCAGGAGTGAGGTGTCGGACCAGAACTCGTCCGCCGGTCGGCGCTCGGGCAGCCGGATCGTGTACGCCGCCGGCGCGGTGTTGTGGCGACAAGGCCGTGCTGATTCGGCAAGCCCGGAGCTCGAAATCGCCGTCATCCACCGCCCCCGCTACGACGACTGGTCGCTGCCGAAGGGCAAAGTGGACCCCGGCGAGACGGCGCCCGTGGCCGCAGCGCGGGAAGTGTTCGAGGAGACCGGGCACCACGGCGTCCTCGGCAGGCGGCTTGACCTGGTGAGCTATCCCATTGAACAAGGCGTCAAAAAGGTCTTCTACTGGGCCGCGCACAGTACCGGTGGCGAATTCACACCCGGCAGTGAGGTCGACGAGTTGGTGTGGCTGCCGGTCGCCGACGCAATGGAGAAACTCAGCTACGCGTATGATCGAAAGATGTTGCGCCACTTCGCAAAATACCCCGCGGATACGCATACCGTACTGGTGGTCCGACACGGCACCGCCGGCCGGAAATCCCGCTTCTCCGGAGATGACACCAAGCGGCCGTTGGACAAGAGGGGACGTGCGCAGGCGGAGGCACTCGTGGTACAGCTGATGGCCTTCGGCGCCAGCGACGTTTATGCTGCCGACCGGCTCCGCTGCCACCAGACGGTGCAACCGCTCGCCGAGGAATTGGGAGTGACCATCCAGAACGAGCCCACCCTCACCGAGGAGGCTTACGCCAAGAACGCCAAACGCGCCCGACGCCGAATGCTGCGTATCGCCGCGCAGGAGGGCACGCCGGTGATCTGTACGCAGGGCAAGGTGATTCCGGACTTGATCGCGTGGTGGTGTGAACGCGACGGAGTGCGCCCCGACAAGTCCCGCAACCACAAGGGCAGTACGTGGGTGCTGTCCCTGGCGGCGGGCCGGCTAGTGGCGGCCAACCACATCGGCGGCGCGCTGGCCGCCAACGTGCGGGCCTAACACGCGAATACCCTTTGGGGGCAGCGCTGCCCCCAAAGGGTATCTGCGTACGGAATTCGGTTTGTTGGCTTACCTGCGGCCGCGCCTCGCGGTCGCCTTCTTGGCCGGAGCCTTCTTGGCCGGAGCCTTCTTGGCGGGAGC
>DATKEW010000147.1:0-10217 GCA_035511785.1 Mycobacterium sp.
ATATGACGGACGTGATACTCAAGATCGAAGTTCGGGTCATCTACCCAATACGGCCTGTGCAAGCCGCCTGGGAGATCGGTCAACCGGCGCCGAAACACGTCCGCGAGATGCAGCCGGGCGTCGAGCTCCTCGAGAATCCCTTTGAAGGTCACCTTGCCGCCCGGAGCGGTCGACGGGTCGTAAATCAGGAGCATCTGAATCTGCAATGGCGTCGCCGGCGTCTCCGCGCGCAGCATCATGTCATCGGTCCAACTCAGCTGCTGCACAGACGGCCCCCTCACGCACGCTCTATCGGAAGAGTAGGCCCGTCACGCCGCTGGGCGCGAAATTCATTTTCGAAAGGCCGGAAAGGGCCGCCGCTTTCAAATCGCCATCCTGTGTCGAAGCAGGTCAGCCAGGCAGCCATGTCGCGGCTCGGGTCGCCGCCGAGGCCGACGTAAAGCGCCATGATGTTGCTGGCGTCTTGGCATGCTACGGTCAGCACTCACGGCGTAGAGCCGATTTAGGCAGGTGCTCAAAATAGATGGCTCAGCCGCCCACCGGACCAGTAGGTTCCGGGCAGGCCGCCGTGCCGCCCGACTCCGGTGACGAGGGTGACCACGGCAGCTCGCATCGGCTGTCCAGCCGTATTGGCGACCGCACTCGAAATATCGACTGCGGCCCGATGCCGCCGTTCAGCTGTGTTGATCAAGCAGCTTCCCGCTTACCAGACCTCGCGCCGATCCTCGCCTACCGCGCGTAGACACCCACCCAAAAGATCGGACGTGACCCACATTGCTGCGGTTCGCAAACCTTCCCTGTCCGCGCGTCGTCGCGGGGACGCCGCGCGCCACCGTGCCCGGATCTCGTTGAGATTCGATGGCCATCACCGAAGTACCTGAATACGCCCACCTGAGCGACACGGACCTCGAGGAGCTCGCGGCCGCGTTGGAAACGATCCGTTGCGATATCGAGGCCTCGCGCGGCACCAAGGATCGGGCATACATCAAGCGCGTCATCGCTTTTCACCGATGCCTCGAGATCGCGGCGAGGCTCGCCATCGGCATGAGTAAGGGCAAGTTCGGCTGGGCTGTCGGCACCGGCGCCCTGGCCGCGGCCAAGTCCATTGAGAACATGGAACTCGGCCATAACATCAGCCACGGTCAATGGGATTGGATGAATGACCCGGAAATCCATTCCAATAGTTGGGAGTGGGACACCGCCGGTCTCACGTCGCAGTGGCGGCACTCCCACAACTACCGACACCACGTCTTCGCGAACATCGTCGACATAGACGACGACCTCGGATTCCGAATCATGCGAGTCACTCGAGACCAGGAGTGGCAGCCGGGCGCGTTGCTGCAGCCGTTGTATGCGGTCCTGCTGGCGCTGGCCTTCGAATGGGGCGTCGCACTGCATGGCTTGATATCAATCCAGGAAGGCGAGACCACAGACGCCGCTAAATCCGCCCACAAAACAGCGCTGCTCCGCAAGATGGCTCGCCAGGCCGGCAAGGACTATGTTCTCTTTCCTGCGCTGAGTCGCCGGCGGTGGTGGCGCACACTGGCGGCGAACGTGGTGGCCAACGGGCTGCGCAATGTCTGGGCGTACATCATCATCGTCTGCGGTCACTTCACGGATGGAGCGGAAAAGTTCACCCCGTCAGTGCTGGAGGACGAGACGAAGCCCGAATGGTACCTGCGTCAAATGCTGGGTACCGCGAACTTCGAAGCCGGGACGGTATTGGCGTTTATGAGTGGAAACCTCTGCTACCAAATCGAACACCACCTCTTCCCGGATCTGCCGAGTAACCGGTACCCCGAGATCGCCGAGCAGGTGCGCGCTTTGTGTGTAACCTATGACCTGCCGTACACGACGGGTCCGTTGCTTCGCCAGTACCTGCTCACGGTGCGCACAATCTGCAAACTGGCGCTTCCGGACCGGCTTCTTTTCGCTACCTCCAACGACGCGCCAGAGACGGCGTCGGAGAACAGATTCCCGAACGCAGCGAAACGATCGCACCTATCAGGCGTCGGGGACGATGTGCGGCGACGCGGATTGGCGACAGCAATACTCGCCCGCAGTAGTCGGCGACAGCTCAGAGACAGATCGGCCTAGCGGGATGCCGGTAATCCACACGGCGACAATATGATTGGCGGTCTGCACGGTTCAGGCTACGGATTTGCGCGCGAACGTCGCAGCCACCAGGCTGTCCCGCTGTACCGCATGTTGACGAAGCCAGAACCGTCGCAGCAGCCGATACGCGGCGAACGTCAGCGAGATCGGGTCGCACCACCGCGGTATCCCGCCGACCAGATGCAGGCTTGTCACCAGGATCATCGACACGGTGGCAATCGGCTGAGACTTGAAGTACCGGCGGGCCGCGTTGGTCAGCTGCTCGTCGTCGGTGGCGATCAGGTCGTAGGCAGCCACGCCGCCGGCCAGTGCCACCCACGCTCGGTCTGAACTACGCATCGTCAACGCCTCCTATATCCTGAACGACGTTGAACGAGGCTGCGAAGTTCATGCGCTGATTTTGATCTGGTTATTCCCCCGATGATGACTAACGGGCAGTCAGTGGTGTGGGCGGGACAACGGTCTCGACCAGACCGGTGTCGACGTCGTACACCAGGCCCGAAACCAGATACGCGCTGGCATGAATTGCCTTCATGATGACATCGACGTCGACGCGCACCGAGCCGACCGGGTTGCTGACCGACTTGGCTTCCACCTCGCCCAGCGAGATTTCGAAATACTCGGCCAGCAGCTCCGGGAAGGGCGCCAGATCTGTTATCCCGCAATCAGTGTGGTGCAGGATGACCAGGTTCCAATCGCCAGGGCGATGGGTGCTCGCATTGGCGGCGCCCACCTTCCCCAGCATCGCCATGGTCCGCAGTGTTGCGGGGGTGATCCGGCCGCCCACATTGCGGATGATCGCGGCCTCACCGTTGCTGAGACCTAACACATGGCCTGGGTCGACTCGTGGGTCCACGCACCCGATGACCATCATGTTGCCGCTGGGATTGATCGTCAGGTCCGCACGGAACCTCTTCGCGGCGAACTCTGCGTTGCGCTGGACCAGGTCATTCGCGTCAGTCATCCGTGTCTCCTTCGGCCGAACTGTGAGGCAGCTGAAGTACGCGGCATGCGTATGTGAGTGTGTTTCGAATTATGTTGCAGCGCAACGTAGTTCATCTATTGTAAGCGAGCGGTTGCGATTACTCTCGTACTTGGCGACTGACGAGGCCCGTAACGTACCGCGAATCGATCTCTTCGCCGCCGTCGCCGTAGTAGACGCGATGGGGCCCGCTTGCTGTGTCGTCGGCTGTGTGGGTGACTTTGATCCACCTGCCAGATGTCGGATCTTGCAGCATGTCACCCTCCCGGATCTCTGACAGGTGCACGCGTTCTATCGCATGTTCCGAACTCATTGTTCTCCCGGACCTTTGTGGTAATGGGCTGTGTCCACTTCCGGGGATCGTCCCGGTGATCAGCTTGAGGATTCTCCGGTCAACGGCACCGGTCAATGGCAACTTTACCGGGCTGCCGAACCGAGGCGCGATGACGGCCGCCGGCCATGACAGCGGCGTTTCGCTCGTAAAACGCCGCAACTAGTGAAAGGGTGGGGGGATGACGTCCCCGCCGACACCCCCGGGCATTTCCGCAGCTGCCCGGATCCTGTTCGGCTAAATGTGGTGATCCACGAGCAGCTTCTCGCCGCCGTCGACGGCCGGCGTGGGGTAGAGGCCGCCGACTGGCTGTGCGAGGCCTGCGTGGCTCTTCTCGACGTTGACGCAGCGGCGATTTCGCTGATCTTCGACGGTGCAAGCAGTGGAACGCTGGGATCCAGCGGCGCGCCCGCGCGCATGTACGACGAACTGCAGTTCACCCTCGGCGAGGGACCGTGCCTGGAGTCTGTTGCGCGCCGGATGCCAATAATGGTCGTTGACCTCGCCGATCCCGAGGAGGCTCGGTGGCCGGCCTATGGGCCCGCCATGCTGGCCCACCAGATCCGAGGCGTCTACGCGATACCTGTCGTCGTGGCCGGGGAATATGTCGGCGCCCTCGACCTCTTCCGTGGACTGCCGGGCCCACTGCCGGGCGCGGACCTGGCCGTCGCCGTCGCCGCCGCGGAGCTCGCCGGCGTCCCGCTCTTGGACCTCCTGGCCAGCGACCTGCAGGCCGCCGTCGCCGACCCCACCAGCAATGCCTGGGCCGAACTCAACACGCTGAGTCGCGCGGAGGTCAGCCAGGCCACCGGCGCGCTCGTCGCCCAGCTGGAGGTTGAGCCGGCCGAGGCCCTGGTCCGGCTACGGGCCCACGCCTACGCCACCGGTCGCAGCGCCACCGACGTTGCCCGCGACATTCTCGACCGCCGACTGAAGCTCGAGGCCGACTGATGCGCACATGCCGGACGGGACACTCCAGGAAGGAGCGCAACGTGACTGACACCCCTCGTGAAACCCGCGTAATGCACGCCGTCGTCTCGCTCGTCGATAGCCTGCTCGACGACTTCGACGTCGTCGAGCTGCTGACCGGGCTCACGGAGCGATGTGCTGAGCTGCTCGACATCGAGGCCGCGGGATTTCTGCTCGCCGACCCGCTGCACCAGCTCCGCCTGCTGGCCGCCACCTCGGAACGGGCCCGCGAACTCGAACTCTTCCAGCTACAAGCCGACGAAGGCCCCTGCGTGGACTGCTATGCCACCGGCCGACCGGTTTCGGTCGCCGACATCCGAGGGGCCACAGCGCGGTGGCCGCGGTTCGTTCCCGCCGCGGTCGAGGCCGGCTTCGGCTCGGTGCACGCCGTCCCGATGCGCGCCACCGGCATCGTGTTGGGCGCGCTCGGCTTGTTCGGCACCCGCCACGGCGAGCTCACCGAAGCCGATCTGCTCGTCGGCCAGACCCTGACACACATCGCATGTGTCGCGATCCTCCAGGAACATCCACCCACACCCGCCACCGTCATGCCGCAACTACGCGCCGCGCTGACCAGCCGTGTCATCGTCGAGCAGGCCAAGGGCTTCCTCCACGAAATGCTGGATGTGTCCGTGGAGCAGGCGTTCAACGTGTTGCGGACCTACGCGCGGGCCCAACGCGAACACCTGACCGACGTGGCCCGCAGATTGATGACCGATCGGTATTCCCGCCCAATGCTCGTGGCGGCGTTGGCCGAGCTCGCGGAGGGGCCACCGCATTAACAGGTTCAGTGACGCCGTGCGCGGGCGCGCCGCACGGCCTCCTCGACCAGCCGCTGGGCGACGGCGTGGAGCTTGATGTTCTCGGTTTGGCTGATGTGGGTGAGTCGTTGGAAGGCCTCCTCAACGGTGCTGCCCGACCGGCTGCGGAGGATGCCGATCGCCTGATCGATCACTGCGCGGCTGTCCAACGCGCGCTGCAATCGCAGTGCCCGTTCATGCGCGTTGGCCAACAACTGCGCGTTGTACACCGACACCGCTGCGGGCCTGGCGAACTGGGACCCCAACCGCACCGCGTGCTCGGCGAACGCATCGCGGCTTTTGGCATAGGCATTGATCGAGCCGATCACCTGGTCGCCGACGATCAACGGCAGCGCCAGCGCGGAGTGCACGCGCATCCGGGCTACCCGGCCGCCGAAGTGCGGCCAACGGCTGTCACTGCCCAGCGATCCGCTCACTGTGGGTCGCCGCGACTGCATACAGGTGATGCATGGCCCCTCGTTCAGTTCGTCGTACTGAACGGTGTCGATCTCGTGGACAAGTAGCTCCGTCGCCGCCCAGGTCTGCACGCTGGATATGCCGTGTTGCGGGTCGATCAACGCGACGCCCGCGCCGTCGACGCCGGGAATCGCCTGGGCCGCGAACTCCGCCACGTCCCGGAGAAGATCGATCACCCCATGGGCGCCGGCCACAATCCCGGCCACTCCGCGGAGCCCGGCATCCAGTTCGGCCTCGTCTGCTTCCCGTTGGGTAGGGGAGAGTTCGGGCTGTGGCGGCGCGTTGCGACCAGGCTGGGCGTCGAAGTCGGCCAACATCCCCCTCCTCCCGCGCACCCTTGGTGAGCAACAAATTTTACTCTCGCTGCGTCCCGATGAGGTCAGTTGACGAGCGCCAACGCATGTGCGCGCCGCAGCTTCCCCGACGGTGTCTTAGGGATCATGCCCGGCTCGAGCACAACCACGTTGCGGGGCCGGACATCGACCGCCGCGACGACCTCGTGGGCCACCTGACGCTCGATGCGGCGCACCTCGGCCGGCTCCTCCCACGCGACCGACTCGACGGCGACGGCGAACGTCTCCCGCGAGTGCCCGTCGAGGCGGACCGCCACGGCACAGCCCGGTCGAACGCCGGACACCCGCGCGGCGGCGCGTTCGATGTCGGTTGGGTAGATTTTCCGGCCTGCCATGATGATGAGGTCTTTGACCCGGCCGCAGACTACGACGTGGTCGTTTTCCGTCAAGTAACCCAAGTCGCCGGTGTCATACCAACCCTGGTCATCCTGGGCCGCGACGAATCCGGCCACCGTGGTGTAGCCCTGGGTCACGGATTCGCCGCGCACCTGGATGACACCGACTCCGCGGGCGGGCAGCACGCCGCCGTCCTCGTCGACGATGCGCGCCTCCAGGCCCTGCAGCAGACGGCCGAGCGTGGCGAACCGCCGGGTCTTACCCCTGGTCGCGGGGACGGCACGGTGCATTACGGCCAGCAGGTTGGCGTCGACTTCGTCGACGACCATGCCGGCGCCGCACTCGGTGAACGACACTGCCACAGTCGTCTCGGCCATCCCGTACGCCGGCAGGATCGCGTCCGGCCGCAACCCGAACGGCCTGCCGGCGTCGATCAGATCCTCGACGTCGGCAGGTTCGACGGGCTCGGAGCCCGACAGCGCCCACCGCAGCGTGGACAGGTCGAACTGGCCCGGCGTGGCCTGCCTGCGCAGGCGTTTGGCGAACAGCGTGTAGGCGAAGTTGGGCGCGGCGGTCATTGTGCCTTTGTACTTGTCGATGAGCTTGGCCCACAGCAGCGTGTCGCTCAGGAAGTCCATCGGAGTGACTTTGACCAGTTCGGTGGCGAAGTACATCGGCACGGTCAGGAAGCCGGTCATGCCCATGTCGTGGAACAGCGGCAGCCAGCACACGATCACGTCGGTAGCGGCGTCGACCTGAGCGCCATTGAACATCGCTTCGGCGTTGGACACGAAGTTGCGGTGGCTGATCCGCACAGCCTTGGGCGAACCGGTGGACCCGGACGTCAGCTGCAGCAGCGCGAGGTCGTCGTCGTTGGTCTCGACGGGATCGATCGCGCGGCTGTGCAGTAAACGCTCGATGGTCAGCACCCGCATGCCCAGGTCGGAGAGCAGCGGCGCCGCCGGCATGAACGGATCGGAGATGACGACCGCCGTGGCACCGATCATCCTGATGACGGCGATGGTCTCCTCGGCCCAGCGCTGCAGGTCGGTGCGCTGAGTGGGCTGGTGCAACATGGTCAGGCAGGCGCCGCGCATCCAGATGCCCTGCGCGGTCGGGGCGATTTCGACCGGAGCGCCGGCCAGCACCGCGACGATGTCACCGTGTCTGATGCCGGACCGGGCCAGACCACCGGCAACACGTTGGGCGCGTTCGTGCACCTCACCCCAGGTGTGGCGGACGGGGCAGTTCGGCTCCCCAGTGACCATGCCCTTCGAACTGGCCTGGGCGTTGGCATACATCGTTTCGGTGAATTTGCTCAACACCATTCCTTTGGCTCCGGCGCCACCGCGCCGCGGTTGCCCTCCGACCGTGCGTCGGGGCGTTCAACGGTGGACGCGCTTAGACGAGTGAAGCGTTGAATGCGTCGAAATTGAGCCGCGAAGCTCGGACCGAGATTGCCGGCGCACCAATGCTGCTGGTGTCGTTGCGGTACGACTGCTGCCTGCCTGGCAATGAGGCTGCCGATGACTGCGGCGGGAGAGCCTGCCCCCTTCAAGCGCTCCCCAAACGGTCCGTCGCTCCGGTCGAAGCGAGGTGCCGAGCCACTCCCGACCCACTGACGGTACATACTCGCGCGCAATCAGGCACCGAGGCGCGCCGATGTCGCCGACAGGTGCGGCGGTCACCCTTGAAGCGCTTGACACGGGACTCCGTCAGTATCAGCCCGACAGTAGAAACCCTGTAACTGTCGGCTTATCCGGGGGATGCAGGCACGTTACGGGCGGGGACCTCTTACAGATCGCCACCGGACGTTTCCGGGAGGCTGGGGAGTCAACCGTGACAAAGGATACCGCAGGGGGCGCGACGCACTCGGGAAATTGCGAAGCCGTCGGCGTACGAGCGCACACTTCCGGTCGGTGTCGGCCCGTCGTCGACCGTCCCAACCGAGTAAATCTCCGCGACACGCGAGCCGCTCCAACATATTCCATTCCGGCACATGCTTCTCTAGGACGTACCAGAGTGCCCATCCTGCAGCTGGCTGTCGTTATCACACCGAAGACCAGAACGCAGCGCTCGCGCCGCGATGAGTCCGATGGAGACGTTCGATTGCCGCGCCGAAATAACATGGCCCCCAGCGTGTTTGCCCATCCAACAAACGACTTTTCGTGAACTCACCTGGCGGTGGCACGCGTGCGCACGAATCACCCGATATGATACTTGCGTCCATGGCGGCATGGCTGTCGAGATGGGTCTGGATGGCGTCGATCAACGCCTGCCCCGCCGGGGTACGGCGATCCTTTGGCGCCCTGGCCCCGCACACGGATGAGAGCACCACCGTCGGCGAGGAGGATGTCGCCGACGACGGCGCGCGGAAACGGCACTCGGCGCGTTCCGCTTCTTCCGCTTCGTGATCACGTCCGGTTGAGCCGGCAGGTAATGGCTGAGGATAAGTTCGTGGACTCGTGCACGTTCGGCGATGCCACCGACCTCACTCGCGAAGGGGGAGAGGAGCGCGTGGTTTTGCCTGAGGCGACGTTTAGGGGGACGTTCCGGCCTAAGTTTTTTGCGAGATTTGGCGGTGGGGTTTCAGCGGCCTTCATCTCGAGTCCGCTCTGCCGCAATAATTTTGGCTCGCTTCTCGCGCTCGGCCTCGGCTTGGCGAGCCATCGCGCGCTTCGCTGTCGGGCAACTGAATGTCTTTGAGCTCGACCAGTGTCACTTCGACACCCCATTCGAGGGTCCCGATGTCGAGGATCTTTCGGATATCGGCGTTGATCGTGTCGGTCTCCGAAAGCGCCTGGTCAAGGGCGTGTTGGCCGACGACCTTGCGCAGCAGGTCCAACCCGCACGCACGTGCCCTGTCCATGATCGCGTGCCCTATCCGACGTGGGCGGCACGCCAGAAGCGTTGCAGGGCATTGCGGGGTTTGTTGATCCACTTCTCGGGGTCCGGTCAGCTGTTCTGGGCCATCTGCTGGGTGGAGGACGAGGCGTAGTCAGGTTCAGCAGTCGCTTCTGACTGGCCGGATGGATCATTCGCCAGGGCTGGTAGGCGACATGTCAGATGTCGCGTGCCCCAAGCAACAGGTCCGATTCAGGCGGCGTACCACCGGCCCCGATCAACTCCAGGCGTCGGGAAAGTCACCCGGCCTTGGGTATCCGTGACGGGTCTTGCCGGCCGGCGGCATCTCCGCGCGGTGCATCGCTGGTTGGCGAGTCCGGATCGATCTTGTCGGCGCGCTCGAATTCTCGGTTCACCTGGCTGCGGTTGGTAGCCGCGTCGGTGCGACGTGCTGCGCCTGATGTTGTAGGCCTGCCGAGTGCGCTGCCATGGCTTCGGCCTGGGCTTGCGCAGCGCGGGCCTTGGCTGCCGTCTCGTCGGCAAGCGCTTCCCGTTGCCCGACCTCGTGGGACTGTTCGACGGCTTTCTCGCGGATGTCGCCGGCTGGACGCGGCGGTGTTCGGTGCGTTTCTTGCGCGCCACCCAAGCGATTGCGGCGACCAGCAGAATCAACGCTACAACAACGACGACGATCCAAACGATAGTGCTGGTAGTCAGTCGGCTCGTCGGATTGGTTGAGCATCTTGATTGTTGAAATCGGTTGGAATTGAGCTGTGGGAGTTATGAATTGGGCTGGGGCACGCGGCCGAAGATCTTCTTGGTGGCGCTCGACCGCACCGCGCGCTGGCGGCGGACGCCGGTAGGCGGGGACCGTACGTTGCGCTATTGTCGGCTAGAAGCCGGGGGAGCGGTTGTTATGACGTTGTGTCAGCATGCCGGGACACCGTTGGATGGAGACCGGTTCAGGTGAGCGAGATGAACTATCTCGATCTGCACGGTGAGCGTGTTGC
>DATKEW010000148.1:0-3671 GCA_035511785.1 Mycobacterium sp.
TACAGCATGCGCCTCAACATCCTCGGCCGGCGACCGACTCGCCGAAAAGACGGGGTAGCCGTGGCCGCACATCTCAGCCTGGCCCGCGCGATCGATGAGCTCGCATGCCGTCATGCGCAGCTGGCGGCCGCGGCGCCGGGCCAGCCCTGTGTCACGCCAGATGCGATTGATCGAAACTTACACTGCGACAGGCAATCCTGGCCGAACGTACCCACTGGTCCGCGGCGGATAGTGTCCGTTCCGGGATTAGTTGTCATGCGCGACGCTGGTGTATGCCAACATTATTCGGACATTTGTTCGCCTGACTGTCCAGATCGAGATGACACTTCCGTCAATGACGCCAAGCCTAGCGCTAGGGTGATCCGGCACCCGGAACATCGACACGCGCCCGCATGATCCATCCGGTTGACTCGCCTTTCACGAGGCCCTCGATGGTGGTGTCGTCGATCACCATGTAGAGCGTGCACCCGTCGGCCCCGCCCAAGGCAGGTGCGATCGCCCAGCCACGGTGTATGTCCACCCGGTGGGTCACAGTGCCGCCTTCGACAACTCGTAGGAACTCACCAGTGTCATAACACCCGACCCACACCGCTCCTTCGGCATCGACGCACAGGCCGTCGGGGTGCCGCTGGGTTCCCAGATCCGCGAATACGCTTCGGGCGCCCAAGCTGCCGTCTGGTTCGAATCGGAATGCCGAAATCCGTGACCCACTCACCTCGTTGACCACCAGAGTCTGCCCGTCGGGCAGCACACCCAGTCCGTTGGGGACCTCGAGCCCATCCGCGACCACCCGAACCGAACCGCTTCGGTCGACGAGGCCGATTGCGCCTCCCATCGCGGTTGCGCTTTCCTGGTAGAGATCGACGTAAACGTGACCGTCGGGGGTGACGACGAGGTCGTTGGTCGACCACGCTAGGTCGCTGACGTCAAACGTTGCCGCCACGTTGGCCCTCACGTCGACGTGGTAGATCTTCGGCGCGAAGAGCGATGAAACCACGAGCGTCCCGTCTGGGAGCCAGCCCAAGCCTGAAGCGCGTTCGACCTCGACCTCAACGGCGAGGTCGCCGCTTTCGCCCACCGAGTACACCTTGCCCGTCGGCCCATCGGTGAACCACAGGCGACCCCCATGCCACCGCGGCCCTTCGCCGTAGACGATGCCGTCGATGAAAGGGAGCGGCTCGAGGGCTTTGGGCGCGGCCATACAGCATGTTAGCGGGCGACTATCACGGACGAGCCGTGTCCGAAGCTTCTCGGTTGCGCAACCATCAGCCGAAGGGCGTGCGTGGCCGATTCAGGCCGGCCTGTAGACGGCGACCGCGTGGTCACCGCGCCCATACGTGGCGCCGTCCAACCCCAGCAACACACGAGTCCGATCGGTCGAATTCACCGGCAACGACTGGTTGAGTGCCGAACCCACGGCAAGCCTCCTCGCGTGTAGTCCGAATCTTGGCCGTACACGAAATGAGAGAAGGCATGCCATTTATTTCCGGATACCAGGCACCCAGCGGGTACCCGTAAGCGCCAGCACCTTTCAGTGCGAAAAGTGCAATACGACTCTGAAACGCGCGACAAATTCTTGACTGGTGCTAGCGACGTGGGAATCGGCCCGGCCCGGCCGGCAGAGAGCGACCATCCGGGCCCGGGTCCGACAAACAATGTCAGCTCGATGTGGTGCAGCCGATAGCGCACCATGTTCGGGTGGCAGAACAAGTTCGGGCATCATAATCCGATGAGTAGTGCCGTGCCAGTTCAGTATTTCCAGTCGATCATCGCGGCTCAGCTCGCCGTCGCCGGTGCCTTGCTGTTTCAGGTTCGATTTTTTGACACCTCGAACGCCAAGAACGGGGCGCAGGTCGATCCGCGCCTGCGGCTCGTTTTGGTGGTCGTGATCGCGGCGACGCTTTTCGTTTCGCTAGAGGCGATACGAGAAGGCTGGGGTTCCGCCGCCGCCGCGCTGGTAGCCGGGGGGCTGGCGCTGTCGGTGCTTCCCATCCTGCTTCGGGTCCTCCCGCCGCTGACGCGCGATATCGAAACGCATAAGCGCGACCCACACTTATGGGTAACGGTCCTCGCAGTGATCCTCTATTTCGCCATCGTGACGATCGTCGTGTTGATCAGATAACTTGGTGGCCCCGGCGCGGGAACTCGCCATAGCCGCGGAGTCCCCTCGGCCACCCCTCGGCCGCGGACCCGCCCCGAGGCGGAAAGGAACCCGGGGAGGCGCCCCGGCGGGGTCCGCGAGCCTCACACCTTCGACTCGTCCAGCCGGGCGACTCGTCACCACCGGCGTCGTCGGCGCCGTCCGCGCCGCCCAGCGCCGCCCGTTCGTCAATCGCCCTGATGTCGACGTCGCGGAACTGCCGCACCAGCTCGGCCAGCGCGTGCACCGGCACGTCGCGGCGTCGAGCCGGTCCGCCAGCCTGCGGCGCAGGACGGCCAGGACGTCGCGCTCGGCCCCGTCGACGGCGTCGGCCAGGGTCAGCGCCCGCCGCGGCCGCACCCGGGGGCGTGCCGGGTGGTCGGTGATGGGGGTCAGCTTGCGTGCCATTGGCTTCTCCAATCCTATTCCGGCGCAATCACTTTCGATCCGCGGATTCTCTTGTCTCCCAGCGGTTTTCACCGGTTTCCTGGGCCTTTTGACAACCCTTTTTTGAGCGGGATAAAAAATCACGCCAAACCGGCAGGTCTCGGCGTCTTGATGCCAAAAAACTCCGAATGTTGGTGTGTCGCGTTGCCGAGAGGTATGGCCGCCTCAAGCCGAATCCCCGACGACCGAGATATTGGCATCTGTGGGTCATCGGGAGATGGCCAAAGCCCACCGCGGGCCATCGCTGTCGCGGTCTGGCCCTGGCCATCGCCCGATGCGGCCCTAACCGCGTGTCGGCGTTAGGTCTGCGATTCTGTCAGTCGAGCCGATCGATTTCCTCTTAGTATTCAAGTATCTGTTGGCCGAGCGCCTCATCGACCGAGGCATCGACGACAACCAGCTCGTCGACGTGCAGCCTGGTGCGGGCCATCACCTGCCGAAATTCCTTGCTGCGCCGGACACCATCGATTTGCTGTTCCGTGCCGCGTGCCAGGATGAAGCCGCCCAGGCGTGCGTGCGGCCCGAGTACTGCGACGTCGAAGTTTTGGATGCGACCGTCGTTCTTGAGGCCGCTCCAATACTCCATCACCTCGTTGTATGTCCTGAGGGCAGCCTTCTCACGCCCGCGCACTACTTCTCCCCAACCTATGAATAGTGCCGCTTCCGCCACGGCCTTCTCCTCTCTGGGTGCCCCCTAGTCGTCCATTGTCTGGCTCACCGGATCGGTCCGCCAGCCGTTTCGGACTGATATCGGAGGAATATCTAAGGTCGGCAGTATCGCTAATTAGCTGTCGTACAAAGGTTTTCGCCAATTTGTCCTCATGCGGCGACACCTGCCTCAACGGCACCTTTTTGACAACGGGCGCAGCCACTCGAAGCTTTGGTGCCTATCTCACCGCGTCGGCGGCCGAGGTGGTGCCCTGAGGACCACCGCACCGCATTCCAGACACGTCCAGGTTGTATGTCCACCGCGACACGTACTGCACGGCTGGTGACCGACGAGCATCGCGCCGGGGCCGAGCGGGTAACCGCGCGGGCAGCTCTGCGGCGGCCGCGTCATCCATGAGCCATCGGTGCAGCGGAC
>DATKEW010000149.1:0-7739 GCA_035511785.1 Mycobacterium sp.
CAGTGAACAGTAGGTCAGGTCGTCGTCGTTGACCAGAATCAGCTTGCCCCGCGAAACGCCAACCAGCGCAGGGACTTCCGTTACTGGCCCGTCGACGTCGAGTTCGGTTCGGTGCACCCGCACCAGCTTGCCGGGCTCAGAAACATCGTCGTCGTAGATTCCGATCGCCAGCCGGTGCACCCGGGTCTCACCCGCACCCGGCGCGGCGCCACTCTGCTGCACAACGAACCGGGTGAACTTGCCGTCGGCGTCGACGTCGAAATCCGCTCGCAGCGTGTTCAGCCCGGTGGTTTTCAGCCACTGCTGACCCCAGTTCGACAAGTCGCGGCCGGACGCTTTCTCCAGGGCGGCCAGCAGATCGTCGAATGTGGCATTGCCGTATGCATGGGTGCGGAAGTAGTCGCGCAGCCCCGCCAGGAAGTGCTCCAGCCCGACGTAGGCAACCAGCTGCTTGAGCACCGAAGCGCCCTTGGCGTAGGTGATTCCGTCGAAGTTCACCTCGACCGCGGCCAGGTCGGGGATTTCCGCGGCGATCGGGTGCGTCGACGGCAGCTGGTCTTGGCGGTACGCCCATGATTTCTCGACAGTCGCAAATGTCGTCCAGGCCTCGGTGAATTCGGTGGCCTCGCTTTGGCAGAGCACCGACGCGAACGTCGCGAACGACTCGTTCAGCCACAGGTCGTCCCACCAAGTCATGGTGACCAGGTCGCCGAACCACATGTGCGCCATCTCATGCAGCACCGTCTCGGAGCGGCGCTCGTAGGATGCGCGGGTGACCTTGCTGCGAAAGACATAATCCTCGAGGAACGTCACTGCGCCGGCGTTTTCCATTGCGCCGGCATTGAATTCGGGCACGAACAGCTGGTCGTACTTGCCGAACGCGTACGGCAGGCCAAAGTTCTTGTGATAGAAGCCGAAGCCCTGCTTGGTCTGGGTGAACAACCGCTCGGCGTCCATGTGTTGCGCCAGCGACGCCCGGCAGTAGATGCCCAGCGGGATCTCGCCGTGTTCGTCGGTGTAGGCGTCTTTCCACTCGGCGTACGGCCCGGCGATCAACGCCACCAGGTAGGTGCTCATCCGCGGAGTGGTGGCGAAGGCGTGTAAGCCGTTCTCCACGCTGGCCGTCGCGCCGTTGGAGATCACCTTCCAGTGCTTGGGCGCGGCCACCTGCAGGCCGAACGTCGCCTTGAGGTCGGGTTGGTCGAAGCAGGCGAACATGCGCTTGGCGTCGGCGGTTTCGAATTGCGAGTACAGGTAGGTCTCGTTGTCGACCGGGTCGACAAAACGATGCAGTCCTTCGCCGGTGTTGGAGTAGCGGCAGTCGGCGTCGATGACGACGACATTGCGGTCGGACAGTCCGCGCAGTGGGATGCCGGTCGATTCGTCGTATCCGGAGACGTCCAGCTCGCGGCCGTTGAGGGTGGCGCTGCGGATGCTCTCGGCGGCGATGTCGATGACCGTGTCGGCACCAGCGAGCGCGTCGAACACCACGGTGGTGGTGGACCGGAAAGTCCGCTCGCCGGGCCCACCGTTGCCGTCGGTGAGGTCGAGGCTGATCTTGTAGCTGTCGACGGTGATCAGGGCGGCGCGTTCGACAGCCTGCTCCCGGGTGAGGTTAGGAAGGGCCACGCGTCCAACTTAAAGCGTGCCCGGACGGCGCTGCAGAGTGGGAACAGGCGCGCGGCGACTACGGTTGTGCTGAACGGTGTTCTAACCGTTGAGGAGAGGACTGCGCAATGCCTAAGAAGGCCCCCGTGAAAAATCAAGCCGATTTCTGGTTCGATCCGTTGTGCCCGTGGTGCTGGATCACGTCGCGCTGGATCCTCGAGGTGGAGAAGGTTCGCGATATCGAGGTGAACTTCCACGTCATGAGCCTTGCGGTACTCAACGAAAACCGCGAAGACCTGCCCGAGCAGTATCGCGAAAACATGAAGAGGGCATGGGGGCCGGTGCGGGTGGCGATCGCCGCCGAGCAGGCCCACGGGGCCGGCGTTTTAGACCCGCTGTACGCGGCGATGGGCACTCGGATTCACAACCAGGACAACAAGGACCTCGACGAGGTCATCAAGCTGTCGCTTGCCGACGCCGGTCTGCCCGCGGAGCTGGCCGAGGCCGCCAACAGTGACGCCTACGACGACGCGCTGCGCAAGAGTCACCACGCCGGGATGGACGCGGTCGGTGACGATGTCGGCACGCCGACCATCCACGTCAACGGCGTGGCGTTCTTCGGGCCGGTCCTTTCGAAGATCCCGCGCGGCGAGGAGGCCGGCAAGCTGTGGGACGCCTCGGTGACCTTCGCCTCCTACCCACACTTTTTTGAGCTCAAGCGCACCCGCACCGAGAAACCCGAATTCGACTGATCGCGTTGCGCCGCTGACTTCAGCCGGGTAAGGATTGCGGTCATGCGCGTCTACCTCGGCTCTGACCACGCCGGATTCGAGCTCAAGCAGCAGATCATCGAGCACCTGAGGAAAACCGGGCATGAGCCGGTCGACTGCGGCGCCTTCACGTACGACGCCGAGGACGACTACCCCGCATTCTGCATCGATGCGGCCACCCGAACGGTCGGCGACCCTGACGGCCTGGGCATCGTGTTGGGCGGATCGGGTAACGGCGAGCAGATCGCGGCGAACAAGGTCTCCGGAGCCCGCTGCGCGCTGGCGTGGAGCGTCGAGACGGCGACGCTGGCCCGCGAACACAACAATGCGCAGTTGATCGGGATCGGCGGGCGCATGCACACCGTCGCGGAGGCACTGTCCTTCGTGGACGCCTTCGTCAACACGCCGTTCTCGAAAGCCGAACGCCACCAACGGCGTATCGACATACTCGCCGAGTACGAACGCACTCACCAAGCGCCACCTGTACCCGGCGCCCAGGCCTGAAGGACCCAGGTGCCCGAAGGGCATACTCTGCACCGGCTGGCCCGGTTGCATCAGCGCCGATTCGCTCGCGCACCGGTCGCGGTGTCCAGCCCTCAGGGCCGATTCGCCGATTCGGCGGCCGTGGTGAACGGCCGGGTGCTGCGCCGTGCCAGCGCCTGGGGCAAGCATCTTTTTCACCACTACGCCGGTGGCCCCATCGTGCACGTGCACCTCGGTCTCTACGGCACCTTCACCGAATGGCAACGCCCCGGCGACGGGCTGCTTCCAGAAGCGGTGGGACAGGTGCGGATGCGGATGGTCGGCGCCGATTACGGAACCGACCTGCGTGGCCCCACGGTGTGCGAGTTGATCGACGAAGCACAGGTCAGCGATGTAGTGGCCAAGCTCGGGCCCGACCCGCTGCGTGCCGACGCCGACCCGTCCTGGGCGTGGACCCGGATTACGAAGTCCCGCAGACCTATTGGCGCGTTGTTGATGGACCAGACGGTCATCGCCGGCGTTGGGAATGTCTACCGCAGCGAGTTGCTGTTCCGCCACCGCATCGACCCGTTCCGGCCGGGCCAGAAGATCAGCGATGCCGAGTTCGACGCGGCGTGGACCGATCTGGTGGCGCTGATGAAGGTCGGCCTGCGCCGCGGCAAGATCATCGTGGTACGGCCAGAGCACGATCACGGTCCGCCCTCATACCGGTCCGGGCGGCCTCGGACGTACGTGTATCGGCGCGCCGGTGAGCCCTGCCGGGTGAGCGGGGACCCGATCCGCACCGCCGTTCTAGAGGGCCGAAACGTGTTCTGGTGCCCCGCCTGCCAAACGTGACCGAGCAGGCCGCCATCCCCAAACGTGCAGGTCGTTCCCGGGCAGCCCAGATTGACAGCAGATTGTCAGGAAGAAACGCTGGTGTCTACTGTTTCGGTTCGTATGCGACGGGGAAGAGTCTTTTCTGTGAAAACTATTCCGCGTTTAGCCGCAACGATTTTCGCTGGAGCTGCTGGCTTGGGTCTGATGGGTGTGGGCGTCAGCGCCGAGGCTCAAGCACAACCCGGCCCCTTCCCGCAATGGTGCCCAGGAGAGTTCTGGGACCCGGGCTGGGGCGATAACTGGGATTGGGGCCAGTGCCACGACTGGCGGGGGGGACCTGGAGGCTGGGATCGCGGCCCGGGTTGGGACCGTGACCACCCGGGCGGCCCCGGATGGGACCACGACCACCCGGGACCTGGCGGACCCTGGCAACGGTAAATCCGAGCGATCAATTTTGACCGACGCGGGTGCGAGGCACGTGGCTCGCACCCCCCAAGTCAGTCCTCCGCGGTGACCCCCAGCGCGGCGTAGACCTCGTTGCTGAGTGCGAGGCTGCGGGGGTCCGCGTTGGACTTTGTGGCGTCGAAGCGATTCGCGACATACGCGTAGCCGATCCGGTGTTCCAGATCCGCGAAGCCGAATGAGCCGCCCAGCCCGCCGTGGCCGAAGATCCGCCGGTTGGGTCCGTTGACGCCGCGCTGGTTGAGCATGTAGCCGAGGCCCCACCCGTGGTCGGCGACCCGGGGGCCGAGCACCAGATCGGTCTCATAACCGCCCTGGCAGACGCGGACGAGGTCCATGTGCTCACGGCTGAGCAGCTTCTCCTGGGCGAGCGCGTTGTAGAACGTCGCCAATCCCAGCGCCGACACCTGGCCGTTGGTGCCGGGGAACTCGAGCTGACGCCACAGCTGCAGGTCATGCGAGCCGAGTTCGTCGTCGGGGGCAAAACCCATCGAGATCGACAGCCCCGCTTTGGGGTGTTCGGACAGGCTGGTCGGGTAGCCGGGGGCTTGCACGGCGGCCAACAGGTCTCGCGCGTGCGGCTTGTTCACCCGCTCGGCACAGCGGCGTTGTTCGGCGGGGGACAAGCCGATGTGGACGTCGGCGCCGATGGGTTCGGCGATCTCGGTGCGCAGATACTGACCGATCGTGCGACCGGTGACCCGGCGGAACACCTCGCCGACGATGAAGCCGAAGGTGGTCATGTGGTAGCCCTGGGCGGTGCCGGGCTCCCACCACGGTTCGGCGGCCGCCAGCTGCTCGCAGACGAAGTCCCAGTCGGCGACCTTTTCCCAGCTCATGCGGGTGCGCGGCCCGATCACTCCGGACCGGTGGCCCATCACCATGGCGAGGGTGATGTCTTGCTTGCCCGCCTGGGCGAACTCGGGCCAATAGCACGCTATCGGCGCCTGCAGGTCCAGCTCACCGCGGTCGGCAAGCTGATGGACGCAGGTGGCCGAGAGGCCCTTGGTGCCGGAGAGCACGGTGGTGAGGGTGTCCTGTTGCCACGGGCGGGTGCCTGCTGCGTCAGCCGAGCCACCCCAGAGGTTGACGGCGAGGTCTCCGTCCACCCAGACCGCGACGGCCGCGCCAACCTCGCTGCGCAGCGCGAAGTTGCGCTCGAACGCGACGCGCACTCCGACGAAGTCCGGCGCGCATGAGCCCTTGATATCGACGTCGCTCATGGCGCCTTTCTGTCGAGCATTTGCCTAGCCCGAGCGGGCGACGGGAATCGAACCCGCGTAGCTAGTTTGGAAGACTAGGGCTCTACCATTGAGCTACGCCCGCATGTATTAGTCGAGCGAGACTGTATCTGGCGGCGAACATCAAATCTAATCGAAGCGGGTTCGTTATCGCTCCGTGAGGTCTGAGAGGTCGCTGCGTAGCCGGTGCCTTCGGGCCGTAGGATCGCGAGGTCAGCGCGGGGTGTAGCGCAGCTTGGTAGCGCATCCGCTTTGGGAGCGGAAGGCCGCAGGTTCAAATCCTGTCACCCCGACCAGCCCGCCAGTTACGACCACCGAGGAGCACACCCGTGAAGAGCAGCGTCGAGCAGTTGAGCCCCACTCGGGTGCGCATCAATGTGGAGGTGCCTTTCACCGAGCTCGAGCCCGATTTCCAGCGGGCTTACAAGGAGCTGGCCAAACAGGTACGGCTACCCGGCTTCCGGCCCGGCAAGGCGCCGGCGAAGTTGCTGGAGGCCCGTTTCGGCCGGGAGGCGATGCTCGACCAGGTCGTCAACGAGGCGCTGCCGGCGCGGTACGGGCAGGCGGTCGCGGAGTCGGAAGTCCATCCGCTCGGCCAGCCCGACATCGAGGTGACCAAGAAGGAGTACGGCCAGGAGCTGGCCTTCACCGCCGAGGTCGACGTGCGCCCCAAGCTCACCCTTCCGGACCTGAGCGCGCTGCAGGTCTCGGTGGATCCGATCGAGGTCAGCGACGACGACGTCGACGCCGAACTGCAGTCGCTGCGTGCCCGGTTCGGCACCCTGACCGGGGTGGACCGGCCGGCTGCCCACGGCGACTTCGTGTCAATCGATCTGTCGGCCACCATCGACGGCGAGGATGTGCCGGGCGCCGCCGCGCAGGGACTGTCCCACGAAGTCGGCTCCGGCCGGCTCATCGCGGGTCTCGACGACGCGCTCATCGGTTTGTCCGTCGACGAGTCCCGGGAGTTCACCGCGAAGTTGGCGACCGGCGAACACGCCGGGCAGGACGCGCAGGTCACCGTCACCGTCAAGTCGATCAAGGAACGCGAACTGCCGGAGCCCGACGATGAATTCGCCCAATTGGCCAGCGAATTCGACACGATCGACGAGCTGCGGTCCAACCTGCGCGACCAGGTGGGCCAGCTCAAGCGCGCGCAGCAGGCGGATCAGATTCGCAATGCCACGCTGGACGCTCTGCTCGAGCAGGTCGACGTGCCGCTGCCGGAGGCGGTCGTCCAGGCCCAGTTCGATAGTGCGATGCACGGGGCGCTGCACGGCCTCGACCATGACGATGCCAAGCTCAACGAGGCGCTCGCCGGGCAAGGCAAGTCGCGCGAGGAGTTCGAGGCCGAGACGCGCGACGCCGCAGAGAAGGACGTCCAACGGCAGCTGTTATTGGATGCCCTGGCGGACGACTTGGACGTCCAGGTCGGGCAGGACGACCTGACCGAACGACTGGTGATGACGTCGCGGCAATACGGCATCGAGCCGCAGCAGCTGTTTGCCTACCTCCAGGAGAACAACCAGCTGGCGGCCATGTTCGCCGATGTGCGGCGCGGCCTGGCCGTCGCCGCGGCGGTCGAGGCGGCGACGGTCACCGATACCGAGGGCAACACGATCGACACCAGTGAATTCTTCGGCAAGCGTGGTCAGGCCGCCGACGCAGGCGAGGAAGCTGACGAGGCCGCTGAGGGCGCCGAAGCCGATGCGGGGTCATGACGCTGTGAGCGAACGCGCCCGTTTCAAGGGATGCATGGCCAGCACACAGTGGGGTTGGTTGGTTAGTGTCGGTTCATACGGATTTTTCAGAAAGCAGGTACCCCAGTCGTGACTGACATGCGTTCGAACTCGCAGGGTCTCAACCTCACGGACTCGGTCTATGAGCGCTTGCTCTCCGAGCGCATCATCTTCCTGGGTTCGGAGGTGAACGATGAGATCGCCAACCGGTTGTGCGCACAGATCCTGTTGCTCGCGGCCGAAGACTCCACCAAGGACATCAATCTTTACATCAACTCGCCGGGCGGATCGATCAGTGCCGGAATGGCGATCTACGACACCATGGTCCTGGCGCCCTGCGACATCGCCACCTACGCGATGGGCATGGCCGCCTCGATGGGTGAGTTCCTGCTGGCCGCAGGCACCAAGGGCAAGCGCTATGCGTTGCCGCACGCCCGCATCCTGATGCACCAACCCCTGGGCGGGGTGACCGGCAGCGCGGCCGACATCGCGATCCAGGCCGAGCAGTTCGCCGTCATCAAGAAGGAGATGTTCCGGCTTAACGCCGAATTCACCGGGCAGCCCATCGAACGCATCGAGGCGGATTCGGATCGCGACCGCTGGTTCACCGCCCCCGA
>DATKEW010000150.1:0-2137 GCA_035511785.1 Mycobacterium sp.
TGGCTCGCGACGTTGCCGAGCGCCTCTTTCACGTTGTCGATGAGACGCTGTCTAGCCATCACACTCCTCGGGCCGGATCGGTCTTCACCTACAGCATGCGCCTCAACATCCTCGGCCGGCGACCGACTCGCCGAAAAGACGGGGTAGCCGTGGCCGCACATCTCAGCCTGGCCCGCGCGATCGATGAGCTCGCATGCCGTCATGCGCAGCTGGCGGATGCGGCGCCGGGCCAGCCCTGTGTCACGCCAGATGCGATTGATCGAAACTTACACTGCGACAGGCAATCCTGGCCGAACCTACCCACTGGTCCGGGGCGGATAGACGAGGGCCGACCTGATTCATCAGATGAAAAGGGCGTACTCTGCCGGTAAAGCCGCATATTCGTTTCCGTCGTATTCGCTCTCCGCATGGGCAGGAGGTGTGCGCCCCCTCCATCACGAGCGGCCGCTGGGCGGCCGCCGACCGTGCCGGGACCCAACCGGCAGATACCTAATCAGTCTCCGAAACGCCCGGCACGTCACGCTTCGAGCGGCGGCGACCTGCGGGCTCGGTCCGCCGACGCCAGCTAGACGGCCGACCAGCCGCCGTCCACGGACAGCGTCGCGCCGTTGATGCCGCTGGCGTCGTCGCTGGCCAGAAATACCACCGCGGCAGCGACTTCGGAGAGCGTGTTGGCCCGCCGCGACGGGATCCGGGCCAGCAGCGGAGCCAGGTGCTCGGCGATTTTCGCGTTGCGTTCGGTTAGGCTCGGGCCGGGCGCCACGGTGTTGACCCGCACCCCGCGTGGCCCATATTCGTCGGCCCACGACTTGGTGAGCGAGTGAATCGTTGCCTTGGTGGCGCTATAGAGGGCCGAACCGCCCATCCCGATCAGCCCGTTGATCGAGCCGATGTTCACAATCGACCCGTACCCGCGTTTGGCCATTGGGGGCGCAATGATCCCGGTCAGCAAAAACGGTGCGGTGACGTTGACGGCGAACGCATCGGCCACCAGTTGTTCGGGCACCTCCGCGGTCGGCGTCGGCATCAGCAGCATCGCGGCGTTGTTGACCAGCACGTCGATGCGGCCGCCGGCGGCTGCGGTGGCCTCTTCGGCGAGCCGATGCACCTCGCTCGCACCCTCGACCAGATCCGCCGCTACCAACGCCGCCGCGCCGCCGGTTGACCTGATGCGCTCGAGGACGGCCCGCCCGCGGGCTGTGTTGCGGCCGCTGACAACGACGAACGCTCCCTGCTCGGCCAGAGCGGTCGCGAATGCGGCGCCAAGACCGCCCGTCGACCCGGTCACCAAGGCGGTGCGGCCGGCCAGCCGCGTATTCTTTGGACTCATGAGTCCACATACTGTCCCGCCGAAAATGGACCTGCAAGTCCAGAAGCTGACCGCGAAGGGACGTGCGACCCGCCAGCGGATCATCGAGGGCGCCGCGGCCGAAATCCGGGCCCGCGGGGTGACCATGACCACCCTCGACGACGTCCGGGCGCGTACCCAAACCTCCAAAAGCCAGCTGTTTCACTACTTCCCAGGCGGCAAAGAGCAGCTGCTGCTGGCCGTTGCCGAACACGAGGCCACGCTGGTGCTCAGCGATCAGCAGCCCCACCTGTCGGCGTTGACGTCCTGGGCCGCCTGGCAGCGCTGGCGCGACGTGGTGGTTCAGCGGTACCGTCGTCAGGGCCAGCACTGCCCGCTGTCCATGTTGATGTCGGAGATCGGTCGGACCACCCCGGGCGCCCGGGCGGTGACCGCGGCACTGCTGCGCCAGTGGCACGACGACATCGCCATCGGGGTGCGCCACATGCAACGCCAAGAAAAGACCCCCGCCGCAATCGATTCCGGCCGCGCGGCGGCGGCGCTGCTGGCCGGTATCCAGGGCGGCGTGGCCATCATGCTGGCCACCGGGGATCTGTCCTACCTGGAAGCGGCGCTAGACACCGGCATCCAATCCCTGCGACCCCCCGGCTAGGTACGGCCTTTCTTTCTCGGGCGCAGCCCTTCGATCACATATTCCATGATCCGAGCCGCTTGCTGCTTGCCCTCGGGCGCCGCGTCCACGCGCCACAGAAAGCCCATGAGCAGCAGGACATCGCCGGGATCTAGGCCTGGTCGCATGCTGCCATCGGCGATGCACGCATCGACGAG
>DATKEW010000151.1:0-8578 GCA_035511785.1 Mycobacterium sp.
TTCCCAGTGGCCGGGTACCGCGCGGTCGGCAACTTCGGGTGGGCGATCACTGATCGTGAATTCTTCGCCGCTGCTGTAGGCGCCGTGCCGGTTGTTGACCTGTCCACGGGGTTTACGGTTTGCCCGCTTGGTCGACAGCCGTTTGTGCAGGTCAGCGCGAAGGCTGCCGCGAGTCTGCACATACAGGCAGCGGTAGATGGTTTCGTGGCTCACCCTGGCCAGCTTGTCATCGGGGTGATCGCGGGCCAACACCTCAGCGATCAGCTTGGGGCTCCACCCGTCATCCATCCACGCCTCGATGGCCGCGCACAACGGATGGTCGACGAGTTTGAGCGCTTTGGGCCGGCGCGCATTTCGAGCCGCGCGGGCATGGGCCATCCGGGCGTGATAGTCCCCGTCGGGGTTACGGTTACGGGCGATCTCACGACACACCACCGATCGATGACGTCCGATCCCTCGACCGATCTCGGCGGTGCTAAGACCGGCATCCAGTCCGCGCATGATCTCGATCCGTTCATCGAAACTGAGCCGATGACCCCGCCCACCTGGGCAACTCACATCACCAGGACACGCCAGACCACGCGCCCCACCGCCAGCAATTAACTTCATCGCCCCAGCATCACGCCACCAAATCGTCGCTCTGGTCGTCGACACGCCCAACACCTGGGCGGCACGGCGCACCGGCGTGCCACAACAGACCAGATCAAAGAATTCCCGCCGCACCAACTTCGAATGCGGATATCCACTCGGCATCGCAACCCCCAAATCCACGGATGTTGCACTGACCGTATGAATCCGCCCCGCATTCGGCCCAACAACTCGACGTTCGCCGCAGGGCACCCGTCCTGGCATGATCGAGACCCATGACCATTGAAGTCGTTTACACCACGGAATCCACTGCTACCGGCGGCGGCCGCGACGGCCACGTGAAGTCAGACGATGGCCGCATCGACCTGGAAACCCGGCCACCGAAGGCGATGGGCGGCAACGGCGAGGGCACCAATCCCGAGCAGTTGTTCTCCGCCGGGTATGCGGCCTGCTTCCTGAGTGCGCTGCGCCTGATCGCCGGCAAGTCACAGGTCAAGCTCGCCGACGCCACCAACGTCACCGTCGAAATCGGCTTCGGTAAGGACTCCGCGGGAGGATTCGGGCTCACCGGCAACATCGTCGGCTACCTGCCGGGCATGGAACAAAGCGTCGCCGACGACTTGGTGGCGCAGGCTCATCAGGTATGCCCGTACTCCAAGGCCACCCGCGGCAACGTAGACGTCGACATCTCGGCCAAGGTTTAGCCGGCAATTGAATCCGGCGATGCGGATCTCCGCGGCGCTGCTGGCCATGGGTGTGGCCGCGGGGGCGACGCTGGCGATCCCGGTCGCGGCCGCCCACCCGTCGGACCCCGGGGTGGTGTCCTACGCGGTCCTCGGCAAGGGGTCGGTCGGCAACATCGTCGGCGGACCGATGGGCTGGGAGTCGGTGTTCACCCAGCCGTTCCAGGGTTACTGGGTCGACGTCGCGGAATGCAACAACTGGGCGGACATCGGGTTGCCCGAGGTGTACAACGACCCCGACCTGGCGGCATTCAACGGGGCCACCACGCAGACGTCGGCCAATGACCAGACCCACTTCGTCAGGCAGGCGGTCGGGGTGTTCGCCACCAACGACGCCGCTTCCCGGGCTTTCCACCGGGTGGTGGACCGGACGTTAGGTTGCTCGGGGCAGACCACCGCGATGCATTTGGACAACGGTTCCACCCAGGTGTGGTCATTCGACGGCGGGCCGGCGACCGGTACCGATGCCAACTGGACCAAACAGGAAGCGGGGACCGATCGCCGGTGCTTCGATCAAACCCGGCTGCGCGAAAATGTTTTGCTGCAGGCCAAGGTTTGCCAATCTGGCAACGGCGGGCCTGCGGTCAACGTGCTGGCGGGAGCGATGCAGAACACGCTGGGTCAGTGAGTGAACGATCGGGGTACCCGTCCAAGACGCGCAGCCACGAAGTGCGGGGACCGGAATTTGTCGGGGCGATCTGGAAGATGAAGTGATGGCGGTTATCGTTCCGATAGCTGCGCAACATGGCGCTCGGCGACGCGTGGTCGGGCCCGGAGGGATCGTGATATGACGCTCGCCGCCAGCACCGCAGCGCTCGATGCCACCCGCCCCGCCGAAGCCGAGATGGCCAGTTCTACGGCCGCTGCGCAATACATCGCCGACGGGTGTCTGGTCGATGCCCCGCTGCGGCGCGTCGGCCTCGAGATGGAGGGGCATTGCCACGACCCGGCCGATCCCTACCGAAGGCCCAGCTGGGCCGAAATCACCGAGGTTCTCGAGCTGCTGCCGGCTCTGCCGGGAGGCAGCGCGGTCACCGTTGAACCAGGCGGCGCCGTCGAACTGTCCGGCCCGCCCGCCGACGGCGTGATGACGGCCATCGATGCGATGAATCGCGACCAAGCCGTGCTGCGGTCGGCCTTCGCCGACGCCGGGCTGGGCCTGGTTTTCCTCGGGGCGGATCCGCTACGTCCGCCCAAGCGCATCAATCCGGGAGCGCGTTACCGCGCCATGGAACAGTTCTTCGCCGCCAGCGAGTCCGGGGAAGCGGGTGCGGCGATGATGACGTCCACCGCATCGATTCAGGTCAATCTGGACGCCGGGCCGCAGGACGGATGGGCGACGCGGGTACGACTGGCGCATGCCCTGGGACCGACGATGATCGCGATCGCCGCCAACTCTCCAATGCTGGGCGGCGAGTTCACCGGCTGGGTGTCCACCCGGCAGCGCGTGTGGGGCCAGATGGACTCGGCGCGCTGCGGGCCCATCCTGGGTGTCAGCGGTGACGATCCCGGCACCGACTGGGCGCGTTATGCCCTCAAGGCACCGGTGATGCTGGTGCACGCCCCGGAAGCGGAGGCGATCACGCGTTGGGTGCCGTTTGCCGACTGGGTGGACGGCCGGGTGTTGCTGGGTGACCGCCGCCCCACCCTCGCCGACCTGGAATACCACCTGACCACGCTGTTCCCGCCGGTGCGCCCGAGGCAGTGGCTGGAAATCCGCTATCTCGACAGCGTGCCGGACGCCTTCTGGCCCGCGGTGGTCTTCACCCTGGTGACCCTGCTCGACGACCCGGTCGCCGCCGACATCGCGGCCGAGGCCGTCGAACCGGTTGCCACCGCCTGGGACACCGCGGCCCAGGCCGGTCTGCGTGATCGGCGGCTCTATGAGGCGGCCAATCGGTGCGTGGCCGCCGCCACCGAAAAGGCGCCCGCGGAGCTGACCGACTCGATGCAGCGGTTGATCCGCTACATCGAGCAGGGCCGATGTCCCGGAGACGACTTCTCCGACCACGTGATTGAGCACGGCATTGCGGCCACGGTCGCGCAATGCGCGCAAGGGGGGCTGTGACTTCCCGGGACAGGCTTGCCGACGATTTGGTTCGGGCGCGGACACGGACGTTGCGGCTGACCGATTTTGATGACGCCGAGTTGTGCCGCCAGTACGACCCGTTGATGAGCCCACTGGTGTGGGACCTGGCGCATATCGGTCAGCAAGAAGAGCTGTGGCTGTTGCGGGGCGGGAACCCGGGCCGGCCCGGGATGTTGCCTCGGGCCGTCGAGGGCCTCTACGACGCGTTCGAACACTCACGCGCCAGTCGGGTCGATCTGCCACTGCTGTCCCCGGAGCGGGCGCGGTCATATTGCCGCACAGTGCGTTCCGCCGCGCTGGACGCTCTGGATGCCCTGCCCGACGACCCGGCCGGTGACCGAGCCGCCTTCGCGTACGGGATGGTGGTCAGCCACGAAAACCAGCACGACGAAACCATGCTGCAGGCCTTGAACCTGCGCACCGGGCCGCCGCTGCTGCCCGGCACGTCCGCCCTGCCCGCGGGCCGGCCGGGCGTGGCCGGCACGTCGGTGCTGGTTCCCGCCGGCCCGTTCGTGCAGGGTGTGGACGCCGCCGCCGAACCGTACTCATTGGACAACGAACGTCCCGCCCACGTCGTCGACGTGCCGGCATTCCGGATTGGCCGGGTACCGGTCACCAACGGTGAATGGCAGCAATTCATCGACGACGACGGCTACCAGCAGTCGCGCTGGTGGTCGGCGCGCGGCTGGCAGCACCGCCAGCGCGCCGGGCTGACCGCGCCGCAGTTCTGGAGTTCGGACGGGCGAACGCGCACCCGGTTCGGCCACGTCGAACAGATACCCGCCGATGAGCCGGTGCAGCATGTCACCTATTTCGAGGCCGAGGCCTACGCGGCCTGGGCCGGTGCCCGGTTGCCCACCGAGACGGAATGGGAGAAGGCCTGCGCGTGGGATCCGGCGACGAGCACCCGGCGTCGCTATCCGTGGGGAGCGCAGGATCCGTCGGATGCCCTCGCCAACCTGGGTGGCACAGCGCTGCGTCCGGCGCCCATCGGCGCATACCCCGCCGGCGCTTCCGCCTACGGGGTTGAGCAGATGCTGGGCGATGTCTGGGAGTGGACCACCTCCCCGCTGCGGCCCTGGCCGGGATTCGCTCCGATGATCTACGAGCGTTATTCGCAGCCGTTCTTCGACGGCGATTACCGGGTGCTGCGGGGCGGATCGTGGGCCGTGGAGTCGGCCATCCTGCGGCCCAGTTTCCGCAACTGGGATCACCCGTTCCGCCGTCAGATCTTCTCCGGCGTCCGGTTGGCCTGGGATGTCCCCGACGGTGGGGACGGCGGCTGATGTGCCGTCACCTCGGCTGGCTCGGGGCCGACGTCACGGTCGCCTCGCTGATGCTGGATCCGCCGAACGGCTTGCGGGTACAGTCCTACGCGCCCCGCCGGCAAAAGTACGGCCTGATGAACGCCGATGGTTGGGGCGTCGGGTTTTTCGACGGCGCGGTGCCTCGGCGCTGGCGCAGCGCGGCGCCGTTGTGGGGTGACACGTCATTCGACTCGGTCGCGCCGGCGCTGCGCAGCCACTGCGTGGTGGCCGCGGTTCGCTCGGCGACCGTCGGCATGCCGATCGAAGTCAGCGCGACGGCACCGTTCACCGACGGCCACTGGCTGTTGTCGCATAACGGCGTAGTCGACCGCACCGTGCTCCCGCCGACTTCATCGGCCGAATCAGTCTGCGACAGCGCGTTACTCGCGGCCGCCATCTTCGCGCGCGGACTCGACGCACTGGGCGACACCATCGCCGAGATCGGGGCGGCCGACCCTATCGCGCGACTGAATATATTGGCCGCCAATGGTTCTCGCTTGCTCGCCACCGCCTGGGGTGACACCTTGTCCATCCTGCGCCGCGATGACGGTGTGGCGCTGGCCAGCGAGCCGTATGACGATGACCCCGATTGGGAGGACGTGCCGGATCGCCATCTTGTCGAAGTCACCGCGAAAGGTGTCACCCTGGCTTCCCTGGCCCATCCTGGACCCCCGAAAGGATCTTGATGACGCTGCCGCTGTCCAACCACCTGGCCGCCCACTCGGCGTATCATGCATTGCGTCGCGATGTCTTAGACGGCCTGCGGAGCACACCGAAATCGTTGCCGCCCAAGTGGTTTTACGATTCGGTGGGCAGTGAGTTGTTCGACCAGATCACCCGGTTGCCCGAGTATTACCCGACGCGCGCCGAGGCCGAGATCCTGCGCGCCCGATCCGTCGACATCGCGTCAGCCAGCGAGGCCGACACCCTGGTGGAACTGGGCAGTGGGACGTCGGAGAAGACCCGGATGCTGCTGGACGCGCTGCATGACCGCGGATCGCTGCACAGGTTCATACCGTTCGACGTCGACGCCAGCATCCTGTCGACCGCGGCGGCCGCCATCCAGCGCGAGTACGCGGGCATCGAGATCAAAGCCGTCTGCGGCGATTTCGAGGAACACCTGACCGAGATCCCGGCCGGCGGTCGACGCCTGTTCGCCTTCCTCGGCTCGACGATCGGCAACCTCACGCCGGGGCCGCGCGCGGAGTTCCTCGCGACCCTGTCCGAGATGATGCAACCAGGTGACAGCCTGCTGCTGGGCACCGACTTGGTCAAGGACACCGATCGGCTGGTAAGCGCGTATGACGACGCCGCCGGGGTGACGGCGGCGTTCAACCGCAATGTGCTCGCGGTGATCAACCGGGAACTCGACGCCGATTTCGACGTGGAGGCGTACCGGCACGTGGCTCGCTGGAACGCGGGCGAGGAACGCATCGAAATGTGGCTGCGAGCCGATCGTCAGCAGCGCGTGCGGGTAGGTGCGCTCGAGTTGACCGTCGACTTCGCGGACGGCGAGGAAATGCTTACCGAGGTTTCGTGCAAGTTCCACCCGAACGGGGTGAATGCCGAATTGGCCGGCGCAGGGCTGCGTCGCATCCGGTGGTGGACTGACAATGCAGGCGATTTCGGGCTGTCGTTGGCAGTCAAGTGATCGAAAGCGATTCGCTGGCCGACCGATGGCGGGAGGCCCGTCCCCCGGTGGCCGGGCTGCACCTGGACAGTGCGGCCTGTTCGCGCCAGAGTTTCGCGGTGATCGACGCGACCGCCCAGCACGCGCGGTACGAGGCCGAAGTGGGCGGATATGTGGCGGCCGAGGCCGCCACGCCCGTGCTCGACGCCGGCCGCGCCGCGTTCGCCGCACTGAGCGGAATGCCCGACGCCGAGGTGGTGTACACCACCGGCTCGTTGAATGCGCTGGATCTGCTGCTCGGCAGCTGGCCGGCCGACCGCCGGACACTGGCCTGCTTGCCCGGTGAGTACGGTCCCAACCTGGCCTTGATGGACGCCCACGGATTCGAACGGCAACTACTGCCGACCCGAGAGGACGGGCGGGTGGCACTCGATGATGCCGCGTTTGCCCTGCAAGCCCAGCCGCCCGACTTCGTCCACCTGACCACGGTGGCCAGCCACAGCGGTGTCGTGCAGCCGGCGGCGATGATTGCGAAACTGTGCGCCGAACTGGGCCTGCGGTTGGTCGTGGATGCCGCCCAAGCGCTGGGCCAAGTGGACTGCGCGGTGGGCGCCGACGTCACGTATTCCTCGTCACGCAAGTGGATCGCCGGGCCGCGGGGTGTGGGCGTCCTTGCCGTCCGCCCTGACCTGATGGAGCAATTGCGGCCGCGGCTACCCGCGCCACAGTGGGCGGCACCGCTGAGCGCGGCTCAGCAGCTTGAATTCGGCGAAGCCAGTATCGCTGCGCGCGTGGGCTTTTCGGTAGCGCTGGGTGAACATCTGGCTTATGGTCCGGAATCCGTACGCGCTCGCCTGGCCGAGCTGGGCGGCATCAGCCGAACACTGCTGGCTGACGTGCCGGGTTGGGCGGTGATCGAAGAGGCCGAGGAACCGAGCGCCATCACCACCCTGGCCCCGATCGGCGGTGCCGACCCGCAGGCGGTGCGTGCCTGGCTGCTCGAGGAACGCCGGATCTTGACCACCTTCGCCGGAGTGCAGCGGGCACCCCTGGAACTGACCGCGCCGGTGCTGCGGATCTCGCCGCACGCGGACACCACGGCTGATGACCTGGCTACATTCGTCGAAGCGCTGAAGGCCGCAACAACCGCGACGTGAGCTCAGCCGGCCTTGTGCGCTGTCAGCAGGTAGGCGGGAAGCTTCATCCGGCCCGTTTCGTCACGGTCGTGCGACGGAAACGCGCCCTCCGCCTCGGGCGCCGGAACATTGGTATAGATAGAGGCGGGCCGAATCTCGTCGATCTCCCAGTACTTGCCCACCGCGGCGCGCAACTCGTCCTCGTCGACCTCATTGGGCTTCGTTTCCCACTCGGCGGGGAAGGCGCCCTTGGCGAATACCAGCACGTAGTAGCTGGCGCCCGGGGCGGCCGCGCGGTGTATCGAGCTGAGGTAGCCGTCGCGGCCCTCGATCGGCAGCGAGTGAAACAACGTGCTGTCGACCACCGTGGAGAACCGTTCTTCCGAGCCGGGTGGGTAGCCGGTGAAGGAGGTGATGTCAGCCTGCACGAAGCTGGCCGTGCTCAAGCCGCGTTCTTGGGCTGCCTTGGTGGCCGCCGCGATGGCGGTGGGTGTGAGATCGATGCCGACCACGGTGTAGCCCTCGGCGGCCAGCGCCAACGACAGCTCGGCGTACCCGCAGCCGGCGTCCAGCACGTCGCTGCGGAACTTGCCGGCCGCGATCAGCGCGGCCAATTCCGGCTGCGGCTCACCGATATTCCACGGCGGCGGACCCTCGAATCGCCCCTGCTCGCGATACGCATCGTCCCAATCGATCAGTTCGGGTGACATGGTTCCCCTCACGCGTTGTTATTGACTCCACGTGTGCACCGGCTCGTTGGCGTGCATGTGCTCGCAGTACCGCCGCAGCATCTCGGCCAGTGCCGCGGACCGGGTCATACCGCCGTGCTCCAGCCTACGCACGGTTGACACCTGCCAGCTGGCTCCGTTGCGGCCGGTACTGGCGCGGCCCTCAATGACTCCCAGGAACCGGTCGCGCACCTCGGCGTCGACACCCCAGCGGCGCAGTCCTTCGTGGGCGATCGGCAGCAAGGTGTCCAGCACGAGCTCGCGCGCCGTCACCACGCCCCGACCGGGCCAGTGCAGCCGTGCGTCGATGCCGTCACGTGCGGCCGCCTGGAAATTCGCTTGTGCCGCAGCGAAACT
>DATKEW010000152.1:0-2806 GCA_035511785.1 Mycobacterium sp.
CACCATGACGGCCGGTCGTCATCCGGATAGCGACATCTTCCTCGACGACGCCGCGGTCAGCCGGCGGCACGCCCAGCTCCGTTGCGTAAGCGGCGAATTCCAGGTTGTCGACATCGGCAGCCTCAACGGCACCTACGTCAATCGCGAACCCGTGGACTCGGCTGTGCTGGCCAACGGCGACTTGGTGCAGATCGGCAAGTTTCGACTGCTGTTTCTGATCGGCGCCAACACCCGGCGACACTGACAGCGTCACCGGGTAGCTCCAGTGACCGTGGCCGCCGACAGCGGGCCAGTGAGCGGAGATCCAGGCTGGCTAGTTCATCCACGGGGGGCGTGGAGGTGCGGGGCGTGGTTCGGGGTGGTGTCTTCACACCCAACCGACCTACCACAGAACGCCATGAGCTCTTACGGCGGCGACAACAACGCGTGTGTTCCCGACGCGCAGGGTGCGACACCCTCCTCCGAACGCGAATCATTAGCCAAATAACGCGCTTGGTCATCGGCACCGGCCGCTGGTCGGGTGTCGGGAGGTTGGGTGAGGTGTGAAGTTTGGTGTCGCAACTTTCATCACCGATGAGGGCATTAGTCCACGACGGCTGGGCGCGGCGGTGGAGGAGCGTGGGTTCAACTCCCTCGTTGTCACCGAGCACTCCCACATTCCGGTCGCGTACGAGGAGCCCTATCCCGGTGCGGGCGAGCTGCCCCGTGTCTATCACCACACTCTGGACCCATTCGTGGCGCTGTCCTCGGCGGCGGCGGTCACGCGTGACCTTGTCCTGACTACGGGGATAGTCCTGCTCCCGCAGCGCGACGTGATCTACACCGCCAAGGAGGTAGCCAGCCTGGACCTAGTCTCCAACGGCCGCGTGGCCCTGGGCGTCGGCCTGGGCTGGAACCGCGAGGAAATGCGCAATCACGGCACCGATCCGGCCACACGAGGGGCGAAGATGAATGAGCAGCTCGCCGCGCTCAAGCAGATCTGGACCGACGAGCAGGCCGAGTTCCACGGCCGGTTCATCGACTTCGCCCCCATCTTCTCCTGGCCCAAGCCGGTTCAGCGCCCGCATCCCCCGATCTACATCGGTGGTGAGAGCCGCGCGGCCCTAGAACGGTTACGCACTCTCGGTGACGGCTGGCTACCCCAGGCAGCCACCCCTCCCGAGACGCTGCGTCGGGTGCGTCTGTGGTTGGCGGACAACGGCCGCACCAACGTGCCCGTCACGATTTTTGGCGCACGACGGGATACGGCAGCATTGGTCGGCTACGCCGACGCCGAGGTCGACGAGGTCACCTTCCTGCTCCCGACGCAGCCCGAACCGGAGACATTGCGCGACCTCGACGAACTGGCGGACCTCGCGAGCAGCGTCTCCTGACCAACTCATCCACGCCAAACCTCAACACCGAATCAGCAAATGAGAAATCCTCCAGACCGAACACACGCTCTGAAGTCGGCCACGAAAGGGACAAACATGGCGGGCTGATGCTTCGCTGCGGAGGCCGCGCCGCTCCGCTGCCCCCCGAGCTGGTCGCGGCCACGGACTCCATCGGCTCGGAAGACTTTGCAGTCCTTGAACATCGAACATAGGAGAAACTCATGGAACTCGAGGATCAGCGTGTTCTCGTGACCGGAGCCACCGCGGGTATCGGACGGGAGACCGCCAAGCTGTTCGCGCGTCGCGGCGCCACCGTCGTGGTGACAGGCCGCAACGTCGAGCGCGGCGAGCAGACCGTCGCGGCCATCCAGGCCGAGGGTGGTCATGCGGAGTTCCTCGCCGCCGACATGAACGACGTCGAATCCGTGCGACGCCTCGCCGAACAAGTCGGTGAGGTCGATGTGCTGGTGAATAACGCAGCCGCGTTCCCTTTTGCGCCCACGCTGGAGCAAAATGTCGACTCGTTCGACATGATGTTCGACGTCAATGTGCGCGCGCCGTTCTTCCTCACCGCGGCGCTGCTACCGAAGATGATCGCCCGCGGATCGGGTGTGGTCGTCAACGTCTCGACAACGGCCGCGTCGGCCAGCTTGGCTGATGCACCCGTGTACGCGGCGACCAAGGCGGCACTGGAATCCCTGACCCGGTCCTGGGCGGCAGCGTTCGGCGGCAACGGGATCCGTGTCAATACCGTCGCGCCCGGGCCCACCCGCACGGATGCGGCCATCGACACGCTCGGCGACGGAGTAGAACAGATGGGCTCCCAGACCGCGCTGGGCCGCGCGGCCGTCCCGACGGAGATCGCCGAGGCGATCGTCTTCCTCGCGTCACCGCGGGCGAGCTATCTCACGGGCGCGACAGTGCCGGTCGACGGCGGTTACTCGGCGACCTGAGCACCGCTGGAGCTGCCGCCGGCTCAGCCCTCCCGGGGCCCCGAGTAATCACGTAAACGCACGGCCGTTCTGCAGCGTGTACCCCGTTGGCGATGGCTGGGCCCTAGGCCAGGTCGCCGCGGCTCGGTGTATGGCGCCCAGATCATCAGATCAGTGGTCCCGGATACTCCGGGATGACAACGTTCGCCCACCGCTTGACCAACGCCCTTCCGTTCGGTGAGCTCAGTGTGCAGAGCGCAGGGCTTGGAGTGGTGTTTGGCCGTACGTCGTTTGGTGGGCGGTTGCGAACCGTCCGAGGTGGGTGAATCCCCAGCGGTGCGCGATGGCGGCGACGGTGCTGTGAGTGGGATCGGCGGCGCGCAGGTCGCGGTGGGCGCGGCGGAGCCTGACCACGCGGACGTATGCCATCGGTGACATGCCCAGGTGACGTTGGAATCCCTCCTGCAGCGTGCGCACGCTGACGTGGCATTGCTTCGCCAG
>DATKEW010000153.1:0-5598 GCA_035511785.1 Mycobacterium sp.
GCGGTCGCCGTCAGTGGCCAGATAGAGCTCGTCGACGTCTTTGAGCAGGCCTTTGAGTTCACTGACCGTGCTCTTCTTGTCCGGGCTGATGATGTAGAGCGGCTCGAAGTCGGCGTCGACGTTCACCCCGAGCCGGGCCCATGACTGCGACTTGTACTTCGCGGGCACGTCGGCCGCCGCCCGCGGCAGGTCGCGTATGTGACCTCGCGAGGACTCGACGATGTAGTTCGCGCCCAGGTAGCCGGCCAATTTGCGCGCCTTCGTCGGCGACTCGACGATAACGAGTCGCCGCGTGGTTCCATTGCCCCGCCCATTGACAGGGCCAGCCCGGTCGGCTTCAGCCACCTGCGGTTACGCTCACTTTCCATTTCTCCCCGAGGCATCTCCAGGCCCCCGAGCCAGTCCCGCCGGCGCAGGTCCAGCGACCGGCCGGCTCCTGAAATTCAGGTTCTGCGGTGCCCGTTCGGCCCTGCAGACACCTGACAATGTGGCACCCGGGATGGGCCGACGCAAACCGACCCCCCGTTTGGAGCCCGTCAAATTGCCGCTAAACGTGCGGCCAGTAGGGCAACGCCGCTGCGGCGTCAGGGGGTTCCCCAACGCTTTCTACCAGGCGCGATAGCCTGCGGCGGCCGCTGATCCGCAGCGCCGGCCGGGCTCCGCGAGTGCCGATCAGCGTCGGTGCTATCCCGACCCGCATCAGCGCCGACGCCAGCGGTGAGTGGGTGTCCGGTGCGTGCGGATCCAGTCCGAGCAGATAACGGTCGGCTTCCGGGTTGCCCGCCGCCAGGATCCAGGCCCGCAGCTCCCGCGGCCCCGGCAACCACAGCGGGGGGACGGTCTTCACCGCGCCGCGCGTCCAATCGCCGGCCATGGAACGCAGCCGCGCGTCGACCGTGGTCCGCACCAGCGGAGTGTTTTCGTCAGTCTGGGTGATTTCGGCCACCAAACCGGCGTCGTCGATCATCTCGGCCAGCGCCTCCGCCCGCCAGGACTGATCGACGACCACCGACAGCCTGGCGCCATCGCCGACCGTCACAATCTGGCCCGCGGCGGCCAACACCCCGGTGAGGTCGCCGACCGCAGGCGGCACCGACTCCGCTGAGAAGAAGGACAGCTGGCTCACGTCACCGACAGTAAGCGCCCGGATGACGTTGTGCGCCGTGACACGGCGCGCACTGTAGCCGGGCAATGGTGGCCGCCGGCGCGGCTTGCCGGTGCCGTTGCGCAGCCGGCCGGGCGACCACAGCGAGAACCCCCCGACCGAACCCGGTAACTCCGGACCGCGCGGGGGGTTGTCGTTAGAGGCTGCTCAGATTGAGCGGACGCCGGTGGCCTGGGGACCCTTGGGGCTCTGGCCGACTTCGAATTCGACCCGCTGGTTCTCCTCAAGGGTGCGGAAGCCGGATCCCTGGATCTCCGTGTAGTGGACAAACACGTCGGCCGAACCGTCCTCGGGGGCGATGAAGCCGAATCCCTTCTCCGCGTTGAACCACTTCACAGTTCCCTGTGGCATTTCTTGATGTTTCCTTTACTTCTCGGGTGCGGTGCACCGCCTTTCGGTGCCCCGGGCCCCGTTCCGACCGCTAGACCTTGCCGAGTCGCCGGAACTTCACCCGACCTACAACCTCGCAGGAACCGCGGCCGCAACGTCGATCCTGCGAAAGTTTTACACGAACACAGAAGCTGCGACCGCAAACAGTCAATCATGTTCATCGCGTCTGCGACAGCCTCAGGTGATCAATTCAGCTACCAAGAGGTAAACAATTCAGGTGCGACGCCGAAACCCATGGCCGCAGGCCCGCCGCCGGTCGAGGTATTCGGCAATTGGTTCACGTCAGGAGGAGCGGAAACATGGTGACGTTCGGCAGCGAACTGCTCGCCGCCGCGGTCGCCGGCAGCGAACCGGGAGACCATCCGCTGCGCCACGTCGCCGAGCTGCCACCAAGGCTCGGCCGCCGACGCCCGTGGCCGGCATGGGCCGAGCCGGACGTCGTGCGTGCGTTCACCGATCGCGGTGTCAGCTCGCCGTGGGCACATCAGGTTGAGGCGGCGGACCTGGCCCATGCCGGCCGTCACGTGGTTATTAGCACCGGCACGGCGTCGGGGAAATCGCTGGCCTATCAACTCCCCATCCTGAACGCGCTGGCGCTCGATCCGCGGGCCCGGGCGCTCTACCTGTCGCCGACGAAAGCGCTTGGCCACGACCAGTTGCGCGCCGCGCATGCGCTGACCGCGGCGGTGCCCCGGCTGGGTGACGTCGCGCCCACGGCCTACGACGGCGACAGTCCTGCCGAGGTGCGTCGGTTCGCGCGGGAGCGCTCCCGGTGGCTGTTCTCCAACCCCGATATGGTCCACTTGGCGCTGCTGCGCAACCACGCCCGGTGGGCGGTGTTCCTGCGCGGCCTTCGCTATCTGGTCATCGACGAATGCCATTACTACCGCGGTGTTTTCGGCTCGAACGTGGCGATGGTTCTGCGCCGCCTGCTGCGACTGTGCGCGCGCTACTCCGCGGACCCGGCCGCCCCGTCTTTGCTGCCCACTGTCATCTTCGCCAGCGCGACAACGGCCGCGCCTGGTGCAACTGCCGCCGAGCTCATCGGCCAGCCGGTCGAAGAGATCACCGAGGACGGCTCGCCACAAGGCGCCCGTACGGTGGCGTTGTGGGAGCCGGCCTTGCGCACGGACCTCGTCGGTGAAAACGGCGCTCCGGTCCGGCGGTCCGCCGGTAGCGAGGCTGCGCGAGTGATGGCCGACCTAATGGCCGAAGGGGCGCGCACTTTGACATTTGTCCGATCGCGTCGGGGTGCCGAATTGACCGCGCTGGCAACCCGTGCGCGACTGGAGGACATCGCCCCGGAGCTGACCGAGAAGGTGGCGTCTTATCGGGCAGGTTATCTGCCCGAGGACCGCAGCGCGCTGGAACGCGCACTGGTCGACGGGCAGCTGCGAGGTCTCGCCACCACGAACGCGCTGGAGCTGGGTGTCGATATCGCAGGGCTCGACGCGGTGGTGCTGGCCGGCTTTCCCGGAACAGTCACGTCGTTTTGGCAGCAGGCCGGCCGATCCGGGCGACGTGGTCAGGGCGCGCTGGTCGTGCTGGTCGCCCGTGACGATCCACTGGACACCTACCTGGTGCATCACCCTGCCGCACTGCTGGATAAGCCGATCGAGCGCGTCGTGATCGATCCGGCCAACCCGTACATCCTCGGCCCGCAGTTACTCTGTGCTGCAACGGAGTTGCCGTTAGACGAAGCCGAGGTGCGCACACTGGGCGCCGAGGAGGTGGCGGAGGCGCTGGTCGACGACGGGCTGCTGCGGCGACGTTCCGGCAGGTACTACCCGGCGCCGGGCGTGGATCCGCATCCGGCTGTGGACATTCGGGGGTCGACGGGCGGCCAGATCGTCATCGTGGAGAGCGAGACCGGACGGTTGCTGGGGACCGCCGGTGTCGGCCAGGCCGCCGCTTCGGTGCACCCCGGGGCGGTATACCTGCACCAGGGTGAGAGTTACGTTGTCGATTCGCTGGACTTCGAAGAGGGCATGGCTTTCGTTCACGGCGAAGATCCCGGATATGCCACGTTCGCAAGAGAACTCACTGACATCGCGGTCACCGGAGAGGGTGAACGCCGAGTCTTCGGATCGGTCACGCTGGGCCTGGTACCCGTCAGCGTCACCAGTCGAGTCGTCGGCTATTTGCGCCGTCGGCTGAGCGGGGAGGTGATCGACTTCATCGAGCTGGATATGCCGGCCCACACCCTGGCCACCACCGCGGTGATGTACACCATCACACCGGAGGCCCTGAGCCGCAATGGGATCGACGCGCCGCAGATCCCCGGATCGCTACACGCCGCCGAGCACGCCGCGATCGGACTGCTCCCCCTGGTGGCCAGCTGTGACCGCGGCGACATCGGCGGTTTGTCCACCGCGGTGGGCCCCGAATGGGACGGACTGCCCAGCGTCTTCGTCTATGACGGCTATCCGGGCGGGGCGGGCTTCGCCGAGCAGGGTTTCCGCCGGGCGAGCACCTGGCTGGGCGCTACCGCTGCCGCTATCGAGGCATGCGAATGCCCGTCGGGATGCCCGTCCTGCGTGCAGTCACCGAAATGCGGCAGCGGTAACGAACCACTGGACAAAGCCGGGGCAGTGCGCGTGTTGCGCTTGGTGCTCACAGCGCTGACTCACGAGGGCGAGACATAGCGATGACGACCGACCCCTCGACGGTCGACTTCCACGTGTCTGTGTCGTGGCAGCCGCCATGCAGCGCCTTTCCTCACTGCCGAAGAAACGCGCACATGCCGAAATTACGAAGCAGTGCGGCGAACGGTCGGACAACGCAATCCGTTCGCGATCCCAATGGGTGCAGCAGCAAAATACCCGGCCGCGCTAACTTGTGCAAGTCACCGGCTGATGTGTAAAGGTCACCCTTAGGTTGACCGCCGTCAAATGTCGCCGGATTGGGCAGGGAGGCAACGAGTTATCCGCTGGATGACCAGGTAAAATGTCGAGGTATGGCCTCCGACTGGCTGCTTGTGGAAACGCTGGGCAAGGAACCGGCCGTAGTAGCGCTAGGCCGTCAATTGAAAAATCTCGTCCCGGTTACCGTGTTTCTGCGGCGTAATCCGCACCTTGCTGCCATCCAGAGCGCAATCGCCGAGTCGTTGCAAAACGGCCAAAGCCTGGTCAGCATCACACCCAAAAGTCACCGGGTGATCCGCGCCGAGCCGGTGTTGATGTCCGACGGCCGCATGCACGGTGTGCATATCTGGAGCGGGCCGGCTGAGGCCGAACCGCCGGAGCGGCCGATCCCGGGCCCGCTGAAATGGGATATGACCCTCAAAGTGGCCACCGATACGCCGGAATCGCTGGTCAACATAGGCAGGAATCCCGAGGTCGAGGACCCGCAGCGTCGCGCATTCGCGGACATTTGGCCGTCGGGTGATCTCAAACCCAACGAAGGCAAGGCGCTCGCGGCGGCGGTCAAGTCCCAACCAGGGCAGACCCTGTGCGACACCTGGGACGACACCGATTGGCAGGGCAATCACATCCGGGTGAGCTTCGTCGCTCGCAATGGACTGGAGCCGGGTCCGGATGGCCGCGACCACGTGATCGCGCGGGGGATGAATTGGCGCGCCGAACCGGCCGACCCGGCGCGGCCACGCGACCGACTCGCGGGGCGGATCCTGCACGGGTTGGCGCAGCCGGGTGTGCACCGGGCGTTGTTCGATCCGAGCAGCTGGACTCTGTTGAAATGGCTCGATGAGCCGTGCCCCTTCTATGACTGGCGACGTGTCGCGGCCGATGCCCCGCGGATGCATCCCAGCGACCAGGCGAGGATGGCCGCCATGACCGCGGAGTTCGCCGGCGGGGCCACCAGCGGGGTGCTGCGCATGCCGGGCAACGACGGCGGGTGGGTCCCGGTGCATGTGACCGTCAACCGGGTGGAAGTCGAGGAGGAGACGTTCGCCGGGCTGGTCTCACTGCGGTTGCCGACAGCGGCCGAACTCGCCGACGCGAGCCTGTCCGATCCCGATCCAAGCGGCGACTAGGCCTTGTCGGCCGGGCCTGCACGGGCGGCGGCCCGCGCGCTGCCCCATC
>DATKEW010000154.1:0-5068 GCA_035511785.1 Mycobacterium sp.
CCGATGGGGCCGGAGAACGGCAGGCCGCCCAGCTGGGTGGAGGCCGACGCGGCGTTGATCGCCAGCACGTCGTAAAGATCGTTTGGGTCCAGGCTCAGGATCGTCACCACGATCTGGATTTCGTTGCGCAGGCCGTCGACGAACGACGGGCGCAGCGGGCGGTCGATGAGCCGGCAGGTCAGGATCGCGTCGGTGGACGGCCGCCCCTCACGACGGAAGAACGAGCCCGGGATACGCCCGGCGGCATACATTCGCTCCTCGACGTCGACCGTCAGCGGGAAGAAGTCGAAGTGTTCCTTGGGAGTCTTGCTCGCGGTGGTCGCCGACAGCAGCATGTTTTCGTCGTCGAGGTAGGCGACTACCGCGCCGGCGGCCTGCAGAGCCAACCGACCGGTCTCGAAACGAATGGTCCGGGTGCCGAAGCTCCCGTTGTCGATAATGGCGGTCGCCTCGAACACGCCCTCTTCAATTTCAGCTACAGACATAACGTTGTCCGTACGGCCTCTCTGGGTTATTCAGCTGTTTCGCGTCGTCACGCGCAACCCGGAGGGCCCGCAGGACTTCTCGCGGGCCCGTACGGGCCCGCGAGTCAGCCTGAGAGCTTGCCCAAGAGCTCCTAAGAGCTCAATGCCTGAATACGGCTACGGCCATCGATCGAAGCGGCCGACCTGCCCCAGATCCGGAGAGCCCGGCAGCCACTACCGAAGACCGCCCGATACAGACTGGGCTGCTCCCGTCGTGACACGCTGGAACGGCGCACGCGGATCTGCGCGAACCGCACCGTTTGCTCAGGCCGAGTCGGCCCAGAACGCCCCCACTCTACACGGGTGAACTGGCCTGCCAGGACGGACTCGGGATTTGCCGGGCTTCGCCGCCCGGGTCAGCGGCGCAGGCCCAGCCGCTCGATGAGCGAGCGGTACCGCTCGACGTCGATCTGGGACACGTACTTGATCAGCCGCCGCCGGCGCCCAACTAACAGCAGCAATCCCCGCCGCGAGTGGTGGTCGTGCTTGTGCACCTTGAGGTGCTCGGTCAGGTCCGCGATCCGCTTGGTCAGCAACGCGATCTGCGCCTCCGGGGATCCGGTATCGGTGTCATGCAAGCCGTACTGGCTGAGAATTTCCTTTTTCTGCTCGGCCGTAAGCGCCACGAAATATCTCCATCAATTGGTCCGCGATCATGGATTTCTACGGCGCGGCCACCGCGAACCGCAGCACGCGCCGATGTCGTCCGGCAGTTTAGCAGCCGAGCGGTGCCCGCCCCGAATCGTCGGCGGTGGTCAGCCCGCCGACAGCAGGGCGCGCGCCCGGTCGGTGTCCTTGTCCATCGCGGCGACGAGATCGCGCACCGAGTCGAACTTGCGCTGTCCGCGGATGCGTGCGACGAAGTCCAGCGCCACATACTGTCCGTACAGGTCAGCGGCCGTGTCGAGGACGAACGCCTCGACGGTGCGGGTGCGTCCGGAGAAGGTCGGATTGGTGCCGACGGACACCGCGGCCTGGTAGCGCTCGCCTGGGGTGACGGTGCCGGTCACCGGCCCGTGCCCGAGCACGGTGAACCAGGCGGCATACACGCCGTCGGCCGGGATGGCCGAATACATCGGCGGCGCCACGTTGGCGGTGGGAAAACCCAACTCGGCGCCCCGGCCGTGACCGCGGACCACGACACCTTCGACGCGATGCGGGCGGCCCAGCGCCTCGGTGGCCGCCACCATGTCGCCGGCGTCCACACAGGACCGGACGTAGGTGGAAGAGAACGTCACGGTTTCGTTGCTGTGGTGCTCGGAGAGCAGCGACATCGACTCCACCGCGAACCCGAATCGCTCACCGGCCTTGCGCAGGGTGTCGACGTTGCCGGCCGCCTTCTTGCCGAAGGTGAAGTTCTCACCCACCACGACCTCCACCACATGAAGGTTTTCCACCAGCAACTCGTGGACGTAGCGCTCCGGCGTGAGTTTCATGAAATCGCTCGTGAACGGCATCACCAGGAAGACGTCGATACCCAACTCTTCGACGAGCTCGGCGCGCCGGGTCAGCGTCGTCAGCTGGGCGGGATGACTACCGGGATAGACCACTTCCATCGGGTGCGGATCGAATGTCATCAACACGGTCGGGACGTCGCGGGTGCGGCCGGCTTTCACCGCGTGCGCGATGAGTTCGGCGTGACCACGATGCACGCCATCGAAAACTCCGATCGTGAGCACGCATCTGCCCCAGTCCGTGGGGATCTCGTCTTGGCCCCGCCACCGCTGCACGACCGCAAGCCTACGGCGCCGAGTGGCGCGACGGCGTGCGAATACGGATTGCCCGGTACCGCCCGCGCCGGGCAGCACGCCAGATCAGGCGTAGATTGCCTAGACTTTTCGGTTGTGAGGGCTGACGAAGAGCCTGGCGGTCTCACCGCGGTTGGCCAGGACTATCTGAAGGTCATCTGGAATGCCCAGGAGTGGTCGAGGGAGAGGGTCAGCACCAAGATGCTGGCCGAGAAGATCGGGGTCTCCGCCAGCACGGCCTCCGAGTCGATTCGCAAGCTCGCCGAGCAAGGCCTGGTGGACCACGAGAAGTACGGCGCGGTGACCTTGACCGAGGCGGGACGGCGCGCGGCGCTGGAGATGGTGCGCCGGCACCGGCTACTGGAGACCTTCCTGGTCAACGAGCTCGGCTACGGCTGGGACGAGGTCCACGACGAGGCCGAGGTGCTCGAACACGCGGTGTCGGACCGTTTGGTGGCCCGTATCGACGCCAAGCTGGGATTTCCGCGGCGCGATCCGCACGGTGACCCGATCCCGGCCTCCGATGGGCAAGTGCCCACACCGCCGGCCCGTCAGCTGTGGGTGTGCGGGGACGGAGACACCGGGACGGTGGCCCGAATCTCCGATTCCGACCCGGAGATGCTGCGCTATTTCGCCAGCGTCGGGATCAATCTCGACTCACGGCTGCGGGTGCTGACCCGCCGTGAGTTCGCCGGCATGATCTCGGTGGCGATCCAATCAGCCGACGGCGCCGAGGCCACAGTCGATCTCGGCAGCCCGGCGGCCCGGGCGATCTGGGTGGTGGCCTGACTCAGGCCCCAAAGTTGGGTTTAGCGGTCGGCGCGTTGGTAAGCGGTGACGACGGCTGCTCCGCCCAACCCGATGTTGTGTTGCAAAGCGGCGGACACGTTGTCGACCTGACGCTTGTCGGCGATTCCGCGCAGCTGCCAGGTCAGTTCGGCACACTGCGCCAGCCCGGTCGCGCCCAGCGGGTGCCCCTTGGAGATCAGGCCGCCGGACGGGTTGACCACCCAGCGTCCGCCATAGGTGGTGTCGCCGTTGTCGATCAACTTTGGCGCCTCACCGGGGCCGCACAGGCCAAGGGCCTCGTAGAGCAACAGCTCGTTGGCCGAGAAGCAGTCATGCAGTTCGATCACCTGGAAATCCTCGGGACCCAGGCCGGATTGATCGTAAACACGTTGTGCGGCTTGCACATTCATGTCATAGCCGATGAGGTTTTTGGCGCTTCCGTCGAAGGTCGACGAGAAGTCGGTCGTCATGGCCTGGCCGACGATCTCCACGGCCTGGCCGCCCAGCCCGCGGCTGTCGACGAAGGACTCCGAAGCCACGATCGCCGCGCCCGAACCGTCCGACGTCGGCGAGCACTGCAGCTTGGTGAGCGGGTCGGAGATCATCCGCGACGCCAGGATGTCGTCGAGGGTGTAGGACTGTTGGAACTGCGCGAACGGGTTGTTGACGGAGTGCTTGTGGTTCTTGTAGCCGATCTTGGCGAAATGTTCTGCGGTGGTGCCGTATTGCCTCATGTGCTCGCGGCCTGCGGCGCCGAACATCCATGGTGCGACGGGCATCGCGAACTCGTCGATCTCGGCCATCGCCTTGACGTGCTTGCCCATCGGCGATTCGCGGTCCTGGGCGCCCCCGCTCAGCGAGCCGGGTTGCATCTTCTCAAAGCCGAGCGCGATAGCGCAGTCGGCGATCCCGCCGCGGATCGCCTGCGCCGCCAGGAAAAGCGCCGTCGAACCTGTTGAGCAGTTGTTGTTGACGTTGACGATCGGAATGCCGGTCATGCCCAGCTCGTAGAGCGCCCGCTGCCCGGACGTCGAATCGCCGGCGACGTAGCCGACATAGCCCTGCTCCACATCGCGATAGCCGATGCGGGCATCCTGCAGCGCGTTGGTCGCGGACTCGCGAGCCATGTCCGGGTAGTCCCAGCCCTCGCGGCGGCCCGGCTTCTCGAACTTCGTCATGCCGACGCCGATGACGTAAACCTTGTTGGATCCCTTGGTGGACATGAGCACCCCTTCCAGACGGCTGGGCTTCTTGACACCCGCCTAGTCGGCAGCTTAGCCGTGCGGGGTTGCTGGCCGGAACCCTGGCCTGCGACGTTGTGAGCGCCAAGAGAAGGAGCATCCGTCGTTGCACCCGGCCGTCAGGGCGCCGGTGTCCGGTTTCGCGTGGATGGAGACACCTTACGAATCCGAATAAGCAACTTTGGCAAGCGATTACATGGCCGGTGGCGGGACGCATCGTTGGGCCGCGCCACGCAAACGTGGTTGGTTTTCTCACCCTACGTAGGGATTTCATCACGGAACCGATTGATCCACGCACCTGGCCGACAGAGGCTGACTCACCAGGTGCGTTACGGCAGAAGCGCTCTGCGTATCAGCCCCAATGAAGGATCAGCATGCCGATCTATACCTGCACGACCACAGAATCGACACCGAATGCCCAGCAAAAGTCCGCGCTGGCTAGGGAGATCACGCGGACCCATTCCCCGATCAATCACGTGCCCACCACCTATATCAACGTCGTGTTTCACGAGTTACCCGCCGACAGCGTTTACACCGGCGGTGTGCCCGCGAGCCCGGTTTTGGTCACGAGCTTGTTTCGGGCGGGCCACCCGGAGGCCGAAACCACACGTCTTGTCACCGAAATCGCCGCCGTCACCCGGGTAACCGGTATCGCCGCGGATCGAGTGCTTGTCGCCATGCAAACCACCCCTGCGCAGTTCGCCTTGTGCTCGGTCGGTTCTTCCCTGACCCGGTCGAAGAACACGCCGCGAACGCAAAGGACTGA
>DATKEW010000155.1:0-4084 GCA_035511785.1 Mycobacterium sp.
TGGGCGCGAATGAAATTCGCTTCTGCTGACCCGCCGGTACGAATTGCCGCATCAGCCAGTCGATCGGCCAGCGCGAGATCGGGGAACCACACGGTCACGTGATGTCATCACCACACGCCCGCACTGGCCGCGGCCGGAAGCCGCCCCCTAGCGGCTCAAGCGGCGCGCCGGCGCGTGCGGCGATGGGTGTCGGTCGACCAGAGATAACCGCAATCCGAGCACTGCAGGTGCACCAGCGTCCCCTTGTTGCTCAGCAGGTACTGCCAGTGCGTATCGCAGTTTCGACGGTCCCGGCAATCACCACATTTGGCGCCGTGATCACAGCACGGGCAGGGCAGCCATGCGCGGCGGCTGCGGTCGGCGGTCGGATCAATCGGTAACACGATCAGCCGTCCGTTCGGGCGGCGCGGACCAGCTCGTCGTAGACCCGCTGTTGCTCCTCGTCCAGATCCGAGTACAGCATGTCGTAGGCCTTCTGTTCCTCGGCGAGCACGGCGATGGGGTCCCAGTCGTCACCTATCGCTTCGAGCACTGCGCTGCGCCGACGCGCCTCATCGAGGGTCAGGTCATAGGCAAAGTCAAGGTTGGCCATCGCGCTCCCAGCCATTAGATATACAAACGAACTGTTAGGATGACCTAATTGACGCTGATCAGGCTATGACGTTCGTCACTTCTGCCGGCTAAAGTTCGTCACATGCCATCTGGTCGAACGCGAGGGTGAACGTTTGGCGGAACGCGGAAATGTCGGGCCGGAATCGGCATACACTCTGTGGTAGCCGGGATGTCTTCTGCTGCAACGTGTTTGGTGTCGCGAACGCGGACGGCTGCAACATGTTTGGGCGAATGTCTTTCTATTGCTTGCTGCGGGCTCGGAGTGGCGAACTATATCTTCGGCGCTTGGTGGGGTGCAGCATTTCGCGTTCACGCTGGGTGAACCCCCGGCTTTGGGGGGAGCGACGGAGCCGTGCTGGGGAGAGTAGGGGGAGCGAGGGAGCCGTACTGGGGACAGTAGGCTTGGATGGCAGCTCCCGTGAAGTAGGCAGCATTAAGCGGTGGCCAGTTGGTGGCGTTGGTGACCTTGGCGATCAGATCCGCGTTGCTGGTGTTGGGGTTATCGCTGAGGGTGCCGCAGACGACAGTTTTCGCGACCTGGATTGCTCTCTCGGGTGCGCCGTAATTCATGCCGGAGGTGTTGAGGTTGGCTATGAATGCGTCGTCAGTGGCGTCCGCATAGGCCGGCGCGGCCGGCCCTACGGCGAGGACCATCAGCGCCATGGCTCTTACCGCCATGACATTCCTCCTGGCTGAATTCGGTGGCGGTCCGGTGACCAGCCCTAGGGGCGTTGAAGAGATTCCACCGGCATTTTAACTAGCGCCCGACGCGCGGCCCCGCCACCGCGGGGTAGGTAGGCGATTAGTGTTCCTGGGAGGCCCGACGCCCTGGTAAACGCTTTTGACCGCCACCAGCAAAAAGACGCCCCTGTTCTCCTCGGTGCGATCACGAGCCGCGGGACTGAGAGGCTGATGCGCACACGAGCGGATCATTTCGGCGTCGACTTATGGCGATGATGCTTGTCCTGAGGGGAAACTGGGTCTCACCCCGGGCGTGTTGCGGAGGTGTCTTGTGTGCTCCCAGGTTCCTTCCACCACCGGGTGGGTGTCTGGCCAGCCCGTGCCGGGAGAGCTGGTCGTGTACTTCGCGGACGACCCCGGCCGGCTGTATCAACTCCGCCAGTGGCTCCCCGTGTTCGAGCTGCTCGATCGGGCTCATCGGGTCCTGGTGGTGACGCGCCACCCGCAGACCTACGCGGAGGTGGGGCGACTCACTCGGCTGCCCCGCGTGTGCGTGCCGAAGCTGGCGCAGCTCGTCCAGCTGTACGGCGATGGCGACCTCAAGGCGGCGATCTATGTCAACAACTCCGCGCTGAACTTCCACTCGCTGGCCGCCACCGGGATGATCCATATCTACGTGAACCACGGCGAGAGCGACAAGGTCTGCATGGCGAGCAACCAGGCTAAGGCGTACGACCGCGTCCTGGTGGCCGGTGAGGCCGCGCTGCGGCGCTACCGGGAGGCGCTGATCGAGTTCGACGAGCGCAGGTTCGTCCCGGTCGGCCGCCCGCAGCTCGACCTGCGCCCCGAGCCCGTCCTGCCCCCGACGGCACGGCGCACCGTTCTCTACGCCCCCACCTGGGAGGGCGAGAACGCCGCGAACAACTTCACCTCGGTCGACGCCCACGGCCCGGACATCGCGGCCGCCGCGCTCGCGCTGCCGGACGTCCGCGTGGTCTACAAGCCGCACCCGCGGGGGGCGAGCAGTACCGACCCCGGCATGGCGGCGGCGCACCGGCGGATCGTCGGGCTGGTGGAGCATGCCGCGCGCCGGGAGCCCGCCGCGGGCCACCGGGTCCTGATCAACGCCGACATCCTGGCTGTCTTCCGCGGTTGCAGCGTGCTAATCACCGACGTCTCCTCGGTCGGCCTGGACTTCCTGTATCTGCACGTCGACAAGCCGCTGTTCGTCGCCGACCGCCGCAACGACCGTGCCCGGCTGAACGCCGAGGCTCCGGTGAGCCGCTGCGCCGACGTGGTGGACGCCGCCACGGTCGCTTCGCTGACCGGCACGCTCGCCGAGCGGCTGGCGCGGGACGCGTACCGCGTCGAGCGAGAGGCGATGCGCGGCTACTACTTCGGCGACCCGGCGCCCGGGGAGAGCACCAAGCGCTTCCTGGAGGCCGTCGAGGAAGCCCTGGCCGCGCGGCAGAGGCGGGACCGGCGGCCCCTGGCCTCGTAGGCACAAGCCCCGTCGGCACGCGACACGCCGTTCCACCACGCACCCACAACGAGAAGGTTGGCATGAGGGAGATCCAGATCATCATCCTGGCCGCGGGACTTGGCACGCGGCTCGGCGTGCCGCTGCCCAAGCCGCTCACCCCTCTCGCCGACGGCAGGAGCATCCTCCGCCACCAGCTGGACAACCTCCGCCAGGCCTTCGCCGACACCGCCCGGATCGCCGTGGTCGTCGGCTTCCGGTACGACCTGATCATGGGGGCCGCGCCGGAGGTCCGGTTCGTCTACAACGAGCGGTATGACGAAACTAACACCGCGCGGAGCCTGCTGAAGGCCCTGCGCACCTCACACTCGGGGGGCGTTCTGTGGCTAAATGGCGATGTGGTGTTCAACCCTCGCCTGCTGCAGCGGGCCCAGGCGTTGATCGAAAGTGATCGCACGTTCGCCTGCGTGAACACCGCCGCCGTCGGCGAGGAAGAGGTCAAATACCGCACCGATGCCGACGGGTACCTGACAGAGCTCTCCAAGTCCGTCATCGACGGGCGCGGTGAGGCAGTGGGAATCAACTACGTGGCGTCCGCCGACAAGGCGGCGCTGATCGAGCACCTCGAGCGCTGCACCGACCAGGACTTCTTCGAACGCGGCATGGAATCCGCGATCAACGAGGGCCGGCTGCGTGTTCAGGCGTTGGACATCTCAGATTGCTTCGTCGTTGAGGTGGACTTCGCCGATGACCTCGAGCGTGCGAACACGGAGGTGAGCAGGACCGTCACGCCCGCCGCGTGACCCCGCCCCGGCAGCGACCCGGGGAGGTGCGGCACCAGGCTCGGCGGCGCGTTATGAATGGCAGCGACGTCTTCCCGAACGGCTCCGAGCGGGTCTTCGGCCCCTCGCCCGCGATCCTCGGCCACCGGGGCTGCGGCCGAGGAACCGTCGACGGGCTCCTGGAGAACACCCTCGAATCCTTCCTCGCGGCGGTGCGGCACGGTGTCGACTGGCTCGAGGTAGACGTCCGCCGCACCTCCGACGACCTGCTGGTCGTGGCGCACAACCCGGCCGACGACGACGGCGTCTTCTACGCCGACATCACCGGGGACGAGGCGGCCGACCGGGGCTCGCTACGTCTGGAGGAGCTCCTCGAGGCGCTGCCCGCCGGGGTCGGCGTCGACTTCGACGTCAAGACCTCGATGGAGGACGCGACCCGCGAGCGCGACCGCACCACCATGGGACGGCTGGCCCCTCTCGTGGTGCGGGAGAGCCGCAGGCGGCCGGTGCTGGTGACCTCGTTCGACCC
>DATKEW010000156.1:0-2968 GCA_035511785.1 Mycobacterium sp.
TTGTGGCAGCGTGCACTCGAACCGGAGGCAGGAACGTGGTCACTTCCGGGCGGCCGCCTCGGTGACGACGAGGATCTGACCAGCTCGGTTCGCAGGCAGCTCGCCGAGAAAGTAGACCTGCGTGAAATAGCTCACCTGGAACAACTGGCTGTGTTCTCCGACCCGAACCGCGTTCCGGGGGCACGCACCATCGCGTCGACGTTCCTCGGCCTTGTGCCCTCCCCCGCAACCCCCGAACTTCCGCCCGACACCCGCTGGCATCCGGTCAGCGATCTGCCGCCGATGGCATTCGACCACGGCCCGATGGTGAACCACGCCCACACCAGGCTGGTCGCCAAGATGTCGTACACCAACATCGGGTTTGCCTTGGCGCCAAAGGAATTCGCGCTTTCAACCCTTAGGGACATCTACGGCGCCGCCCTGGGCCACCAGGTCGACGCGACGAATCTGCAACGCGTACTGGCCCGCCGCGGGGTCATCACCCAGACCGGCACCATCGCGCAGTCCGGCCGCAGTGGCGGACGGCCGGCGGCGCTGTACCACTTCACCGACTCCCAGCTGAGGGTTACCGATGAATTCGCCGCGCTGAAGCCTCCAGGCCTGCCTGGCCTGCTCTGAATCAGCGGTTGAATCCCGCCCGGCGGGCTAACGGAAACGCCAAATGGTGACGTGCCAGTAAGTTAGCTATAAGAGTGGCGCCGGCAACCCGCCTGCGCGGACGAGAACTGGCTCACAACGCGGCGATTGCGCTTCAGTTACCGGGCGTTCATGCGCAAGAATGCCGGTTGGCCAAGAAGGGATCCTCAATGGTTGAGCTCGGCAATCTGGCAGGTAAGCGTGGCGCCGAGTGGATCGGCCGGCCACAGCACGAGGGGCTGCAGCGCAAGATACGTCCGCTGCTGCCCTCCGACGACCCGTTCTACCAGCCGCCGTCCGGCTTTCAGCACGCTGAGCCCGGCACTGTGCTGCGCTCGCGCGAGGTCGAGCTGGCGTTTTTCGGTCTGATACGGCAACCGGTCAAAGCCACTCAGCTGCTCTACCGGACGATGGACATGAACGGCAAGCCCGAGGCGACCGTCAGCACGGTGATCGTCCCGGCGGAGTTGGCTCAAGGCCAGACCTGTCCGCTGCTGTCTTATCAGTGCGCGATCGACGCCGTGTCGTCCCGCTGTTTTCCGTCATATGCGCTGCGCAGAAGGGCGAAAGCCCTCGGTTCGCTGGCCCAGGTGGAGCTGTTGTTGGTCGCCGCCGCTGTCGCCGAAGGTTGGGCGGTCTCGGTGCCCGACCACGAGGGTCTCGCGGGCTCGTGGGGCGCGCCGTACGAACCGGGGTACCGCATCCTCGACGGGATCAGGGCCGCGCTGAATTCGGACCGCATCGGGTTGTCCCCCTCGGCGCCGATCGGGCTGTGGGGATACTCCGGCGGTGGACTGGCCAGCGCCTGGGCTGCCGAAATGTGTGGCGACTACGCACCCGAGCTGGACATCGTCGGGGCGGTGCTGGGTTCTCCGGTCGGCGACCTGGGCAACACCTTCCGCCGGCTCAACGGCAAATTCTTCGCCGGGCTGCCCGCACTGGTAGTGGCCGCGCTCGCGCACGTCTACCCCGAGTTGGACCGCGTGATCAAAGAGCACACCAGTGACGAGGGGCGCGCCCTGCTGGACTCGCTGGAGAAGATGACGACCGTGGAAGCGGTCTTCCGGATGGCCGGCAAGGACATGGGCGACTATCTCGACGAGCCGCTCGAGGACATTCTGTCCACACCGGAGGTCTCGCACGTCTTTCAGACCATCAAACTGGGCGCGGTGGTGCCGACACCGCCGGTATTGATCGTGCAGGCCGTGCATGACTATCTGATCGACGTCAAAGACATCGATGACCTGGCCGATGCGTATTCGGCCGGCGGCGCCGACGTCAGCTACCACCGCGACGCGTTCAACGAGCACATGCTGCTGCACCCGCTGTCCGCCCCGATGACGCTTCGTTGGCTCACCGACCGGTTCGCCCGCCGGCCGCTGAGCGACCATCTCGTCAGAACCGTGTGGCCGACGGCGTTCAACCCGATGACCTACGCCGGTATGGCACGACTGGCCGTGATCGCGGCCAAGGTCATCACCGGCCGGGAGGTACGCCACCGACCGCTATGAGACGGAGGCTTCCGGCTCCATCGGCAGCGCCGGTGATGCCTGATCGGCTACCGGAAGGCCCCCCAGGTCGTCGCGTGCATTCCCGGCCGCAAGCAGGGCATATACCAGGGCGGCCATCGCCGCGGGCCACAACACGGTAGCCGCCGCCTGCAGCGGTGCCAGGCCGAAGAACACCGGCGGCGCCTGGACGACGTACGCCACCGATGGGCGTCCGAACAGCGGCACGGCGTCGAAGTTCAACGCGCCATAGCGCAGCCGCACCACGAGCGCACCTACCACTGCGGCAACCACGGCGGCGATCGCCATGCCGACCGACAGCCCGACGACCATCTTCGGACCTCGACGCTCGTGCCATTGCCACGCCAATACCGGCGCCACCACCGCCACCATCGTCAAGAGACCCAACATCAGGCATGGGGCGTCGAAGAAGTGCTGGGATTCAGTGCCCAGGTAGTCGTGCACCCGCTCACCCGCGCGGGTGATCGCCACCACCACATGGATCGGCGGAGCAATCCACGCCCACAGGCCGCCGATCAACACGCCGGTGGCCGAGAACCCCAGCGCCGCAATGACGATCGCGCGTGCCCGCGACGTCCGGGAGGCGCTGGCAAGCTCCGGCCCGGAACGTTCGGTCACCGCTGTGCCTCCATGTCGGCCGAGTCCACCTCTCCGTGCCGCGAGCATCGCGCCCGCCAGCCGTCGGGGCGAACCTGTACAACCATTCGGCGTCCACATTCGGCACAGAACCGAGGAGGCTCAAGGCCCAGCCGGGCCGCCGTCGGCATCACCGTGCCCCCCAATTCCCCGGTGTAGACGTTGTA
>DATKEW010000157.1:0-3141 GCA_035511785.1 Mycobacterium sp.
GACGTGGAGACCGGTCGGTGACCGCCAGGTACGGGGTCAGGTGCGCGTCTCGGCTTCCGGCGGGTTGGGATCTGGCGGTGCGGAAGCGTGGCTGGAGCCTGCGGGCAGCGGCTCGCAAATGCGCTTCGCTGTGCGAGTCGAAATCAAAATCCCGTTGTTGGGCGGCAGACTCGAGAAGTCCATGGGAGCCGGTCTGGCCGAGAACATTCCCGCGTTGCAGCGCTTCACGACCGCGTGGATCGCCGAACATGCATGACGTCGGTTGACCCGCTCCTGTCGGTTCTCAAAGACCGTGGCGGATCGCGATGGCTCTACCTGCGGGTTGGCGGAATTGTCATCAAAATGGCGGACAGCCCCCTTTCATCTTCGTGGCGGATCCTAGAGGCGAGGGTTGACGAGTTGCGACAGCTTCGCCGGCGCGGTGATCTAGTGGACACCGAGGGTGCGGAGGTGTTCGATCATGGTGTCGACGGCTGCTTCCAGTGGGGCGGTGTCGCGGCGCACCTCGCTGAGCAGCAAACCGCCCTGGATGGCCGCCAGCATCGCCAGTGCCAGGATGTCGACGTCGGTTCCGTCGGGTAGCTCCCCGCGAGCGGCGATGACGTTGAGTCCGTCGCGAATCATAATCTCCCACTGAACAAATGACCGTGCGACTTGCGCGCGGGCGAGCGGGTCGGTTTCGGCGAGTTCATTGGCTAGCGATCCGATGGGGCAGCCGCCGACACAGCCCAGGCCGCGCACCATGTCCACCATGATGTCGCGCCACCGGCGCAGGTCTTCGAGGCATTCCAGGCGGTCCAAACCGAGATGTTGTACCGCGAGGACCTGGTCGGTCTGGAAGTCGATGACGGCTGCGACGAGGTCACCTTTGTCGGCGAAGTAGTGATACATCTGCGAGGTGCTCACCGCCGCGGCTTCCTGAATGTCCTCGATCGTGGTGCGGGCCACCCCGCGCTGCAACATCAATTCGGCGGCGGCGGCCACGATCCGGTCTCGGGTCGCGCGGCCTTTGGGGGTCAGTTTCTCTGGTGCAGTGGTCGGCATTTGGAGCTGCTTTCTCTGGATTGCTTGACATGCGCGGTGTTGACACCGTCTGCCGGAGCGGGACTTTGGGACACATGATCATGCCGGCTTAGGCGGTGACACCGCCGTCGACGACGACGTTGGCCCCGGAGACGTAGCTTGCGCGGGGTGAAGCGAGGAAGGTGACGATGTTGGCGATCTCCTCCGCTTCGGCTGGCCGCGCCGGATCATATGCGGCACCAGCGCTTTGGTGAGAATGAAACGGTGCGCGCACGTTGACGCAGAACAGCCGGGTCAGCTCGTCGACGTCTTGGTCGGCGGTGGACAGATGCGGGTAGAGCGCGGCGTTGTTGATCACGATGTCGACGTGGCCTTCGCCCAGTTCAAGAGCGCGCTCGGCCAGTCGCCGAACATCGTTGACCTCGGCGAGGTCGGCCGAGATGAACTCCGCTATCCCGCCACACTCAGTCAGGGCCGCCCGGGCGGCCTGTCCACGGGCTAAATCGCGACCGCTGATGACGACGTGGGCCCCGCCCGCGGCAAGCTGATCGGCCACCACCCGCCCGATCCCCGTTGTACCTCCGGTAACCAGCGCGGTTTGGCCCGCGAACTCTCCTGTCACATCCGGCCCTTCACTCACCTCGTTATGTCTGGAGCCCATTGGAGTCCGCACAAAATGGAGTGTCAACTCCAGAATCTGCTGCGGCGCTCCTGATTTTTTGGAGTTGACACTCCATTTTTCTGCACGCAGGCTGGCGTCGTCTTAGAAATCGAACCCATGCCGGAACCCGTTTTGTGGCACCGGCCTCCACGTGAAAGGCCCATTGATGACAACCGCTGCTGATGCCCGGACCACGATCGCCGCTCGAGTCGCCAAGATGCACGAGGGGATGGCGGGTCAAATCCCCGACGAGGTACTCGGCGCGTTCGGCGCCGAGCAGGCCGCGCTGGATGCCCGCGGAATCCCGACCGGCGTCGCTGAACCCGGCGACACGCTAGGCGATTTCGACGTCCTCGACCTCAATGGCGCGGCGACCACCCTGTCGAGCGCACTGAGCGGGCGCACCGCAGTCGCGGTGCTCTACCGCGGCGCCTGGTGCCCCTATTGCAACCTGGCGCTGCGCGCCTACCAAGACGACCTGGCCCCGACGCTGGCCGACAAAGACATCGCGCTGGTGGCCATCAGCCCGCAGAAGCCAGACGGTTCCCTGACCGCCAAGGAGAAAAACGAGCTGACCTTCACGGTTCTGTCTGACCCAGGCAACAAGATCGCCAACCGTCTCGGCGTGCTGACCGCGCCCACCGACGACGCCCAAGCCGCGCAACGCACGATCGGTCTCGATTTGCCCAACGCCAACGCCGACGGCACCTACGGGCTACCCATGCCCACCGTCGTCATCGTGGACCCAACCGGGGTGATCCGTTGGATCGACGTGCACCCCAACTACGCCACCCGCACCGAAGTCGCCGACATCCTCGACGCCCTCGCCACCCTCTCATGACCCGGGGCGGTCCCGCGGTCGCCCATCCACGAGCGCGGGACCGCGCCACCGCTCATAAGACAAACGTGACTGAGGACTTCGTCGGTAAAACAGCCCTCGTCACCGGCAGCACCAGCGGCATCGGGCGGGTGGTGGCCGAACAACTCGTCGCCCGCGGCGCCCACGTCATCATCAGTGGCCGGGACAAGACGCGCGGCGACACTGTCGTGGACACGATTCGTGCCACCGGCGGGCGCGCCGATTTCCTCGCCGCCGACCTCGGTCAGATCGACAGCGTGCGGACCTTAGCCGCGCCGCCACGAATCTGGCAGGACACGTCGACGTCCTGGTCAACAGCGCCGGCCTGTTCCCCGTCGGTCCCACACCACAAGTGGCCGTCGACGAGTTCGACGCCGTCTTCGACGTCAACGTGCGCGCCCCCTACTTCCTGGTCGCCGACCTGGCACCCCCGAATGGCCGAGCGCGGTGGCGGCGCCATCGTCAACATCAGCACAATGGTGGCCAACTTCGGCCAGGCCGGAATGTCGCTATACGGGGCAAGCAAAGCCGCCATCCAGCTGCTGACCAAAGCATGGGCGGCCGAATTCGGCCCGTCCGGCGTTCGGGTCAACGCCGT
>DATKEW010000158.1:0-10778 GCA_035511785.1 Mycobacterium sp.
ACCAGGCCTTTGAGCAGGTCGATGGCCTGACCTGCGCCCAGCTGGTTGGCGGCTTGCATCACGTCGTTGATCAGCCCGCCACCGCTGCCGCTGTTGCCGCCACCGCCGAGGCCGCCGGTTCCGATCGGCGAAGCGCCGCCCAGTGTCGACGGATCGCCGAGGATCGGGTAGGTACCGTCAGCCCCCGGGTCCAATCCGGCCGGCGCGGCGCCGATCGGCACCTCGCTGGGAGTGAGCCCGGCACCGCCCATACCCGGTGCGACTCCAGCCGGGCTGGTCAGGGCGGGGTTGGACAGGGCGGGGTTCATCCCCGCACCCGGCGTGGTCGGCAGTGCACCCGGCGCGGTAAGCCCGGGCGTCATGCCGGGGCTCGTCAGACCCGGGTTGGCCAGCCCCGGTGTGCCAAAGCTCGGGCTGGTCAGGCCCGGACTGGTCAGGCCCGGACTGGTCAGGCCCGGTGTTCCCAGCCCCGGGCTGGTGAGGCCCGGGCTGGTCAGGCCCGTAGTGGTGGCGCTGTTACCGCTCAACGCAGGCACCGGCGGCAAGTTGATCCCGAACTGCGACAGTCCCTGCGACAGCGCGCCCAACAGCTCGCCGGGCAGGTCGGTCAGGACCGCCGCCTGCTTGAATTCGTGATGCTCGGGCGGCCGGCTGCCCGCGGTCGATTCGTAAACAAGGAAGTATGCGCAAGGACTCGCGACTGCCAGGGCGGCGACCGCGCTCATGGCTGTCGAAAGCTTGCGTCGGCGTCGGTTCGGCACGGAGGTCTCCTCAATCTGGACTACTTGTTCTGTCGGCGTGTCCTGCCTGTCCTATCCGGCATGAACCACACAGAGTCGATGGTACGAGTGAGAATGTTGTGGCCAGAGTGGTGATATTGAATCGTGAGGCAATTGCGACCTTGGCCGCAATCTCGCGTTCGGGCCGATGGCGGCCATACCCGCCTGGTCGTCCCCGACTCGACAGTGTCGCCAAATCGGGTTGTGCCACGCGGTCAGATACCCTAGGCAACCGATGACCGCTCGTTTCGACCTCTTCGTCGTCGGCTCCGGATTCTTCGGCCTGACCATCGCCGAGCGTGTGGCTACCCAACTCGGGAAGCGCGTGCTCGTCGTCGAACGGCGTCCGCATATCGGCGGCAACGCGTATTCGGAGGCCGAGCCCCAGACGGGCATCGAGGTCCACAAGTATGGCGCCCACCTGTTCCACACCTCTAATCAGAGGGTCTGGGATTACGTGCGGCAGTTCACCGATTTCACCGACTACCGGCACCGCGTATTCGCGATGCACAACGGGCAGGCCTACCAGTTTCCGATGGGGCTCGGCCTGGTGTCGCAGTTCTTCGGCAAGTACTTCAGTCCAACCGAAGCGCGGCAGCTGATCGCGGAACAAGCCGCTGAGATCGACACCGCGGACGCGCAAAACCTGGAGGAGAAGGCCATCTCGCTGATCGGCCGTCCGCTCTACGAGGCGTTCGTCAAGGGGTACACCGCCAAGCAGTGGCAGACCGACCCCAAGGAACTGCCGGCGGCCAACATCACCCGTCTACCGGTCCGCTACACCTTTGACAACCGCTACTTCAGCGACGTTTATGAGGGCCTGCCGGTCGACGGTTACACCGCGTGGCTGCAGAACATGGCCGCCGACGACCGCATCGAAGTCAGGCTGAACACCGACTGGTTCGAGGTCCGAGATCAACTGCGCCAGGAGTCCCCGTCGGCTCCGGTCGTTTATACCGGCCCGCTAGACCGCTACTTCGACTACGCCGAAGGCCGACTCGGCTGGCGCACACTGGACTTCGAAGTGGAAGTGCTACCCATCGGGGATTTTCAGGGCACGCCGGTGATGAACTACAACGATCTCGACGTGCCCTACACCCGCATCCATGAGTTCCGTCACTTCCACCCCGAGCGGGACTACCCGGCCGACAAGACGGTGATCATGCGGGAGTACTCACGGTTCGCCGAAGACGACGACGAGCCCTACTATCCGATCAATACCGAGGCCGACCGCGCCGTGTTGGCCGCCTACCGAGTGAGGGCGAAGTCCGAGACCGCGTCGTCGAAGGTACTGTTCGGCGGCCGGTTGGGTACCTACCAGTATCTGGATATGCATATGGCTATTGCCAGCGCGCTGAACATGTACGACAACATCCTCGCGCCGCACATGCGCGACGGTATGCCACTCGAGGAAGGTGCGCGCGGATGACTGCCGTGAGCCTGCTGGCCCGAATAATCCTGCCCCGTCCGGGTGAGCCCCTCGACGTGCGCAAGCTTTACCTGGAGGAGTCCACCACCAACTCCCGGCGCGCGCATGCGACGACCCGCACCTCACTGCAGATCGGCGCGGAGTCCGAGGTGTCGTTCGCGACCTACTTCAATGCCTTTCCCGCCAGCTACTGGCGCCGCTGGACGATCTGCAGGTCGGTGGTGTTGCGGGTCGAGGTGACCGGCGCCGGGCGTCTCGACGTCTACCGGACCAAGGCCACCGGGGCACGCATCTTCATCGAGGGCCGCCAGTTCGCCGGCGCCGATGATCAGCCGGCCGCGGTCGAGATCGAGGTGGCGCTGCAGCCGTTCGAGGACGGCGGCTGGATCTGGTTCGACATCACCACCGATACCAAGGTCAGCCTGCTCAGCGGTGGCTGGTACGCGACCGAGCCCGCTCCGGGCAAGGCCAACATCGCCGTCGGCATCCCGACGTTCAACCGCCCCGCGGACTGCGCCAACGCGCTCGCCACGCTGACCGCGGATCCGTTGGTGGACGAGGTGATTGGAGCGGTGATCGTGCCGGATCAGGGTGTGCGCAAGGTGCGCGATCATCCGGAATTCGCGGCCGCGGCCGCCCGGCTGGGCAATCGGCTGTCCATCCACGACCAGCCCAACCTCGGCGGGTCCGGCGGGTACAGCCGGGTGATGTACGAGGCGCTGAAAAACACCGATTGCCAACAGATTCTGTTTATGGACGACGACATCCGCATCGAGCCGGACTCGATTCTGCGGGTGTTGGCCATGCACCGCTTCGCCAAGAGCCCGATGCTGGTGGGCGGCCAGATGCTCAACCTGCAGGAGCCGTCGCACCTGCACATCATGGGCGAAGTCGTGAACCCGTCGAACTTCATGTGGACGGCCGCGCCGCACGCCGAATACGACCACGATTTCGCCGAATATCCGTTGAACGACAAGAACCCTCGAAGCAAACTGCTGCACCGCCGCATCGACGTCGACTACAACGGCTGGTGGACGTGCATGATCCCGCGGCAGGTCGCCGAGGAGCTGGGACAGCCGCTGCCGCTGTTCATCAAATGGGACGACGCCGACTACGGCCTGCGGGCGGCCGAGCACGGATATCCAACGGTCACCCTGCCCGGCGCGGCGATCTGGCACATGGCCTGGAGCGACAAGGATGACGCCATCGACTGGCAGGCCTACTTCCATCTGCGCAACCGCCTGGTGGTCGCGGCCATGCACTGGGACGGTGACGTCACCGGACTGGTCCGCAGTCATCTGAAGGCGACGCTGAAACACCTTGCCTGCCTTGAATATTCGACGGTGGCCATCCAGAACAAGGCCATCGACGACTTTCTCGCCGGCCCCGAGCACATCTTCTCGATCCTGGAATCAGCGCTGCCCGAAGTGCACCGGATGCGCAAGGAATACCCGGATGCCGTCGTCCTGCCGGCCGCCAGCGAATTGCCGAAGCCGGCGCACCAAAGCAAGGCGATGAAGCCGCCGGTCAACCCGGTGTCGGTCAGCTACCGGTTGGCCCGCGGGATCCTGCACAACCTCACCCCGGCCGACCCCGAATCCCACCAGCGCCCGGAGTACAACGTGCCGACCCAGGACGCGCGCTGGTTCCGGCTCTGCACGGTTGACGGGGTAACCGTGACCACGGCCGACGGGGGCGGCGTGGTCTACCGACAGCGCGACCGGCGCAAGATGTTCTCGTTGCTGTTGAAGTCGCTACGTCGCCAGCGTCAGCTGTTGAGCCGGTTCGACGAGATGCGCAGGGTGTACCGGGGCGCGCTGCCCGTGCTGTCCAGCAAGCAGAAGTGGGAGACGGCGTTGCTGCCAGCAGCAAAGCATGGCTGAAGCCCCTCCTGCTCAGGCGCCGCGCGGCGAACTCGCCGCAATGGTGGCCGTTCAATCGGCACTGGCTGACCGCCCGGGGGTGCTGGCCACGGCGCGGGGGCTGTCCCACTTCGGGGAGCACGGCATCGGGTGGGTGGTCGTGTCGCTGCTCGGTGCGGCGCTGGCGCCGCGGCATCGTCGGGACTGGCTGATGGCCGGGGCCGGCGCGTTTGTCGCACACGCCGCCGCCGTGCTGATCAAGCGGCTGGTGCGACGCCAGCGGCCGAATCATCCTGCCGTCGCGGTGAATGTCGGCACGCCCAGCCAGCTGAGCTTCCCGTCGGCGCACGCCACCTCGACCACGGCCGCGGCAATCCTGATGGGCCGCGCTACGGGGCTGCCGCTGCCTGTGTTGCTCGTCCCTCCGATGGCGCTGTCGCGGATACTGCTGGGGGTGCACTATCCAAGCGACGTAGCGTTCGGCATCGGGCTCGGCGCCGCGGTCGCGGGGATCGCACGCCGAGCGCGGGAGGCATGGCCGAATGAGTGAAGACGTGGTGACCGGACCTCCCGCCAACCTGATCGTCGGGGTGGTCAAGGCGATCCGCCCGCGGCAATGGGTGAAGAACGTGCTGGTGCTGGCCGCGCCACTGGCCGCGTTGGGCGGCCCGGTCCGCTACGACTACGGCGAGGTACTGACCAGGGTATCGGTGGCCTTCGTAGCGTTCTGCCTGGCGGCCTCGGCGATATACCTGGTCAACGACGTGCGCGACGTCGAGGCCGACCGCGAGCACCCCACCAAGAGGTTTCGCCCGATCGCGGCCGGAGTGGTGCCCGAGTGGCTCGCCTACACCCTGGCCGCGGTGCTCGGGGTGGCCTCGCTGGTGATCTCCTGGCTGCTGACCCCGGACCTGGCACTGGTGATAGCCGTCTACCTCGCCATGCAGCTGGGGTACTGCTTCGGCCTCAAGCACCAAGCGGTGATGGACATCTGCATCGTGTCATCGGCATATTTGCTCCGGGCCATCGCCGGTGGTGTGGCCGCGAATATCCCGCTGTCGCAATGGTTTTTGCTGATGATGGCGTTCGGGTCGCTGTTCATGGTGGCCGGTAAGCGCTACGCCGAGCTGCAAGTCGCCGAGCGCACCGGCGCGGCTATCCGCAAGGCGCTGGAGAGCTACACCAGCACCTATCTGCGATTCGTCTGGACGATGTCGGCCACTGCGGTGGTGCTGTGCTACGGGCTGTGGGCGTTCGAGCGTGATCGCCATTCGGGGTCCTGGTTCGCGGTGTCGATGGTCCCGTTCACCATCGCGATCCTGCGCTACGCGGTCGATGTCGACGGCGGACTGGCCGGGGAGCCGGAAGACATTGCGCTGCGTGACCGGGTGTTGCAGCTGTTGGCGCTGGCGTGGATCGCAACAGTTGGGGCCGCCGTTGCCCTCGGCTAGCCCCCAACTGAACGCCTTGAAGGTGGGCGTGATGCGCCGTCGGGCGGTGGTGAGGCGGGTCGGTCGGCCGGTGTTCCCCTACGACACGGTGGTCCGGGTCAGCCTGTGGATCAGCTTGGCGGTGGTCGCCGTCCTGTTCGTTTGGGGGAGTTGGCAGCGACGCTGGATCGCCGACGACGGACTGATCGTGCTGCGCACGGTGCGCAATCTGCTGGCCGGCAACGGGCCGGTCTTCAATCAGGGCGAACGGGTGGAGGCGAACACCTCCACGGCGTGGACCTATCTGATGTACGCGGGAGCCTGGGTCGGCGGACCGATGCGCATGGAGTACGTGGCGTTGGCGCTGGCCCTGGGGCTGTCCGTGCTGGGCGTCGCGCTGCTCATGCTGGGCACCGGCCGGCTCTACGCGCCCAGCCTGCGGGGAACGAGGGCGATCATGCTGCCGGCCGGGGCGTTGGTCTACATCGCACTGCCACCGTCGCGTGACTTCGCCACCTCTGGTCTGGAGAGTGGCTTGGCACTGGCCTATCTGGGGTTGCTGTGGTGGATGATGGTCTGCTGGGCGCAGCCACTGCGGACCCGCTCGGATAACCGGGTGTTCATCGGTGCGCTGGCCTTCGTCGCGGGGTTCAGCGTCCTGGTGCGGCCCGATTTTGCGCTGATGGGCGGGCTGGCGCTGATCATGATGCTGATCGCGGCCCGCACCTGGCAACGTCGCGTGCTGATCGTGGTGGCGGGGGGATTTCTGCCGGTCGCCTACGAGATCTTCCGGATGGGCTACTACGGCCTGCTGGTGCCCGGTACCGCTCTGGCCAAGGACGCGGCCGGTGACAAGTGGTCGCAGGGCATGATTTACCTCTCGAACTTCAACGCGCCCTACGCGCTGTGGGCGCCGGCGGTGCTGCTTGTGCCGCTGGGACTGCTGTTGATGGCGGTACGTCGCCGGCCTTCGTTCCTGCGCCCCGCGCTGGCGCCCAACTACGGCCGGCTGGCCCGAGCGGTGCAAAGCCCGCCGGCGGTGGTGGGTTTCGTCCTCGTGAGTGGTCTGCTGCAGGCGCTGTATTGGATTCGGCAGGGCGGCGACTTCATGCATGCACGGGTGTTGCTGGCACCGCTATTTTGTTTGCTGGCACCGGTCGCCGTCATCCCGGTGGTAATTCCCGACGGCAAGGTCTACCTGCGCGAGACCGGTCTGTGGCTGGCCGGTACGGCCGGCGTGCTGTGGCTGGGCGTCGCGGGCTGGTCGCTGTGGGCAGCAAACTCACCCGGGATGGGTGATGACGCTACCCACGTCACCCATACGGGCATCGTCGATGAGCGCCGCTTCTATGCGCAGGCCACCGGGCGCGCACATCCGCTGACCGCCGCCGACTACCTGGACTACCCGAGGATGGCCGCGATCCTGACAGCGCTCAACAACACCCCCGACGGGGCGTTGTTGCTGCCGTCCGGCAACTACACACAGTGGGACCTGGTGCCAATGATTCAGCCACCGCCGGGAAGTCCGGCGAGCGCCAAGGTTCCTCAAAAGCCGCAACACACAGTGTTTTTCACTAATCTTGGCATGGTAGGAATGAACGTCGGGCTCGATGTCAGGGTGATCGACCAAATCGGACTGGCAAACCCAATTGCGCAACACACGGCGCGGCTGCAACACGGCCGGATCGGGCATGACAAGAACCTCTTCCCGGACTGGGTGATCGCCGACGGTCCATGGGTGAAGCTCTATCCGGGCATTCCGGGCTATCTCGACGTGAACTGGGTCGCCCAGGCGGTCGCGGCCCTGCAATGCCCCGAGACCCAGTCGGTGCTGAGCTCGGTGCGCGCCCCGATGACGCCGCGCCGGTTCCTCTCAAACTTCTTGCACTCCTTCGAATTCACCCGTTACCAGATCGACCGCGTTCCGCTCTACGAGCTCGCCAGGTGTGGGCTCCCGGTGCCCGAGGCGATCCCGCCGCCGCCCCGCGAGTGAGCACTGAAGCAGATTTTTTCCACAGATCTCAAACCGATCACCCCCCGCCGCGTACCGGATATTGACAGCAAAATCACATCTGCGCCGCCACCAGCGCACGACAACGGGTCGGCACATGCGGAAATAGCCGTTGCGGCCACCGTGTTCGGCCGGAAAATCACCGGAAACGAGGGCCGGACGACGGTTTGCAGGACCTGCTCGATGAGAGCCGAGGCCCGAACCTGTGGTTGACTACACGGGCACTGCTGCGCCCAACGCATGCAGTCGGGGCTCAATCGATAATGCGCGGGGATGAAGGATGCGCCGAAAGGATGAGGAAGCAACGATGAAGCTTGTTGACAGAGTTCGCGGCGCCGTGGCGGCTATGCCGCACCGGCTCGTGGTGGGTGCTGTTGGTGCAGCCCTGCTGTCGGGCCTGATCGGCGTCGTGGGGGGCTCGGCGACGGCTGGGGCGTTTTCTCGCCCGGGCCTGCCGGTGGAGTACCTGCAGGTTCCCTCGGCCGCAATGGGCCGCGATATCAAGGTTCAATTCCAAAGCGGTGGCGCCAACTCGCCCGCGTTGTACCTGCTCGACGGTATGCGCGCCCAGGACGACTACAACGGCTGGGACATCAACACCCCGGCGTTCGAGTGGTACAACCAGTCGGGCATTTCGGTCGTCATGCCGGTCGGCGGGCAGTCCAGCTTCTACTCCGACTGGTACAAGCCCGCCTGCGGTAAGGCCGGCTGCACCACCTACAAGTGGGAAACCTTCCTGACCAGCGAGCTGCCGCAGTACCTGTCGGCTCAAAAGCAGGTCAAGCCGACCGGCAGCGCCGCGGTCGGTCTGTCGATGGCCGGGTCGTCGGCGCTGATCTTGGCGGCCTACCACCCCGACCAGTTCGTCTACGCCGGCTCGCTCTCGGCGCTGTTGGACCCGTCGCAGGGCATGGGGCCGTCGCTGATCGGCCTGGCCATGGGCGACGCCGGGGGTTACAAAACCGCCGACATGTGGGGACCGAAGGAGGATCCCGCGTGGCAGCGCAATGACCCGTCGTTGCAGGTCGGGAAGCTGGTCGCGAACAACACCCGCATCTGGGTGTACTGCGGTAACGGCAAGCCGTCCGACCTGGGTGGCGACAACCTGCCCGCCAAGTTCCTGGAGGGCTTCGTGCGGACCAGCAACCTGAAGTTCCAGGATGCCTACAACGCCGCCGGCGGTCACAACGCGGTGTTCAACTTCGACGCCAACGGCACGCACGACTGGCCATACTGGGGCGCGCAGGTCAACGCGATGAAGCCTGAGCTGCAGCGGACGCTGGGCGCTACACCGGGCGCCGGTCCGGCTACTGCTGCCGGCACCAACGCCGGGAACACGCAGGGCACCTAGAAGCCGAAAGCATCACCGCTGACGGCGGCGATCCCTCGGGGTCGCCGCCGTCAGTGCTTGCACCACCCGTCGGGTGTGGCCCATTTCACTACCCTGGGGCGCGGCCTCCTTGCGGTGCTGGTTAATGTGCTCACAGCGACTAGACGATGGAGGGTGGACATGAGGAGCATGCCGGGTCTGTCAGTGCTTCTGCGGATGTTCTGCGTTGCTGCGCTATCGGTCGGGTTGTGCGGTGTGACGGCGACGCCAGGAATCACGGGGAAAGCCAGGGCAGCGGGTTACGAAAGCCTGATGGTGCCGTCGGCGGCGATGGGCCGCGACATCCCGGTGGCGTTCCTGGGCGGCGGCCCGCACGCGGTGTACCTCCTGGATGCCTTCGACGCGGCCCCGGACGTCAGCAACTGGGTCACCGCGGGTAACGCGATGAACACGCTGGCCGGAAAGGGCATCTCGGTGGTGGCGCCCGCCGGCGGCGCGTGGAGCATGTACACCAACTGGGAGCAGGACGGCAGCAAGCAGTGGGACACCTTCCTGTCCAACGAGCTGCCCAGCTGGCTGGCCGCCAACAAGGGCCTGGCGCCCGGCGGCCACGCCGCCGTGGGCGCCGCTCAGGGCGGTTACGGCGCCATGGCGCTCGCCGCCTTCCACCCCGACCGCTTCGGCTTCGCTGGCTCGCTGTCGGGCATCCTGTACCCGTCGAGCACCAGCTACAACGGCGCGATCCTGGCCGGACTGCAGCAATTCGGCGGCATCGACGGCAACGGAATGTGGGGAGCTCCGCAGCTGGGCCGGTGGAAGTGGCACGACCCGTGGGTGCACGCCTCCCTGCTGGCGCAGAACAACACCCGGGTCTGGGTCTTCAGCCCGCTGAACATGGGGGCCAGCAATCCCGCCGCGATGATCGATCAGGCGGGCGCGGCGATGGGCTCCAGCCGCGAGTTCTATCAGCAGTACCGCAATGTCGGCGGGCGCAACGGCCACTTTGACTTCCCGGGCGGCGGTGACAACGGCTGGGGCACGTGGTCGGGGCAGCTGGGTGCCATGTCCGGCGACATCGTCGGCGCCATCCGCTAACCAGAGCCTTCGACGGCGCTGGCGGCGCCGAGCACACCGACGGTGCGGGTGCGACGAGCCGGTACCGTGTAGGGGGTGCAGCAGAGGGTGGGGGGGCCGCGTCGCCGCGCGGTTAGGCCTGGCTCGGGTGCGTCGGGTGTGTGTCACCAATGGCCACCGCATGTGCACTGTGACCGACCGACTCTGCTAGCGGGAGAACATGGCCACCAACGCCCAGCGTAAACGCCGCAGACTGCTCGCCTGGGCCGCCGCCCTCTCGATGGCCGTCGTCGTGTTGCTGGTCATCGTGGCCGTGGTGATCATGCTGCGCAGCCCGTCGTCACCGCCCAGCGCCGTGCCGCCGGGCGTGCTTCCCCCGTCGTCAACGACAACCCACCCGCACAAACCGCGACCCGCTTCTCAAGACGCGTCGTGTCCCGACGTCCAGTTGGTCAACGTTCCCGGTACCTGGGAGTCCGCCCCGCAGGACGATCCGCTTAACCCAATGCAATTTCCGAATGCGTTGCTACACAAAGTAACTGCGCAGATCTCCCAGCAGTTTCTGTCTTCCCGGGTGCAGACGTTCACCACTCCGTATACGGCGCAGTTCCATAACCCGTTGAGCGGCGACAACCAGATGTCCTACAACGAAAGTCGGGCCGAAGGCACCCGCGCGACGGTCCAAGCGCTGACCGACATGACCAACAAGTGCCCGTTGACCAGCTACGTGCTGATGGGCTTCTCTCAGGGGGCGGTGATCGTCGGCGACGTCGCCAGCGATATCGGCAACGGCCGCGGTCCCGTCGATGACGATCTGGTGCTCGGTGTGACGCTGATCGCCGACGGCCGGCGCCAGGAGGGAG
>DATKEW010000159.1:0-11593 GCA_035511785.1 Mycobacterium sp.
ACGGGTGGGTCGAATCCGGCGATAACGCGACTTTCTGCCGTGAGGGTCTGCCGTGCCAGCTCGAGGACGAAAGCGGCGTGTGCGTCCGAGACATCGAGGGCGCGGTGTAGCGCCACGGCGAAATCCCAACCGTGGACCACAAGTTCGAGAGACAGGATGCCCAGTGCAAGATGTGCGGGCAGTGTCCGCCCGCTGAACACAACGTCATCAACCAATCCGCGGCGCCGCCACCCCGCCAGGATCGGTTGTGTCACTCGCTGGATGCGTTGGTCGATGGAATCACCGGTTGGCGGCGCGGTGTGTATTCCAGCCGCGGCGCCCAGTCGAAAGATGGTGTCGATGAGATGGTCGGCGAGGGCGGCCGCGTCCCAGTCGAGACAGGGCGTGGGGCGGTGGAGGTCGACGTCGCCGATCGTCGCGACGACATGGTGCACCGCGGCCAATGCCTGTTCAGCACTGGTGAATTCGTCCACTAGCGCTCCTGATGGGGTGGGCGCGACCTTGGGGCCGCGATCACGTAGGTTGGCAGGCCTCAGCTTCGGCAGATGGTTCGTAGGGCGGATAGTCGATGTATCCATGGGGGCCGGGCGTGTAGTGCAGGGCGCGGTCGGATCGGGCGATCGGCGCCAGGGCGGCGAAGCGTGCCGGCAGGTCGGGGTTGGCGATGAATGTTTCGCCGAAGGCGACGAGATCGGCCAGCCCGTCGCCGATCAGCCGGTTTCCACGTTCGCGGGTCATGCCGACATTGGCGATGAGGGGGCCGCGGTAGCGGGGCCGGAAGTGGCTGAACATGCCATCGCCCTGCAGACTGGAGAGCGGGCCACCTCTGAGATCGGCCATCGCGCCCATCAATAGCCAATGCGCCAACGGGTATTCGTTGAGCCGGTCCACCACGTATTCGCTGGTTTCCAACGTGTCGGCGGTCGAGACGAACTCACCGCGTTCACCCCACGCCGGACCCGCCTTGACTCCCACTGTGCCGATGTCGATGCGCTCGCCGACGGCGTCGAGCACATCGAACAACAGCCGCGCCCGGTTTTCGATCGACCCCCCGTAGGCATCGGTGCGCAGATTGGTGCGCCGGTTGAGGAATTGGCTGATCACATAGTTGAATCCGGCCTGAAGTTGCACCCCATCGAACCCCGCGCGCGTCGCATTGCTCGCCGCGGCGGCGAAGTCGTTGATGGTGGTGCGAATGTCGTGTCGCGTCATCGCTCTCGGAGTCACGGTCGGCTTGTTGCCCGACGGCGTGGGCGAGGGCAGTCCGGGGTTGACGGCCGATGGGGCCAAAGGTGCTGTGCCGGCGAAGAAGTCGGGATGCGACGCTGAGCCAGTGTGCCAGAGTTGTACGAAGATGACGCCACCTTCACGGTGCACGGCGTCGGTGACCGCAGACCAGGCGCGCACCTGGGCGTCGGTGAACAATCCGGGAACGTCGTGCCAGCCGACGGCGTCGCGACTGATCCAGGTGCCCTCGGTGACAATCAATCCGGCCGAGGCACGTTGGGCGTAATAGTGCACGTGCAATTCCGTTGGTACTAAGTCGGGATTCGTTGCGCGGCTACGTGTCAGCGGCGCCATCACGATGCGGTTGGCGAGGTGGTGCTCACCCATCCAGTAGGGCCGCAGCAGTGGCTGGACCTCATCACGCTCGGGCTCGGATACGGCGTTCATCGGGCTCCTATCTCCGCGTCGTGGTGCCGGGCATGCAGCCTCAAGAAGGCGGCGAGGGCTTCGATGGCGAGCGCGGACTCGGGCAGTCCCGCCGAGATGTAGACCGGCCAGACATGGATTCCATGCGTCCAGGGCTGAAACGTCGTGTTGACCCCGGCGGCCAGCGCGGCGTCGCGAATACGCGCCGCATCGTCGAACAGGATCTCGTCTTCGCCCACCTGGATCAGTAGGGGCGGAAGATCGTGGAGATCGGCGAAGACCGACGAACAGCGAGGATCGGCCGCGTCGGCGCCACCGAGATAGTCCGTCGCCATGGATTCCAGCAGCTCGCGAGTGACGTAGGGGTCCGCGTGCTTGCGCAGCTCCAACGACGCCCCCGAGAAGGTCAGGTCGGCGAAGGGCGAGATGGCCGCGACGCACGAGGGCAGCGGCAGGTTCTCGTCGCGGGCGGCGACCGTGACGGCCACGGCCAGGTTGCCGCCCGCGGAATCCCCCAGCACCGCAACGGTTTGCGGGTCGGCTCCGCCGTGACGAACGACCCCCCGGTAGGTGGCAAGACAGTCCTCAAAGGCCGCGGGAAAGCGATGTTCGGGTGCCAGGCGGTAATCGACGGCATGCACCCTCGCCTGCGCGGCGAGTGCCACGGCGCCGGCCAGCGGGAGGTAGCGATCCGGCGGCGAACCGCTGACGTAGCCGCCTCCGTGGTAGTACACGACGGTGCGCTCGGGTTCGCCGACGAGCGGTTCGAGGGTGACCGCAGGAACGCCACCGAAGCTGCTCGGGTAGCTGCGGATTCCTTCCAGCGCGGCATGGCCGTCGTTGAAGTCGCGGGTGCCTGCGGTGTCGACCACGGTGGGTCGGGCGCGCAGGTAGGCGACGAACGCCTGCAGCAGTGAAGACGGCGGAGCTGGCGGCCGCGCGGCAGGGAAGGCGTCGCCGAACATGGGGAGGCCGCTTACTGACTGGGTTTGATCGGCCTCGTCCTGGATGACGTCCCAATGCTCGGCGAGCCTGCCGTCGGCGATGCGGACGACGTCGACCACGATCCAGTTGGCGGGTTGGCCATGGCCGGAGAACCTGCCGTGCAACATGACATGGTCGCCGTGGGCGACGACGAGTTGATATTCATAGCGCAATTCGGCCGGCAGAGACTGCACGAGTTCGAACAGGCCGGTGCGACCGGGTGCGATGTGGGCGCTGTGCTGGATGTAGTCCGGTGACCAGAACGCTTCGGCGGCGGAGTAATCGCGCCGGTTGAACAGTGTGTCGAATGCCTCGATCACCAGTGCCTTGTTGGCGTCTTCCGTTGCGGTCATGATGCCTTTCTTGCGGTCTTAGACCTCGTTGTAGCCGCCGTCGACGGGGACCGCGCCGCCGGTGGCGCAGGCGGTCGAGATCGTCAGGCACGGTGACGTCACCAGCCACCCCGGGCGCATGCGATCCGAGTCGCGCGACAGCGGCGTCGAGTTCCGCGCGGCGGCGGCCGGTGATGATGACGGTGGCGGGTGACGACCGCCGTCTTATCGGCGAGCAGACCCGTCACACTGGCTCCCCTTTCGGTGCCTCCACGCCGGCTTTGATCAACTCGACGTCGTGGAGAGCCTCGACGATGAACGCCGCGACAGCGACGGGCTGGGCGATGAACACGGTGTGCGAGCCGGCGAGGGACTTGGTGGTGGCGCCCATGCGTTCGGCCATGAACCGCTCCGCGGCGGGAGGGATGGCGTTGTCGTTCTCGGACACCAAATACCAGCACGGTTTGGTCTTCCACCCGGCCGCCGTGGCGTTTTCGGTGAGGGCCGCCAGTGACAGCGGCCGCTGGGTGGCAAACATTACCTCCGCGGTGTCGATGGGCGCGTCGGCGCAGAACGTTTCACGGAACCGTTCTCTGTTGATGTACAGGTCCGGCCCCCGTTGCGCTCCGGGTGCGTCGAACGCAGTGGCGTAGGACGTGCTGGCCAAAAGGGACGGCGGAAACGGCTGTTGCACGCTGGCGCAACTCTCGCCGACGTCGAGGCCGAACGCCGCCAAGTAGACAAGCCCGGCGACGTTGTCCAACTCGGCGGAGGCTTGGGTGATAACCGCGCCGCCGTAGGAATGGCCTACCAGGACCACTGGGCCGTCGATCGCACCGACGTGTGCCGCGATAGTGGCCGCATCGAAGGCGAGACCGCGCAACGGGTTCGGCGGGGCGACCACCGAGTGCCCCGCGGTCTGCAGCTCGCGGATCACGCCGCCGAAGCCCGACGCGTCGGCGAAGGCGCCGTGAACCAGGACGACGGTGGGTGCGGGTGATGTCGTCATCAGTGCGACCCCCTTCCCAGGCGAGATCATGTCCGCGATGACCCGTGGATACGCCCCCATCACCCAAGATGGCAGTGCGTTCGGTGGCGGTCCGTCACCTATTCGGGTGAGGGACCTCGGTGGTGAGGTCCCCGAGCCTTGGGCGGCCGTGACGTTTCACGACTCACATGAATAGGTGAAGGATCGCCATCGCGCGGGATGCCACCTTGGCATCATGACGACGGCACAGAAGCAAACATATGCAGACGCAGCAACGCGGGTTGTCGATGCCGCGCACGGTTTGGTCTACGCCTACCGTGACGTCGGCAGCGGCACGGTGCCGCTGGTGCTGCTTCAGCACTTCCGCGGAAACCTCGACAACTGGGATCCCGCGCTCATCGATGCCCTGGCGTCTCATCGCCGCGTCGTTGCGTTCGACAACGTCGGTGTCGGCGGAACCAACGGCAGCACGCCTAGCACGGTTGAGCAGATGGCTGCGGACGCCATCGCATTCCTGGACGCCATGGAGTTCGACCGAGTCGACATCCTCGGTTTCTCTCTCGGCAGCTTCGTCGCGCAGGAGATCGCTCTGACGCGCCCTGCGTTGGTACGCGGGTTGATACTGGCGTCCGCGGCACCCAAGGGCGCCGCCGGGATGCACGGTTGGGCACCATGGGTGATCGACGCCGTCGGCAAGCCCCAACCCGACCCGGTCGGCTACTTGAAGGTGTTTTTCGCGGAGTCAGCGTCGAGTCAACAGGCCGGCCAACAGGCGTTGCAGCGCATGTTCACCCGAACCGACTTCGACCAGCAGACGACTTGGCAGACACGACAAGCCCAATACGATGCCGTGTGCGCCTGGGGCATACCGAACCACGCATTGCTGCAACGACTCAGCGCCATCGAGCACCGCGTCTTCATCGCCAATGGCGACAGCGACCCCATGATCCTGCCCCGCTTCTCCTACCTACTCGCGGGACTGATTCCGGGCGCGAAGGTCAAGATCTACCCCGACTCTGCGCATGGGTTCTTGTTCCAGCACCACACTGAGTTTGCCGCCGACGTCGAGAATTTTCTTCGCGTCGACGAAGTCGACGAGCTGTCCAAGGACGGTTCGGGTGATTAGGCAGGTGCGGCCTGCAAACCGTGAAATATTGCGTGCAGCAATGGTTTTGACCCGCTGGAATCCTCGAGAGGAGTGGTTGTGATGGGTTCTTCCTCGGCCGCCGCCGACCTTCGCGCCGACGTGTTCATCGGCCCGTTTCTGCATTTCGAGCAGGGCGGGGGAACGTTTGCGGCGACAACGTCGACGCTCGTTTCCGGCAAATCCGACGCTGTGCTGATCGATGCACAGCACATTCGCACGGACGTGGCCGCGCTGGCCGACTTCATCGGGCGCACGGGCAAGAAGCTGACGACCATCTACATAACGCACGGCCACGCCGACCATTGGTATGGCGCCGGCGATTTGGTAGCCACGTTCCCCGACGCACGCGTGGTCGCGACGGCCCCGGTTGTGGAGTACATCAACCAAGCGGCCGAGACTGAATCGCAGCAGTGGGCGGCGATGTTCGGCGACCGGGTTGCCAAGCCGGGCGACGTGCCAGAGACCCTCGATGGATTGACAATCGAGCTCGAAGGACACGAGCTGCAGATCGTCGAAGTCGGCCAGGGTGACATCCGGCCCAGCACGGTCCTGCACATCCCCGACCTCGATGCGGTCGTCGCCGGTGATGTGGTCTACAACCAGATCCATGCGATGCTCGGACTGAGCGGTCCCAGTGGCTGGCAGCGCTGGCTGCAGAGCCTGGATGCGATCGAGAAGCTTGATGCCAAGATGATCGTCGCCGGCCATCGCAAACCCGAGTCCTCCGACTACGAGGCGAGTCGGATGCTGGATGAAACGCGTTCCTACATCGGCGATTTCGCTGATGGGGCGCAGCGGCTGGACAGCGCCGCTGAACTGATTGAGTTGATGAAGTCGAAATACCCCGACTTCGGCAACCGCTGGACGCTGCACTTCTCGGCAAATTCCTGGATCTCAAGAAAAAAGGCCTGAGGCGCCCGGCGCCACGCGAGTGGAAAGGCAAAGATTATGCGGCGAGCCAAAATACAGACCGAAGACGGCACGATCCTGCGGGCCTACCTGCATTCGCCGGGGCCCGGCGCTCATCCCGGGATCGTCATGTGTCCCGGCTTCGGTGGAGTGAAACCCCACATCGACCCGTACGCGGCCCTCTTCGCCGAGGCGGGCTTTGCGGTGCTCAACTACGATCAGCGCGGCTTTGGCACCTCCGAAGGCGCACCGCGCCAGGAGTTGGACGTATTCAAGCAACTGACCGACTTCCGCGACGCCATCACCTTCGCCGAAGCGCAACCGGAGTTCGACGCCGAGCAGGGTTTCGGTGTTTGGGGGTCGAGTTTTTCCGGCGGGCTGGCGTTGGTCACTGCCGCCAACGACCCGCGGGTGCGGTGTGTCGTCGCGCAGATTCCCAACGTAAGCGGTCACCGCAACGCGAAATTGTTGTTCTCACCCGAGCAAATACGGGACATTCGCAGGCGGGCCGCGATCGACCGGGCAGCCCGCCTTGGCGGCGGGGAGCCGACGACCGTGCCGATGTTCTCCGACGACCCGAACGAACTTTGCGCTTTCCCGGGGGCGATCCCCGAGGAGTACCGGGAGGCAATCGAGTCTGGAATCTGGGACAACCAGACGACGATTCGCTCATTGGAGAACTTCATCGAGTTCGAGCCGGCGGGGTGGGTTCCTTACATCACGCCGAAACCGCTGCTGATGATCCTCGCCGAGCGCGATCTATGCACCTTCACCGAAGTCCAGCGTGGGGTATACCAAGCCGCTCCCGAGCCCAAGAAGCTGCTCACCTTTGACGGCGGGCACTTCGATGCCTACACAACGTTTTTCGAGCAGACCGCACCCCCGGCTCGCGACTGGTTCGTCGAGCACCTGGGGGTGTCGCAGGACCGGCAAGCGAGCGGCGGGCCGGAACCCGTCAGCGAATCTGTGGGTACATAGGATAGGAGGACACATGCCACTGTGGAATGTGTATTGCACCGAAGGCACGTATTCAAAAGAGGACAAGCGCGCCTTCGCCGAAGCCATCACCGACATCTACGCCTCCGAGGCCGGGGGGCTTCCCGAGATGGCGATGCCGCGTTTTTATGTGGTCGTCGTCTTTCACGACGTGCCCAAGGATTCGCTGTTCATCGGCGGCGTCCCGCGGAACGACTTCGTGCGGTTTTCCATCGACCACATCGCCTACGCGATGCCAGATGAATTCAGAGAGCTGATGCTGAAATTCATCAACAAGTCGATTCACCCGTTTGTCCGTGACCGCGGACTCGATTGGGAGATTCACATCGACGACACGCCCCGGGATCAGTGGACCGTCCAGGGGATGCGTCCGCCTGACTCGGGGTCGGAGGAGGAAAAGCGCTGGATCCGGGAAAACCGGCCGTCCAAGCCAACGCCGAGCGCCGCGTCGACGAACTAGGCCCAAACTCGCTGTGTGGACCGGAGCTGCGCGATGACCGACGTACCGGGCTGGCGCCGAGCTTATAACGCGGTCGAGCGCAACGTGTCGCCGCGGGTCGAGACGCTAATCCACAGCGGCGAATTCGCGCGCATGACGGCGGTGGTCGCCCGCACCGGGCGGCTCGCTGGTAAGCGGGTCAATGCGATCTGCGCGCGGTCTGGCACCTGGTGAAAGTGCCTGCCGGTAGCGATGTGCCGCGGCTGCGCATACAGGTCGGTGCGTTGGATCGCGAGGTACGGCGACTGTCCCTGCAACTCGATCGCGATTCCCCCAAGCCGGGTTAGGAGTCGTTCTATGGTGCAGCCCTTGCCCAGCCCCTTTCCAAGCCCGATGAGTGTCGTCGAACGCGTCCGTCGTGAGGTCGAACGCAATGCGCTGCGGGTGCGTAACGTAATCCGGTCGGCTGCGGGCCGGTCATGCTGGCGCACTTCGTCGACGGCATGTGGGCCGGCATGGACGTCATCGGCCTATCGTACGAATTGGGCCGGCCCGAGGCCTGATACAGCGAAGGCAACTGTGCGATGACAATCCTTGATCGCTTCCGCATCGACGATCGGGTCGCGATCGTCACCGGCGCATCCAGCGGGTTAGGCGTGGCCTTTGCCGGCGCGCTCGCCGAGGCGGGAGCCGACGTAGCGCTCGGCGCCCGCCGCGAGGATCGGCTGACGGGCACAGGCAAGCTCGTCGAAGACGCCGGGCGACGGGCGATCACGGTGCGGACCGACGTCGCCAGTCCCGAGGACTGCAATCAGCTGGTCAATGCCACCGTCCGCGCCTTCGGCAAAGTCGACATATTGGTCAACAACGCCGGCGTCGGCACCTCCGTCCCCGCTACCCGGGAAACCCCCGAGCAATTTCGATCCGTCATCGACGTCAACCTCAACGGGTGCTACTGGATGGCTCAGGCATGTGCCAGGGTCATGCGACCGGGCAGCAGCATCATCAACATCGCCAGCGTGCTGGGCTTGACCAGTGCCGGGATGCCGCAGGCGGCCTATTCCGCGTCGAAGGCCGGGCTGATCGGTCTGACACGCGACCTCGCCCAGCAGTGGACTGGCCGCAAGGGGATTCGCGTCAACGCGCTGGCACCCGGGTACTTCGAGTCCGAAATGACCGACCAATTCGAGGGCGATTACATCGCCCGCACGGTCGTCCCGCGCACGCTGGAAGGCAGGCTCGGCCATGCCGACGAACTCAGCGCGGCCCTGATCTTCTTGGCCAGCGACGCCAGCAGCTACGTCACCGGCATCACGCTTCCGGTTGAAGGCGGCTTGCTGACCACTTGAGCTCAACCCGTATGGCAACGGCACTGTGATCTTGACCAACGACGGCGGCGCAGCGCGGCGGTTCCAGAACGAGGTTAACCAGGAGTGCGAGGTCATCGGTTAATGTGTGGCGGCGCAGGCGCATTCATGTCCTCGAGGTGCACACCCGAGCTCGCGATCGCCCGACGGCTTGCCTAACCCATCCCGCTCAAAGAGCAGCGGCTCTGGCGGATCTCACAACTCTATGGATCGATTTGAGCTGACTGAGACGTCTCTGTCGCGCAGAGTCAAATTTTCGTCGTCTTGGATCAACAAGTGTCCGTCGTGCGTGCCTACGGTTACGTTTATGGACTTCTCACCTTCCCGGCGCGCAGCTGAGCTCACGCAATCGCAACAACTGTCAAGCGATCTCACCAAGTCCACGCAACGTATTTGCGAGTTGAACACGAGACTGGACGCCGAGTTTGGCGTAGATCGACCGCAGATGGGTGCCGACCGTGTTGATCGATATGCCCAGCGATTTCGCGGTCGCTTTGTTGGTGTGTCCACCCGCGATCAGATACGCCACCCGGCGTTCGGCCTCGGTGAGCGACACTTGTTCGACCGCGATGTGATCGCTGACCCACTTTGCGCGCCGGGCGCCGGCTTCCCTCATGAGACGCTGCACTCGCGCTCGCGGCGCCAATGCGCCCATGCGGTCATAGATGTCCCATGCAACATCGAGGTGCTTGAGCGCGGTCTCGCGTTCGCCGGTCGACAGCAACAGCCGGGCATAGTGTTCTGTTCCGGCGGCGCAGAGGATGGGCCGAGGGCTGTGTTGCAGGATTTTCACCGACTCAGCCATCATGTCCAGGTCGCCGTCGAGCCGTCCGCGGAGATTCAACGCCAACCCGTTGAGCGTGGCCACGTCGGGATTGCGTCGGGCTGCTTCCTCGGTGAACGCGACGGTGCGCTCGGTGATATTCGTTGCGCCGCTGACTAATCCAATGCTGAACAGCACCGTCGCATAGCAGGGCCACCATGCCCAATAGCTGCGCGTCCGCTGCGATGTTTCCAGCAGCTCTGACAGCATCCGCGGCCCACTATCGAAGTCGCCCTGCTCGGTGGTCAACCATCCCGACAGGAATGACAGGCCTGGATGTTGAATCGCGTCGTCGTCTGCGAGGCGCAGCGCCGGTCGCAACCGTTGCGCGGCCAACTCGGGCTCGCCGCGCAACAGCGCCACGGTCGTGCGCATGAGAGCGCCTTCAATGACGTGTACCGTGGTGCCGGTCACCAGTCCGAGCTCGATAAGCGACGCCGCCGTCTCATCGGCTTCCTGCAGCCGACCCAGGTTGTACTGCTGTTTAGATTGCGCGAACAGCAGGTCCGGCAGGATGGAACCCGCCTTGCCGCCGCTATCGCCGGTTGCGCCGTCGAGCAGCATCTGTGCGTCGTCGTAGCGATCCAGTAGCTGCAGTTCCATGATTTCCTCGGCCAGGTAGGGAACTCCTGTCACCGATCGCAACTCACGGAAATGCTTCAAGGCCAGCTGATGTCGGCGTTCGTTATGGGCCGCTTCGCCCGCGGCCTGTAGTGCCAATGCGAGCGCATCATGGTCGTGTGACACCCTCGCTTCGGCCAGCGCTGCGTCGGCCTCTTCGGTGGCCTGATCCGCGGCAAGGATCCGAGTATGGGCCAGCGCACGCGCCGCGCGAAAGCGGGCAACGAGGTTCTGCCGGTTTCCAGCCCTGGCAATGGCCCGCTCGGCGCGCTCGACAAGAGCGGCGGAATGGCCAGCGAGCCACAACGGCTTGACCGTGTGTGTCTCGATCCGGCTCATGACTTCGGCATCGTCGACAGTGGCCAGCAACAGGTCGGCCACGGCAATCGTGTCGGTGGCGCGCTGGGTGCGCGACAGTACCGAGACCGTTCGTTCACCCAACTCGAGCCATTGCGGCTGCCCGGGGCGCAGAGTCCGAAATGCTTGCAGCGCAAGGTCGGCGGCGTCAACCGCGCTCGAGGTTATCATCGCCTCCGCGGCGTCGAGCATGATTCGGGCGTTCGCGTCGTCGCCTACGGACACCGCGACGCGGGCGTGCGCGCCGGCGAGCACCGAGTCGCCAACCTTGTCGACGAAATGACGCGCAAACCGGGTGTGCAACCGGTGGCGGACCTCGGGCCCTATCAGCTCATAAACCGCCTCGCGCACCAGGTCGTGGCCGAAACTCACCTCGGCGCCGGTCGATTTGACCAGAGGCGACGTCACCGCCTCGTTGAGGGCATTGTCGTACGCGGGACTTTGGTTCATTTCGCACAGCTCCGCCAGGTCGATGATCGACACAGGACGGCCGGCGACTGCCACTGCTTCGACAAGCCGCCGCGCAGCAGCCGGCAGGCCGGAAAGCCGCTGACGTACGACGGATCTGAACTGGGCGGGAACGCCATCCAGGTCAGCGTTTCCGGCGTGCTGCGCCAATCCATCGATAATCTGGACCACCAGGAATGCGTTACCGCCGGCGGCGTTGAGCATTTCTTCTATGTGCCCATCGGTGCTGGGGCCGAGGCGATCCCGTGCGATATCGGCAATGGCCGGTTGGGCCAATGGACCCAGTCGAATGTGCTCGACGCCAACACTATCGGCGGCGCTGACGGCAAGACCGACGGCATCGGATCGACTGGCCAGCACCCACACGCCAGGAACGCCGACGAGCCGAGAGATCAACGCCCGTAAGGCATATCGGCTGACGCGATCGGCCCACTGCACGTCGTCGACGGCGATCAACAGGCGCTGCCCCTCAGCCAGCCGGGCGAGATGGCCTGCCATTCGGTCGACGA
>DATKEW010000160.1:0-9204 GCA_035511785.1 Mycobacterium sp.
ACTGATCCTGCCCGCGGACACGTCCTGGTCGGACGGTGCCCAGCCCGGCGCGGTGGTGCCCGCGCAACCCGCAGGCGCCGATCCGCTGCTGGCGTCCGAGGTGCTGGAGGTGCTCCGGTCGGGGGAGCCCACGGTGATCATGGTGGGCGGGGATGCCACCCGCGGCCCCGGGCTGGCCGCGGCCACGCGGATCGCCGAGGCGACGGGAGCGCGCCTGCTATGCGAGACATTCCCAACCCGGCTAGAGCGCGGCGCGGGTGTACCCGCTGTCGACCGGCTTGCGTACTTCGCCGGGGCCGCCACGGCGCAGCTGGACGGCGCCAAACATCTGGTGCTGGCCGGCGCCAAGTCGCCCGTGTCCTTCTTCGCCTACCCGGGCATGCCCAGCGATCTCGTCCCGGCCGGCTGTGAGGTGCACGTCCTCGCCGAGCACACCGGCGCGGCCGACGCGCTGGCCGCGTTGGCGGACGAGATCGCGCCCGGGACGGTTGCCCCCGTGGCGGCCGCGGCGCGTCCGCAGCTGCCGACCGGGGCGCTGACCTCCGCGTCGGCGGCCGACGTGATCGGTGCGCTGCTGCCCGAACGGGCGATCGTTGTCGATGAGTCGAACACGTCCGGTCTGCTGCTGCCGCAGGCCACCGCCGGCGCACCGGCCCATGACTGGTTGACGCTGACCGGCGGGGCGATCGGCTACGGCATCCCGACCGCGGTGGGTGCCGCGGTCGCCGCGCCCGACCGCACAGTGCTCTGCCTGGAGTCCGACGGGTCGGCGATGTACACGATTTCGGGGCTGTGGACCCAGGCGCGGGAAAACCTCAATGTGACCACCGTCGTCTACGACAACAGCGCCTACGACATTCTGCGGATCGAGCTCGCGCGTGTCGGCGCCGGCTCTACTCCCGGCCCCAGAGCGCTGGACCTGCTCGATTTGTCGCGGCCGACAATGGATTTCGTCAAGATCAGCGAAGGCATGGGAGTTCCAGCCCGTCGGGTCACCACCGCAGAAGAATTCGCCGATGCACTGCGGTCGGCCTTCGCTGAGCCCGGACCCCAGCTCATCGACGCCGTCGTCCCGTCAATAACGCGCTAGCCCGGGAAGCCGACTGAGCAGCCACTCCGACAGCGTGTTGAGTACCTCGACGCCCGCCTCGAACACACCGTCGTGGACCTCGGCCGCCAGCGCCACCCCCCACTGTCCGGATGGTGTAGGCACGATCCCGAACTGCCGGACCAGGTAGTCACCATGGACCCCTGGCCCCCAACCTCCTTTTGCTGCAATGCCTTTGGCGGCCAGCCCCCATTGCTGCCCGGTGGTGAGATGTCGCATCAGGTCGACGACGTCGGCCGAATCGGGGATTGAAGGCAGCTCCGCTGCGAACCGCGCTTGCCGCTGCAGGGTCCACTCCGTTTGGCCAAATGCGGTGTAACCACGCCGAAGTCGGCGTGATTCGACCACGGTGGCGGTGTCGCCGCCTTCGGCGATGACGCCCTGCACCTGCCGTGCCGCGTCCGCCGGATCGCCCAGCCCAGACCACAGCTGCTCGGACGCGCGATTGTCCGATTCCGTGATGGCTTTTACGGCCAGGTCTTTGGCCCGTAACCAATCGCCGCGCAACGCCGCGATCGCCAGGGGCACTTTGATCGTCGACCATGCGACACCGGACCACCATCGGCCCAGTGAATAGGTCCGGTCCGGACGGGCGATCGCGATACCAACGTCGGCCGGCACCGAGGCGGCAAGCTGTTCAAAGCTCGCTTCAAGCGCAAGCTCAAGAGGCCGGGAAGTCATGTGCCTACCTGCGGATCGGCCACACCGGCTCGCCGCACTCGACACCCTCGGCCGACAACTGGCGCTTGAGGACCTTGAAGGTCACCGTCCGCGGCAGCTGGGCGCTGAGCCTCACGTACGACGGCCACTGCTTGGGTCCTAAGTCGGGTTGTTCGGCCAGGAAGGCCCGGAATCTCTCGGCGTCGAACTCGCTACCAGGCGTTAGCACCAACGCCGCCATCACCTGGTCACCCACGACCGGATCGGGCACCGCATACACCGCCACCTCGGTCGCATCAGGATAGCGCAGCAGTACCCGCTCGATCGGAGCCGCGCCGAGGTTTTCACCATCGACCCGCATCCAATCGCCAAGTCTCCCAGCAAAGTAGGCGTAGCCGGCGTCATCGCGGTATGCGAGGTCGCCGCTGTGGTAGATCCCGCCCGCCATCCGCTGGGCCTCGGCGGCCTCGTCGTTGTAGTAACCCTCGAAACGGCCGGGTCCGGCGGTGTTCACCAGCTCGCCGACCACCCCTACCGGGCAGGGCCTGCCGGTGTCGGGGTCGACGATGTCGAGCCCCTCGGTGAGCGGGCCCAACGCACCGGGCGGGGTGTCGGGGGTGCGGGCGATCGCCACCCCGCCCTCGGTGGAACCGAACCCGTCCTGGACGACACAGCCGAACCTGCGGCCGAAGCGCTCGACGTCGGCGGGCACGCCCTCGTTGCCGTACACCGCCCGCAGTGGGTTGTCGGCGTCGTCGGGCCGCTCCGGCGTGGCAAGCACATACGACAACGGCTTGCCCACGTAGTTCGCGTACGTGGCGCCATAGCGACGGACATCGGTCAAGAAGTTCGACGCAGAGAACTTGCGCCGCAACGCCAATGATCCCTGGCACGCCGCGGCCACCGCCCACCCCACCAGCACCGCGTTGGAATGAAACAGTGGCATCGACACATAGCAGACGTCATCGCGGCCGAGATCGAATCGCTGAGTCATCGCCACGCCGGCGATCGCGACCTTGCTGTGGCTGCACTTCACCGCCTTGGGCTCACCACTGGTGCCCGACGTGAAGATCAGCATGAACAGGTCCGCAGGCGACGCGGACTGAAAACGCGGCCCGGCCTCGCGATGTGCGGCCACTTTGTCGGCCCACTCGGCGGAATCGACGTTCAGGTGCTCGATATCGTCCAGTGTGGCTGCCGATTTCGAGTCAGCCAGCACCAGCTGGCAGTCGGCCCGGCTGATGTCGCGGGCCAGCGCCTCGCCGCGGCGCACCGGATTGAGTCCTACCGGCACGATCCCTGACATCCCGGCGGCCACCAACATTGCCGAGAAGAACGGCGTGTTTTCCAGCAGCACACCGACATGCGGCGGCCGCGTCGGGTCGAGGCGTTCACGCAGCGTCGCTGCGATCGCGGCACCTTGCCGGACGTGATCACGCCAACTGGTAAACGAGTCCTCGAAGCAGACACCCCGGTCGTCGATCTCGGCCAGTGGCACCAGCAGTTTCGTGACGGTCGGGTCGGTCGGAATCACGGGACTGAATGCGCCCGCTCCGGGCGAGCTAGGCAGGGGTTTCCGCCAGTTCACGGCCGATCCGACGCAGCTGGCCGGTCGCACCCCCCAGCGCGAACTCAGTCTGTTTGGCGGCCAGGAAGTAACGATGCACCGGGTGATCGGTGTCGACGCCGACGCCGCCGTGCACGTGCACGATGGTGTGCGCCACCCGATGTCCGGCATCGGCGGCCCAGAATGCCGCGCTGGCCACGTCGATGTCTGCGGGGAGATCTTCCGACACGCGCCACGCCGCCTGGGTCAGCGTCAGCCGCAATCCCTTGACGTCGATGTATCCGTCGGCCAGCCGCTGCCCGACCGCCTGAAAGCTGCCGATCGGCCGGTCGAACTGCTCGCGGGTGCGTGCATATTCGGCGGTCATCTGCAATCCCCGCTCGAGCACGCCGAGCTGGAACGCACTGCGGCCCAGGGCGGCAAGCGTCTCGAGCCAGACCACGACCTCGGCGCCGCCAACCTTTCGGCTGCCGTCGACCTCAGTCCCCTCCAGCGTCAGGTGCCCCACGCTGCCCAACCCCGTGGTCTCCAGCGCGGTCACCGTCACTCCCGGATCATCGGCAGCGACAAGGAAAAGTGCTGTGCCGGAATCGGTTTGGGCGGGAACCAGGAAGGCGTCCGCAACGGGGCCGAAGCCAACCTGGGTGCGAGTGCCGGTGAGACGGTAGCCGTCCCCGGAGGAGTTGGCCTGCACCGGCCCCTCACCCGCCTCGCCTTCGAGCGCGACGGTGAGGATCTTCTCGCCGCTGACCGCCGGCGCACCCCAGTCCTGCTGCAGTTGCTCGGAGCCGAACCGGGCCAGCGCTCCGGCGCCCAGCATGACCGAGTCCAGGTAGGGCACGGCGGCCAGTTGGTGGCCCAGCGCGACTAGCACCGCTGTTTGCTCGAGCACCCCGAAACCATCGCCGCCCAGCGAGGCCGGCGCCGCGCTGGTCAAAATGTCGGCATCAATGAGCTTGCGCCACAGCTCGCGGTCGAACCGTTGATCAAGCCCGTCCAGTTCACGTTGGTGCTCGGGTGTGCACACCGCGTCGACGATGGTGTCGACCAACCCACCGAGGTCGTTTGCCGCTTCGGTTGTCGTGAAATCCATGAAATGTTCGTCTTCCTATCAGCGGCTGGCTCGGGGCAGTCCCAGCGCGACCATCCCGATGATGTCCCGCTGGACTTCGTTGGTGCCGCCCCCGAAGGTCAAGATCAGGCACGCCCGGTGCATCCGCTCGACGCGGCCGCGCAACAAGGCGCCCGGCGAGTCCTGGCGCAGCGTTGCCGCGGTGCCCAATACCTCCATCAGCAGCCGGTAGGCCTCGGTGGCCAACTCGGTGCCGAACACCTTGGCCGCCGAGGCATCGGCCGGCGACGGGGACTCGCTTTGTGACGAGGCCAGTTCCCAGTTGATCAGCTTGAGGACCTCGGCCTTGGCATGCACCCGGGCCAGGTTGAGCTGCACCCACTCCGAGTCGATGAGCCTGGCTCCGCCGGCGTCCTTGGTGTTCTGTGCCCATTCCCGCACCTCTCGCAGGCACATGTAAATCGGTGCGGGCGATACCAGGGCGACCCGCTCGTGGTTCAGCTGGTTGGTCACCAGCTTCCAGCCGCCGTTCTCCTCGCCGACCAGGTTGGTCACCGGCACCCGGACGTCGGAGTAATAGGTGGCGCTGGTGTCGGGACCGGCCATGGTGTGCACCGGTGTCCAGGAGAAGCCCTGGGCGGTTGTCGGCACGATCAGCACCGAGATGCCGCGGTGCTTTTTCGCCTCGGTGTTGGTGCGCACCGCCAACCAGACATAGTCCGCGTACTGAATCAGGCTGGTCCACATCTTCTGGCCGTTGACCACATAGTCGTCGCCGTCGCGGACCGCGGTGGTGCGCAGGTTAGCCAGGTCGGTGCCGGCGCCGGGCTCGGAGTAGCCGATGGAGAAGTGCAGGTCGCCGGCGGCGATCTTGGGCAAAAAGAACTTCTTTTGCTCGTCGGTGCCGTAGGCCATGATCGTCGGCGCAACGCTGTTGATGGTCAGGAACGGCACCGGGGCGCCGGCGATCGCGGCCTCATCGGTGAAGATCAGCGAGTCCATCGGGGAGCGGTCCTGGCCGCCGTACTCCTTGGGCCAGTTCAGCGTGAGCCACCCGTCTTTGCCCATCTGGGCCACGGTCTCCCGGTACACGTTGCCGATGCCGTATTCGCCCTGGACCGAGCTCAAGGCCTCGCGGCGCTCCGGCGTCATAAGCGTGGTGAAGTACGACCGCAGTTCGCGACGCAGCTCCTCCTGTTCGGGGGTGTAACTGATGCGCATTCCAGCCGTCCTTTGTTAAACGTGACAGGCCATTCTGGCCGCCGAAGCTCGACCAACGGCTACCCGTTCGTCTTCCCGGTTGTAACACGTTCTAGTCTGGGAATCCAGCGACCGTTTCGCCAGACGTACCGGGGTCCTATGGTGGAGCTACATACCGATGGGGCGTGTGCTCAGGTTGAAGGTCAGGTTCAAGGAGGGTGCCGTGCGGGTGATCGTGGATCGTGACCGGTGTGAAGGTAACGCGGTGTGCTTGGGAATCGCGCCGGACATTTTCGAGCTGGACGATGAGGACTATGCCGTCGTGAAGACCGACCCGATTCCGTCCGACCGAGAGCATCTGGCCGAGCAGGCAATCGCCGAATGTCCGCGCGCCGCGCTACTGCGTGAAGACTAGCGGCCGGTAACCCGAAACTAGAGGTATTCATAAATTGACTAGCAGCACGAACGCGACCGATCTATCCGGAAAGGTCGCGGTGGTGACCGGTGCGGCCACGGGGCTGGGACGGGCCGAAGCGCTCGGCTTGGCGCGGCTCGGCGCCACCGTCGTCGTCAACGACATCGCCACCGCGTTGGATGCCTCCGATGTCATCGACGAGATCGGCGCCGCCGGTGCAGATACCGGTGCCAAGGCGGTCGCCGTTCCCGGCGACATCAGCCAACGCGCCACCGCCGACGAACTGATTACCTGCGCCGACGGGCTGGGCGGACTGGACATTGTGGTGAACAACGCGGGGATCACCCGCGACCGGATGCTGTTCAACATGTCCGACGAGGAATGGGACCTCGTCATCGCCGTGCACCTTCGCGGCCATTTCCTGCTCACGCGCAACGCGGCCACCTACTGGCGGTCCAAGGCAAAAGACGCGGGAGGATCGGTCTTCGGCCGAATCGTCAACACCGCGTCGGAGGCTGGCCTGGTGGGTCCGGTTGGGCAGGCCAACTACGGCGCTGCCAAGGCGGGAATCATCTCGCTCACTCTGACGGCCGCGCGCGCTTTGGGCCGCTATGGGGTGTGCGCCAACGCGATCTGTCCGCGGGCCCGCACCGCAATGACGGCCGACGTCTTCGGTGCTGCGCCGGATATAGAGGAAGGCGGCATAGATCCGCTGTCGCCGGAGCATGTGGTGACGCTGGTCCAGTTTCTGTCATCGCCTGCTGCCGCAGAAGTCAACGGCCAGGTGTTCATTGTTTACGGCCCGCAGGTGACACTGGTTGCGGCACCGACCGCGGAGCACAAGTTTAGCGCCGATGGGGCGGCTTGGGACCCCGCTCAACTCGGCGCGACGCTGCAGGATTACTTTGCCGGCCGTGATCCGGAGAAGAATTTTTCTGCGGTTGGCCTGATGCAATAATAACGATGCAAAGCTAGTTTGCAGGGGGAATCGGCGAGTAGAACATGTGTCAGATTTGTTACAGCACAGCGGCTTGACCAGGACAAATTAACGCTTTCGATAGTGAAATTCTGTTCATTGACACTTCACGCCGCGTCGAGTATCACAGCGTCGCGTCGGCAACACCATGCGTTCGTGCCTGTTACTTGGCGTCAGGCGGATGCGCCTCGGCGAGCGCATCGAGAAACGACCGTGCCCAGCGGTCCACGTCATGGGCAAGCACCTGGCGTCGCAGTGCGCGCATCCGGCGCCGTCCCTCCTCGACCGGCTGATTGAGTGCCGCCTCGATCGCGTCCTTGACCCCTTCTAGGTCGTGCGGGTTGACGAGATAAGCCTGCCGGAGTTCGGCCGCGGCTCCGGTGAATTCGGACAGGACCAGCGCACCACCGAGATCGCTGCGGCAGGCCACGTACTCCTTGGCCACCAGGTTCATCCCGTCGCGCAGCGGCGTGACCAGCATGACGTCGCTGGCCACGTAGAACGCGATCAGTTCTTCGCGCGGTACGGGACGGTGCAGGTAATGCACCACCGGATGACCGACCTCGGCGTATTCGCCGTTGATGTGGCCGACCTGGCGTTCGATGTCGTTGCGCAGGATCTGATAGCTCTCCACACGTTCGCGACTCGGCGTTGCCAGCTGCACCAGCACGGCGTCGTCGCGTTTGGCGCGACCCTCGGCGAGAAGCTCGGAAAAGGCTTTCAGCCGGACGTCGATGCCCTTGGTGTAGTCCAGCCGGTCGACGCCCAGCAGGATCTTGCGGGGGTTGCCGAGTTCGGCACGGATCTCCCGGGCGCGGCGCCTGACGTTGCGATCGCGAGCCGCGTGATCGAGCGCGCCCGAGTCGATGGAGATCGGAAAGGCGCCCACCCGAACGGCACGAGACTCCAGCTCCACCTCACCGAACCGCGACCGTACGCCGACCGCTCCCCGCGAGGTATTCGCGCCGGCCAGCCGTCGGGACAGGAACAGGAAATTCTGGGCACCGCCGGTCAGATGGAAACCCACCAGGTCGGCGCCGAGCAGTCCTTCGATGATCTCGGTGCGCCAAGGCAGCTGCATGAACAGCTCCACCGGCGGGAACGGGATGTGCATAAAAAAACCGATGGTCAGGTCGGGCCGCAACGTGCGCAGCATTTTCGGGACCAGTTGTAGTTGGTAGTCCTGGACCCACACCGTGCCGCTCTTGGCGGCGGCGCGCGACGTGGCCTCGGCGAAGCGGCGGTTGACGTCGACGTAGCGCTCCCACCATTCGCGGTGGTAGATCGGCTTGACGATGACGTCGTGGTACAGCGGCCACAGTGTGGCGTTGGAAAAGCCCTCATAGTACTGGGCGACGTCGTCGGCGGACAGGTGTACCGGATGAAGTTGCAGTTCGTCCTGAACGATGGTCTGGTCGTCCAGGTCCACATCGTCGTCGACAACGCCCGGCCAGCCGACCCAGGCGCCGCGCCGGCGGCGCAGGAGCGGTTCTAGTGCGGTAACCAGCCCGCCGGGGCTGCGTTTCCAGGAGTTGGTGCCGTCGGGGAGCCGCTCGAAGTCAACGGGCAGCCGATTGGCAACCACCACGAAGTCGGAATCCCCGTAGTGCCCAGTCTTCGAGTTCTGGCCTCCCTTGGGAGCCATTTAGGTGTCGAGCTTCGCCGGTCCAATACCGAGCATGGACAAGAAAATGCGGCACTCGTCGGCGTCGTTGGCATACGCGGCGACGACTCGCCTGGCCTGGCTCGCGGTGCTGTCAGCCAGCGGCTCCACATCGCCGATTTCGCCAGGATCAGATTTCGTAGGCATGACATAACTGTATGCGACGTGCGTAAGCGCGTGCAGCCGTCTCGGACCGCTGCCGTATCGGGAAATCCGGTTCTTGCTGATCACCGGGGTTTGTCGCGGTTTGACCACCGCGTCGAGTGGGCGGTTATGCCCTCGCCGGATCAACCCAGCGATGACCGTGTTCGGCACTGGCCGTAATGTGCAACGAGTCGGCCCGGATTTACGGATCGACGGCAACTTGTAACGAGCCCGATAACAAGGTAGGTGGGCGGAATGACAGTCTCCGACCAAGCCGACGCCGCGGCGACCAACGCCAGCGCCGGTGAGCTGGTGGCCTATGAAACCCTCGACGAGGGCCGCATTGCCCGGATCTGGCTCAACCGGCCCGAAGCCCACAACGCGCAGAGCCGCGGCCTA
>DATKEW010000161.1:0-3104 GCA_035511785.1 Mycobacterium sp.
GGTCTCGACGCGGTGCAACTCGCCCAGAAGAACATCGACGCGTTCGCCAAGCGCTGGCGCGACTCTTACCCGGCGGCGGTGCGAGCCCTGCTCGCTGACCGCGAGTCGCTGACCGTCTACCTGCGATTCCCGCGCGAGCACCGGGACCGCATCCGGCACTCCAACTTCATATGGGTTAACCGGCCAAGGCGGGGGCGACTCGCCGAGGCGGCGTAAGGTCCGCCGGCCGGGAGGGATCTGGGTTCATCCTGAGCCTGGGCACGCCTGTTGGGGGTGGCGATGACGGTAGTGGTGAAGCGGATCGACGGGTCGCATCGGCTTGAGGGTACGTGGGCTGGTGCTGGATCGGCGAATGCGTTCTTGTCGCACTTGGAGGCCCGGCGGTTTTCTCCAGCGACGGTGCGGGCCTATGCATTCGACGTCGTGTGCCTGGCTCGCTTCCTGGAGGAGCGCGGCATCGACTTGAGTGATCTGGTCTCCACCGATGTCTTCGACTGGGTCGACTGGCAGTCGTCGCCACGGCGGCGGGGCGGCACGGTTGTGTCGATCAGTGCGGGGCACGGCGCGGCGCCAGCGTCGGTGAATCGTCGGGTGGCGGCGGCCCGGGCGTTCTTCGAGTACTTGGTGATGGTTGGTGCCCGCACGGATAACCCGGTGCCAGCGCCGCGGCGCGGTCAGGGGCTGCGACCGAAGTCACGGGGGCTGCTCGGTCACCTGGGTCCCGGTCGGGTGCGGGGGGGTGGTCGGCTGGTCCGTCAGACGCGCCGGTTGCCGGAATCGCTTGACTCCGTGGATGTGTCGTTGTTTCTTGGCGGCCTTGGGTCGCACCGGGACCGGGCGATCGTGTTGGCGATGGTGCTTGGCGGGCTGCGAGCCGGAGAGGTCCGCCGACTCTTACTCGCCGGTGTCGACCAGGGACGCCGCCAGCTGTGTGTGGTCGGCAAGGGCGGCCGGGAACGTGTGGTCCCCGTCGATGACGCGTTCTTCGCCGAACTTGCCGCCTACCTCGCCCGGGAGCGGCCGCCCGGGCTTGCCACGCCGGAGTGTTTCGTGGTGTTGCATGGACCCAGTGCGGGCGGGCCACTGACCGAATCCGGGATGCGTAGCATGTTCCGCTACCACCGGCAGCGTTCAGGCGCGGTCCGGGTGCGCCCGCACCGGCTGCGCCACACCTACGGCACCGAGCTGGCGGCGGCCGGCGTCGACCTACTGGCGTTGCGGCAGTTGATGGGTCACGCCTCCCCGGAAACCACCGCCGGGTACGTGCACCTGTCCGATGAGCATCTGGCCGCCGAATACGCGGCCGCACGGGCGGTGATCGAACAATGACCGCTGCCGTCGCCCGCTTTGCGACCGAGCACGATCATCTGCTGCTCGACGGTTACGCCCGGTTCTGCCACCGCGCCGATTTTCCGGATCGCGCGCTACGGGACAGGCTTCGTCTGGCTCGACTGTTCCTCGCCGAGCATCCCGATCTCAAGGAGTGGATGACTCGCCCGACCAGGACCAGGCTGGCCGACCTGCGCCGCATCCAGGCGTGGCCGCTGCTGTCATGGGCTGGGCTGTCCGAGCGAGTCCACTTGGACCTGGACTTGTTGGCGGCCAAGGACCTTGGCGGGATGAGCGCCACCGCACGCCAGCTCTGGCCGGAGCAGTTCGAACGCCTCTGGGCGACCGCGCGGCGGCTGGAGTGGAGCTACTACTGGGGACGCAGCGTCATCGACCAGTTCGTGCCGGCGGTCATCGCCTGGTCGCAGATCCCCATCGCCAGCATCAACGCCGAGACTCTCGATGGCTTCGCCACCACGCTTGAGGAGGTCACCAGCGCGTCGGCGACCACGCTCAAGCAGTGGCGCGGACGGCTGTTCGGCCTGCGCCAGCTGCTGTTCGAGTGCGGCCAACTCCCACAGCCACCGCAGCGCGGCCCTGTTGGCGGTTCGACAGAGCAGCGGCTCGCGGCCGTCCCGGCTCCGGGCATCCGACGCGCCATGACCCGCTACGTTGCCGCCCGCGCCGCGGTGCTGTCACGCTCCTCAGTGAACGGGCTGGTCAACGACCTCATCCTCTTCGGCGAGTTCCTCGCCGGCCAGTTCCCCGACATCACCTCGCTCACCCACCTCGAACGCCGCCACATCGAAGCCTTTCTGGGCTGGAACCGCACGCGCACCTGGCGCGGCCGAGTCGCCCGCGACCAGCGTGTCTCCGTCTCAGCCATGCACGGCACCGTGCTGACCGTCCGGAACTTCCTCGATGACATCACCTTGTGGGGATGGGCCGACCGGCCTCCGCATCGACTCATCTTCGCCAGCGACGTGCCGCGTCTGCCCCGGCCGCTGCCTCGCGCACTGGCCCCCGACACCGACACCGCGCTGATAACCGCGGTCGGCAACCTCGACGACCTGTTCGCCCGCTCCGCGATCCTGCTGCTACGCCGCACCGGACTACGCCTGGGCGAGTGCCTAGACCTCGAACTCAGCTGCGTCATCGACTACGGGCCCACCGGCACCTGGCTGCGTGTCCCGCTCGGCAAGCTCGGCACCGAACGTGCCGTCCCGCTCGACGCCGCCACCGTAGCTGCGCTCGATGCCTGGGCCCAACACCGCGGTCCGCAACGCCCGCACCCGCACCCTCGCACCGGCAAGCCCACCGACTTCTTATTCGCCGAACACGGTCGCCGGCTCAGCGCCTGGCGGATCCGCGAGGGCCTACGCGCCGCCGCCACAGTAGCTGGACTGGCCGGGCCAGGCGGGCAGACGCTCGTGGTGACCCCACACCAGCTGCGGCACACCTACGCCACCGAACTGGCCAACGCCGGAATGAGCCTGCAAGCCCTCATGGCCATCCTCGGACACGTCACACCCGAGATGACGCTCCGCTACGCCACGCTCGCCTCACCGACCTTGCGGACGGCCTACGACCAGGCCATCGGCAAGGTGCGCAAAGCCTTGCCGATCGCGCCTGTCGGCCAGCCGATCGTGCCGGCCAAGATCGACTGGATCGCCTCGGAGTTCCTGAAAACCCGTATCGCCCACGGCTACTGCTCCCGGCACCTTGCCGCCGGTGCCTGCCCCTACGCCAACATCTGCGAAACCTGCGACAACTTC
>DATKEW010000162.1:0-2794 GCA_035511785.1 Mycobacterium sp.
TGTCGCGGCGGCGCAGCCGCTCCTGGGTGAGGATGACGGCGGTAAAACCGGCGACCAATGTGCCGTCAAGGTCGAAAAACGCACCGATCTTGGGGCCGGGAGCACTGGCGAGAATCTCGGCGACCGAGCCGGGCAACCGCATGTCGCGTTCCGACTTCGGCGTGCCGCGCTCGCTCCCGCGCGCTTCGGCGGCGCTCATGACCCGGACACCGATCGCGGCGCCGAGCCGGCCGGCTCAGCGAACGACGCCGGGACCGCGTGCGATACGGGGTCGCCGGCCAGCGCCAGGATCTCGTCGAAACCGTCGAGCAGGCACTGGGCGAACAACGCCTCGTTGCGCACCGACGCCCTGTCGTAGCGCACGGTGATGGTGCACCATCCACCCCGGGAAATCAGCACGACCATCATCGCCACACCGGGTAGTGGGCCGATCCCGTACTGCCGCAATATCTTTGCACCGGCGATGTAGGTGTCTCCCGGATAGACCGGGACATTGCTGGCCTGCACATCAGAGCCGACGACCGAGCCGGTGATCCCCTCCAGGACCGCTGTCGGCAAGACACTCAGCACCGGCGCGATGGAGCCGATGATGTTCATCGCCGGCTCCTCGCGGCGCTGCGTCATCTGCGCGCGGATCTTCTTCATCCGGGCGACCGGATCGGCGGTACCCAACGGCGCCGCCAGGTTGACGCCGGTGAACCGGTTGCCGCCGGCCGTATCGGCTTCGGCCCGCAGGTTCACCGGCACCGCCATCGGCAGCGTGCTGATCGGGACGCCGAGGGCCTCGTGATAGCGCCGCAGGGCGCCGGACAGGCCGGCGAGGTAGGCGTCGTTGATGGATCCGCCGCCGGCTTTTGCGGCCTTGTGCAGATCGGAGAGCGAGATGTCGATGGCTTCGGTGCGGGTGGCCAGGCTGCGCCGACGCAGCAGCGGCGATGGCTCGGCGGCCCGGTTGATCACGCGCATGCCCGACACGGCGTAGCCGACGATCCCCGAAACTGTGGACACCGGATCCAGCACGGCTCGCCCGGTCGCTGATACGGCCCCGGACACCGCGCCCAAGACGCCGTTGACGATGGCGAGGGGAAGGTGGTTGATGCCCTGCCGCATCAAATCATTGGGCGTGAGATCCTGCGGAATGGGTTGCGGGGCCGACGGCCGGGCAGGTGGATCGCGCTCGAGGTCATAGATTTGCGCGAACATCTCGACACCGCCGACACCGTCGGTGACGGCATGGCTGACGTGCAGCAGCGTCGCGGCCTTGCCGTCGGCCAGACCCTCGACCAGGGTGGCCGTCCACAGCGGCCGCGATATGTCCATCGGCGACTGCAGGATCAACTCGGCGAGATCGAACACTTCACGCAGGGTGCCGGGTTCCGACACACGGACCCGGCGCACATGGAAGTCGAGGTTGAAATCGGGATCCACCACCCAGCGCGGTGCCGCCGTCGGCAGCGTCGGCACCACGACCTTCTGCCGCAGCCGCAACACGCGTCGGGAGGCGTTTTCAAAACGGGTCCGGAATCGCTCCCAGTCCGGCGTGGTGTCGAGGACCTCCAGCGCCATGATTCCCGATCGGGTCCGGGGGTTCGCTTCACCCCGATGCATTAGATAGTCGACCGGCCCGAGTTCGTCGGACAATCCCGCGGCCTCGACGGACTCAGTCATGATCGTTAACTCGACGCGCCAACCTTGCCACCGCCGATCAAGCCTCCTGCCTCAGACTTGCCAACCCAGTTGCCAACACAACGCTAGTCGGCTTGACGCGCTGGTGAAAGCCGCGATCCGGTCACGGCGATCGCGTGCAGGTGGCCTGGATCAGCTGGCCGAAGTTGCCGACAGCGGCAAGGAATCCAGCAGCCAGCTGGCATGCCGCCCGTAGACGACACCCAGGAAGTCGGAGACGGCGTTGGCGGCCAGCCGAGATCGGACTGTCGGGGTGATGTCGAACGCGTGGTGCGCGTTGGCGAGCTCGGCATAAGCCACCGTGGGAGCTCCGGCCGCACGCAGGGCTGCGCAGAACCCTCGGGCCTGACCGCACGGAACCAGTTCATCTTTCTCGCCGTGCAGCACGAAGAAGGGGGGTGCCTGGGCGTGCGCGTACGAAATCGGCGAAGCCGCCTCGAACCGCTCGGGCGCATCGGCGTAGCGAGCTCGCATCACGAACTGTTCGAGGAACGGCAGCATCAGCTCGTTCATGTTCTCGATGTCGGTGAAGTCATAGACGCCGTAATAGGGCACCACCGCCTGGACCGTGGTATCAGCGTTTTCGAACCCGGGCTGAAACGCCGGGTCGTTAGGGGTGAGCGCGGCCAGGGAAGCCAGATGTCCGCCCGCCGATCCGCCGGTGATCGCGATGAAATCGGGGTCGCCACCGTAGTCGACGATGTTTTCGCGGACCCACGCGATCGCCCGCTTGACGTCGATGAGGTGCGCGGGGAATGTGCTACGCGGGCTCTTGCTGTAATCGATCGAGACGCAGATCCAGCCGAGTTGCACCATCCGGCTCATCAGTGTGTACGCCTGACCGCGTTTGCCGTTGACAGTCCATGCCCCGCCGGGAACCTGGATCAATACCGGCGCACGGCGGCCCGGCGCCAGGTCATGACGCCGCCAGATGTCCAGCAGGTTGTCGCGACCACCCGGACCATAGGAGATGTCGGAAGTCTGCCTCGCGTACTTGCGGTGTGGCCCCGGCACGCGCAGCAGCCCGTCGCGCGGCGCACACTCGGACTGTTCGCAGGTCGGGTGGCACACCAGCTCGCGAAAGTCCGGCCCGAAGGACTCCTCGAGC
>DATKEW010000163.1:0-5698 GCA_035511785.1 Mycobacterium sp.
TCCTTGTCTCCTTCTCTCAACATCCGAAAGAAGAAGATGATCACAGCGATATCGTTATGCCGACCACGAGACAGCAATCACCCCGGCCGACAACACCTTTCACCGAAGGTCGGCATAACGCAGAGGTCGGCATAATCGTGGAAGGTGATCCGCGAGAGTCCTTGCCGCGCGGCTTCCTGCGGCTTCCCGCACGAACTGGTGAGAACTTTCTTTACTGGCATCGAGTACGAAGACGAAACCTGTTACCAATGGCGACGCACCAATACCAGCCAGCCGAAACGCATCGGGTACGAAACCGCTACTAGCGCATCCGCACCGGGGCAGGCGATTCTAGCTGGCGCGGCCATGACAGTCCCGAACTATACGTATCCGTATCATCTTGGACTGCAACGAGTTCGGTTTATCGTCGACGCCGCGCTGCGCGTGGGGGTCCTGGTCAGTCGTCGTGGCCGGTTTCGACCCGGCTGATCGCTCGGGCTACACCGGGATGGTGCAGCGCGAGTTCGTCCATGAGCGTGGTCGTGATTCCGCGGAAGGTGAGCATGGGCGACACCCAGGCCGGGGCGGTCACTCGCGGGGAGCGGCGTTCGATGCCGTCGATGACCGCCGCCGCTGCCTCGGTGACCGGCATCGGGTGGGTGATGAAACCGGGCAGCGCTTTTCGGACGTCGTCGACGTGTCCTTGGGCGAATACGTCAGCGGCGAGGTCGGTATCGATGAAGCCCAGGTAGGCGACGCCGGCGGTGGCACCGTGGGGGGCGAGTTCGACACGGACGGCGCGGATGAGCTGCTCAACGCCGGCCTTGCTCGCCGCGTAGGAGGCGTTGAGCACGCCGTTGAAGAACGCGTAGATCGAACCGATGACGAGGATGTGCCCTTGCCGTTCCGTTACCTCCGGCAGCGTGGCTCGGATGGTGCGCCATTGGCCGAGGAGGTCGATGTCGATGGTTCGTTCGAACTCGGCCGGTTCGATGCTGGCGACTGTGTCCGACGGTGGCGCCACGCCGGCGTTAGCCACCACCACGTCGATTCCGCCGAATCGGTGCACGGTTTCTCGTGCCGCCCGCTGCAGGGCGGCAAAGTCGGTGACGTCAGCTTGGAAGGCTGCTGCCCGCTCGCCCAGGTCGTCGGCAAGCTCCTGCAGCGGGTCAAGCCGGCGGCCGACGACGGCGACACATGCGCCCCGGGCGTGGGATTGGCGGGCGATCTCGGCGCCAAGTCCGCGCGCGGCGCCGGTGATGAACACGACTCGGCCGTTGAGATCGAGCCGCGCGGGGCCGCCGAACAGCCCGCCGAGCAGCGGCAACGTACGGATCAGTTGCGTGCCGGCACCGGCAACGGAGCGCAGGGTTTCGTCGATCATGGCATCTTCCCTCTTCGGTGGTGTGGCGAAAGCTCTCCATCGTGGGGCTGGCTGACTAGCTCGCTCGCAACTCGGCCGGGCCTTACATCCACTATCAGCGAGCCGCGGGTCAAGCGGGGATGCCGCATTGATCCTTGGTACTGGCAGGGACAGGATTACCCAACATGATCGCCACGTCCCAGCGATGAGTTTTAAATTGCAGACCGACTTTTCAAGCCGGCCGGTGGCCGTGATCGGCGCCGGTATGCTCGATCGGCCCCGGTAGCTACCGTAACGGAGCTTTGGCGCAGGATCCTCAGGCGTGGACCAACCCGCGAGCGGTGAATATGTCGAGCCACGCAAGCTGCCGTTGGCGCGTGGCCGAGGCCGCCATCGTCGTTTCCGAATGAGACCAGGGCAGCGACGCCAGTGTGACTTCGATTGGCTCGCTGTTGAGGTTCGCGTACGTCACTTTCCCGCCACTGCCGAGGGTTCCAAACACCTCGTAGGTGACGTTCTTTGGATTGATCTGCACAACGGTGGCGGGAATAGAGCGGGTAACGGGCGGATTGCTGATCGCCTCGGACATGCGTCGAACCGTGTTCACGCCGTAAAAGACGACCACGCCCACAACGAGGACCACCACGGGAAGCCATAACTTGCTGAAGATTCGGCCGGTACTTCGCCGCCTACCCCTCGTGCCCACAGCCAATACCTTTCGACAGGGTATGACCTGCCGACGAGGTGCCACTTAACGCCGGCCCCGAGCCTTGGCGTCGTTGCTGCTACCCGGTCAGTGCGTTGCAGAGCCTACATCGGTGTCGCAAAAAGGCCTATAGCGAATCGATGGGAACAATCGCCACGACAGTCCTTCAGCTGCTTCAGAACGGCCTAATCCTGTCCCTGCCAGTACCGGGGATGAAGGCGGCATCCCCACCTGATCCGCGGTGCGCTGATGGTGGATACATGACCGCCACCGTGACATTGCCAGCGCCGCCCGAGCCGCATCTCGGGACGGGGCTGCTGCCGGCTACGCGACATCGCGCTGTCGCCGTCGGTTGGGGCTTGGGTGGGCTGATCGCGACGAAGGCGCTCAAGCATGACCTGGCCAACATCACTGACGCCCTGGTGTTTTTGACACGGATAACTGCGCAGGCCAAATCACACGTTCACAGCCAAACGTCGCTGTGGCTTCAGGTCGTACCAGCGACCGCGGCTGCTTTAACCACTATTGGCGTGCTCATCGCGGTATACGCCGCGATCATCAGTGAGCGGAAAAAGGCTGAGAGGCGGACCTACGAGATGGCAACCGCGGCAGAGTATTTCAGTTACGACGGACGTCTGGGGCTTTCGCAGCGGACACCGAAAGGTTGGTGCTGATCATGCTATTCACCGCATTGCGTGACATGCAGTGGCGCAGATGGCGCTTCGTGATCGCGATCGTCGTCACGGGCCTCGTATTCGCGATGACGCTCGTCCTCACCGGACTCGCCAACGGCTTCCGGGTGGAAGATGAGCGCACCGTCGATTCCCTCGGCGTCGACATGTTCCTGATCAAATCCGGTGCGACCGGCCCATTCCTGGGCTCCGCACCGTTCCCGGCGGCAGAACTGCAAGTGGTCGCCGCCACCCCGGGCGTTGTGGCCGCCGCTCCGCTCGCGTACAAGGGGGCAACGTTCAAAAACGGCGACTCAACGCACCCAGGGGCCATGTTCGGCGCACCGGCGGGCGGCCCGGGTATGCCGGCCATGTCCGAGGGCAGGGCACCGTCGAGCCCCGATGAGCTGGCGGTGTCGAGCACAATTGGCCGCCGGATTGGCGAACAGCTCGAGGTCGGATCGCGCAAGCTGCTGATCGTCGGCATCGTGAACAATTCCACCGCGCTGGCAAAGACACCCAACCTCTTCGTGACGACCGAAGGTGTACAACAACTGGAGTTCGGCGGCCAGCCGCTCATCTCATCGATCGGGATTCGCGGCACATTGTCGCAGATCCCCGACGGCTACCGGGTTGTCAACCGCACCGTTGCGGTCGACGATCTGATGCGGCCGACCAGAATTGCGGTCCAGGCGATCAGAATCGTCGCCATTCTGCTGTGGATCGTTGCGGCCTTGATCGTAGGCGGCGTCGTTTACCTGTCCGCGCTGGAGCGCATGCGGGACTTCGCGGTCTTCAAGGCGATCGGCGTCTCGACGCGATCGGTCCTCGCCGGCCTCGTGTTGCAGGCGATCGTCGTGGCCGTCCTTGCCGCCGGCTTCGGCGCAGGACTTGCACGGCTGCTCGCACCTCTGTTCCCAATGAACGTCATTGAGCCCACTTCGGCCTACCCGCTCCTGGCGGTGATCGCCGTCGGGGTCGGGCTGTTGGCCAGCGCCACGGCAGTCCAGCAGGCTGCCACCGTCGATCCCGCGCACGCATTTGGAGGTCCTTAATCATGATTGATCTACGCATCCACGACTTGATCGTCGAATACTCGAACGGCAGCAACGCCATTCGCCCAATCGACGGCCTGGACCTCGAACTCACAGCCGGCTCGCTAAACATCCTGCTGGGCCCCAGCGGCTGCGGGAAAACGACATTGCTGTCGTGCCTCGGCGGACTCCTGACACCCACGTCCGGCCAGATCAGTGTCGGTGACGTGGACGTGACCGCGCTCAACCGGCGCGCGATGACGCAATACCGGCGTCACAACGTCGGCATCGTGTTCCAGGCGTTCAACCTGGTACCAAGCCTGACGGCGCTCGAGAACGTCCTAGTGCCGCTGCGCGCAGCCGGCGTCTCGCGCAGCGCCGCGCGTGCGCGCGCCGAGGAACTGCTGACCCGTGTCGGCTTGCGGGACAGGATGACCCATCGTCCCGGTGATCTCAGCGGCGGCCAACAACAACGGGTAGCCGTGGCGCGCGCGATCGCTCTCGATCCGCCGCTGATCCTGGCCGACGAACCGACCGCACATCTCGACTACCTCCAGGTCGAGGAGATGCTCCGGCTGATCCGCAGCCTCGCGACCGGCGACCGCATAGTCGTCGTGGCCACCCATGACCCCCGGTTACTGCCGCTGGCCGATCGTGTGATCGAGATGGTTCCGACGACCACCTTGGTCAATCGCGCGGACGAAACGATTCATCTCAAGGCGGGAACGGTTTTGTTCGACCAGGGCGCGCTGTCCGATCTGATCTACACGGTCTCCGAAGGCGAGCTCGAGATGGTCCATCAACCGGCGGGCGGCGGCCGCGAAGTGCTCCGAGTCGCCAAGTCTGGTGACTACTTCGGCGAGATCGGCCCGATGTTCGGCCTGCCGCGTTCCGCAACGGTGCGCGCCCGCACCGACTCGGTGGTAACCGGCTACAGTGTCCCGGCATTCCGGCAGCGGCTCGGCGCGGGTGCCGCACATGGCCCCGTCGAGCCGGCCCTGGATTAGGTCCGCTGGAAGTATTCGGGTCTCAGCCGAGCGAGCGCAGCGCGTCGAGCGCATTGGCGGAGTCGCTGCCGGGGTCGGCGCGATAAGTCAGCATGTGCTGACCGCCAGAGTGCGGGATGTTGAACCTGTTTGGGTGCAAATACAAATCGCCCACCAGAGGGTGGCGCATGTGGACGACATCCGCGCGATACCCGACGTCCGCACGCGCCCACAGTTCCCGGAATCGCCCACTGGCGGCGGATAATTCATCGACCAACGACCGCACGCGCGGGTCATCCGGACCACTGCCGGCCGCTTCACGTAAGCCGCTCACCGCGACGTCGGTCGCCTCGTCCCAGTCCACGTAGAGCTCGCGAGCCGCGGGATCTAAAAGCCGCCAGGACAGGAAGTTTCGACCGGGAGTAAAGCCAGGCGACAGCGCACACGCGATTTGGTTGGCTGCCAGCACATCCAGAGACCTGCTGGCCACGATCGCCGGCATCGCGAACTGCTCTATCAACTCATCGCTGCCGTCGGCGGCGACCTCCGCACCGGAGGCATCCCTTCGGCCGCCGGTCGGGCTGGCCAGCTGATGCAGATACTCGGTGGCCTTCACGTCGAGCCGCAGCGCCCGCGCGAGCGCATCCAGAACCTGAGCCGACGGATTCTTGTCGCGGCCCTGCTCCAGGCGGAGGTAGTAATCGGAGCTGATGCCGGCCAGCAACGCCAGTTCCTCGCGACGCAAACCTGCGACCCGCCGGCGTGCGCCAGCCACCAGCCCGACATCCTCGGGCTGCACCTGCTCTCGCCTCGCGCGCAGGTAATCGCCCAGCGCATTGGCCCTGACCGCCATCAGACGAGCCTAATCCTGTCCCCGCCAGTCCCAGGGTCAAGGGAACCTTCTGATCCGTCCGCGGCCGGCTCATGGTGGATGCAGACGCCACCGCGAGAACAGCGTC
>DATKEW010000164.1:0-9060 GCA_035511785.1 Mycobacterium sp.
TTTTCCGTCGACCGCGTCGCGGAGCAGCTGGCTTACCGATGCCGCCGAGCTGCCGCCGCTGTTGCGCGGCGATCGTGCCTCGGCGGGCGCACTGGGCATCCCGGTGCTGGACACCTCGGATGTCACCGATCGAAAGCAGCTCTCGGACAAAATCTCCGAGCATCGCCGCCAGCTAGAACAGCGGCGCGTCGACGAGGAGCGCCGACTGCTGTACGTGGGCATCACCCGGGCCGCGGACACCCTGTTGGTGTCTGGCCATCACTGGGGTTCCACCGGGATGAAACCGCGGGGCCCGTCGGATTTTCTCTGCGAGCTCAAGGACATCATCGACCGTTCCACCGCGGCCGGCGAGCCGTGCGGAGTGGTGGAGCAGTGGGCGGCCGCTCCTCCCGACGGCGAACGAAACCCGCTGCGCGACAACGTTGTCGAAGCAATCTGGCCCGCCGATCCGTTGCCCACGCGGCGCGGCGATGTCGAACGCGGCGCGGCGCTGGTGGCCGAGGCCATGTCGGCCGACACCGTTGCCGCCGGTGCCGACATCGACGGCTGGGTCGCCGACGTCGATGCGTTACTGGCCGAGCGCGCCCGCTCGGCGCGGCCGCCCGCCCGCGCCCTGCCCAGCCAGTTGTCGGTCAGCGGTTTGGTGGACCTCGCGCGTGACCCGCAGGGCGCGGCACAGCGGTTGGTTCATCGGCTGCCCGCACGTCCGGACCCACATGCCCTGTTGGGCAACGTCTTTCACTCCTGGGTCCAGCAATTCTACGGCACCGAGTGGCTGTTCGATCTTGCCGACTTGCCGGGTGCGGCGGATGCCGACGTCGGTGACACCCAAGAGTTGGCCGCGTTGCAGGCGGCATTCACCGGCTCGCGGTGGGCGGCCCGGACACCCGTTGCGGTCGAGGTGCCGTTTGAGATGCCCATCGGCGAGACGTTGGTGCGCGGCCGCATTGACGCGGTGTTCGCCGACCCCGATGGCGGCGTGACGTTGGTGGACTGGAAGACCGGTCAACCGCCGCGCGGCCCGGAAGCTATGCGACAGGCCGCCGTGCAGCTCGCCGTCTATCGTTTGGCGTGGGCCGCTTTGGCTGGATGCCCGGAATCCTCGGTGCGCACCGCCTTCTACTACGTACGCACCGGCGTCACCGTCCTTCCCGATGAGCTGCCGGATCCCACCGAGCTGGCCGGGCTCTCCCCGGCAAGCGGGTGGTGCCCACCGGACTGACTGCGCCAGCGAGCGCGATGTCGCCATCTGATGCGCTCGGGTATCTGCGCATCGGCGATCGTGGTTACATTTGAATCGTGCATGTGGGCGTGCGGTGGGTTTAGGCCGATGACGGACCGCTGTGCGCGACGGTAGGTTGCGCCGCCTGAGGGGTCTCGATGAGAGACTGACCGCCCAGCCCGGTCATCTTCTGGTCGGTGTGCTGCGCATCCCCGAAGACCACGGCAGCCCCGTCCGCGTCATCACGCGGCGGGTGGTGATCGCCTTGGTGGTGTTATTCGGCGCCGCCGTCATCGTCTACCTGGATCGCAATGGCTACCGCGACGTGCGCGGCGACCGGCTGACATTTTTGGACTGCCTCTACTTCTCGGCAGTGTCGCTATCGACGACCGGTTACGGCGACATCACCCCGTACTCGGAAGCCGCGCGTCTGATCAACACCGTGGTGATGACGCCGCTGCGGATCGCCTTCCTGGCCGTGCTGGTCGGCACGACGCTCGAGGTCCTCTCCGAGCGGTCCCGGCAAGCGTGGAAGATCCAGCGTTGGAGGAACAAAGTGCGCAACCACACCATCGTGATCGGCTACGGCACCAAGGGCAAACGGGCCGTTGCCGCCAGGGTTAGTGATGAGGCCGCCCGGGGCGAGGTCGTCGTCGTCGACACCGATCGCAGCGCCCTCGAACACGCCGCGACGGCCGGCCTGGTCACCGTGCACGGTGACGCCACCAAATCCGATGTACTGCGGTTGGCGGGGGCCCAGCACTCGTCATCGATCATCGTTGCCACCGGACGCGACGACACCGCCGTCCTCGTGACGTTGACGGCGCGAGAGATCGCGCCCAAGGCCAAGATCGTGGCTTCGATCCGGGAGGCTGAGAATTCACACCTGCTGCAGCAATCGGGCGCAGACTCGGTGGTGGTCTCCTCGGAGACCGCCGGTCGGCTGCTCGGTCTTGCCACCACCACGCCCAGCGTCGTGGAGATGATCGAGGATCTGCTGACCCCGGATGACGGGCTGGTGATCGCCGAACGCGAAGTCGAGCAGAGCGAAGTCGGCGGATCCCCGCGGCATTTGCGCGATATCGTGCTCGGCGTGGTGCGTGACGGCCACCTATTGCGGATCGGTGCACCCGAAGCGGACGCCATCGAGGCCACCGACCGACTGCTCTACATCCGAAACGCGGGACACTAGCGGCGGGTCGCCGCCAGGAGGCTTGGGTGGACTTCCAGTTGCGGGATGTTCCGGTGCTGTCGCGCGTCGGCGCCGACCGCGCCGACCAGCTACGATCCGATGTCGACGCCGCCACCGCGGGATGGGCGGAAGCGGCGCTGCTGCGGGTGGATTCGCGTAATCAGGTGCTGGTCGCCGACGGCCGGGTGGTGCTTGGCGCCGCGGCTGAGCTGGCCGACAAGCCCCCACCCGACGCGGTATTCCTGGGCCGCATCGAGGGCGGCCGGCATGTGTGGGCGATCCGGGGTGCGCTGCAAGCGCCCGACGACCCCGACGTGCAAGCCGAGGTGGTGAACTTCCGCAGTCGCAGCCCCATCTTCGACGACACCAGCAGCCAACTGGTGTCCTCGGCCATCGCGCTACTGAATTGGCATGACCGCGCCCGGTTCAGCGCGGTGGACGGCGCTCCGACGAAGTCGGCGAGAGCGGGCTGGGCGAGGGTCAATCCGGTGACCGGCCACGAAGAGTACCCACGGATCGATCCGGCGGTGATCTGTCTGGTCCACGACGGCGGTGACCGTGCGGTGATGGCTCGCAAGGCGGAGTGGCCCGAGCGGATGTTTTCGCTGCTGGCCGGATTCGTCGAGGCGGGTGAGTCTTTCGAAGTTTGTGTTGCCCGGGAGATCCGAGAGGAAATCGGCCTGCACGTGCACGACGTGCGGTACCTGGGCAGTCAGCCGTGGCCGTTTCCGCGTTCACTCATGGTCGGCTTCCATGCCGTCGGCGACCCGGATGAGGACTTCTCGTTCAACGACGGTGAGATCGTCGAGGCGGCGTGGTTCACCCGCGACGAGGTGCGCGCCGCGCTTGAAGTCGGCGATTGGACCAGCTCATCGGAATCGAAACTGCTTCTGCCCGGGTCGATTTCGATTGCGCGCGTGATCATCGAATCCTGGGCGGCTATCGACTGAGCGAGCACCCGTGTCGGAGCCAACGGGTGTTGCCACCGCTTCGTCAGCCGGCGACCTCGGCCAGCTTCGCTTTCACCTCGGCCGCGCTTGGGTTGGTCAGCGTCGACCCGTCGGCGAACTTCACCGTCGGCACCGTGCGGTTGCCGCCGTTCACCGAACTAACGAACTGCGCCGCCGCCGCGTCCTCTTCGATATCGACCGCGTCGTAGGGGATTCCGGCGGAGTCGAGCTCCGTCATAAGCCGATGGCAAAAGCCGCACCATGACGTCGTGTAAACAACCGCAGCATTGCTCATAGCCCGTTAACGTAGCCCGGCGACGATGCATTCCGTACGGCGGGTGCTGGCCCCACGCGGATCGACGTTTGTCGGCCACCGTTGCGCTCATCAAGGGACCCATTCCTGACGAGTTCGAGGTGCCGGTCCTGCTGACCGTCGGCGGGCCCGGGGGCTTCGCGTGGTCCTCGAATCAGCGGGCTGCACAACGCGCTTCGCGACGGGCCGGGCGGACATACTCCGTGGAAGCGAGGGCAACTCGCCGGGGCGACACGCTAGGGGACCAAGGCGCGCCCGGTTTGTCGGTCACCGCTGCCAAGATGGACGCCATGCCGATGGTCGCTGACCAATTGACCGCCGGGCTGGACGACGAGCAGCGAGAAGCCGTGCTGGCACCGCGCGGGCCAGTCTGTGTGCTTGCGGGAGCCGGGACGGGCAAGACCCGCACCATCACGCACCGGATCGCCCAACTCGTCGCGAGTGGCCATGTCGCCGCCGGGCAGGTGCTGGCGGTCACCTTCACCCAGCGCGCGGCGGGGGAGATGCGCTCCAGGCTGCGCACGCTCGACGCCGCCGCGCAGACCGGTTGCGGCGTCGGCACGGTGCAGGCCCTGACCTTTCACGCGGCCGCGCATCGTCAGCTGCGGTATTTCTGGCCGCGGGTGGTCGGCGACACCGGTTGGCAGTTGCTGGACAGCAAGTTCGCCATCGTGGCCCGGGCGGCCAGCCGCACCAGGCTGAACGTCAGCACCGACGACGTGCGCGACCTGGCCGGCGAGATCGAGTGGGCCAAGGCGTCGCTGATCGGCCCCGAGGAGTACGCGACCGCCGTGGCCGCCGCCGGGCGGGACATTCCGTTGGACGCGGCACAAGTCGCCGCCGTCTACGCCGCATACGAGGCCCTCAAAGCCCGCGACGAAACGGTGACGCTGCTCGACTTCGATGACCTGCTGCTGCACGCTGCGGCCGCGATCGAAAACGATGTCGCGGTGGCGGAGGAGTTCCGGGATCGCTACCGCTGCTTTGTCGTCGACGAGTACCAGGACGTCACCCCGTTGCAGCAGCGGGTGCTTTCGGCGTGGCTGGGCGATCGAGACGACCTGACCGTCGTCGGCGACGCCAACCAGACCATCTACTCGTTCACCGGCGCCTCACCTCGCTTCCTGCTCGACTTCTCGCGGCGATTTCCGGACGCCACGGTGGTGCGGCTGGAACGCGACTACCGGTCCACTCCGCAGGTGGTGTCGCTGGCCAACCAGGTGATCGCCGCGGCCCGCGGCCGCGTCGCCGGCAGCAAGCTGCAGTTGTCCGGCCAGCGTGAGCCGGGCCCGGCCCCGTCGTTTGATGAGCATCCCGACGAAACGGCCGAGGCCACCGCGGTGGCGGCGTCGATCGCCCGGCTGATCGAATCCGGTACCGCGCTGGCTGAAATCGCCGTGCTCTATCGAGTCAACGCCCAGTCCGAGGTCTATGAGGAGGCGCTGACCGAAGCGGGCATCGCCTATCAGGTTCGCGGTGGCGAGGGATTTTTCAACCGTCAGGAGATCAAGCAGGCGCTGCTGGCACTGCAGCGTGCCGCCGAACGTGGCGCCGACGGACCATTGCCCGGCGTCGTGCGGGCAATCCTGGAACCGCTTGGGCTGACGGCCGAGCCACCGGTTGGAACCCGCGCCAGGGATCGATGGGAGGCCTTGACCGCACTGGCCGAGCTGGCGGACGACGAATTGGCACAGCGTCCCCAACTGGAGCTTCCGGGGCTGCTGGCCGAGTTGCGGATGCGGGCCGACGCGCGGCACCCACCGGTGGTGCAGGGCGTCACGCTGGCTTCGCTGCACGCCGCCAAGGGACTCGAGTGGGATGCGGTGTTTCTGGTCGGGCTGGCCGACGGCACGCTACCCATCTCGCATGCGTTAGCGCACGGCGCCAACAGCGAGCCTGTCGAGGAAGAGCGCCGCCTCCTCTATGTCGGAATCACAAGGGCCCGAGTGCATTTGGCGCTCAGCTGGGCGCTATCGCGGAGCCCGGGCGGACGCCAGAGCCGCAAGCCGTCGCGGTTTCTCACCGGAATCGCGCCTCAGGCGCGTCCCGATCCGGCACCGACCAGATCCCGGCGCAACCGAGGCGTCGCGACCCGCTGCCGGATCTGCAACAGCGATCTGACCACCCCGGCAGCCGTCATGCTGCGGCGCTGCGAGACATGTGCCGCCGACATCGATGAGGAACTGTTGCTGCAACTCAAGGACTGGCGCCTGAACATCGCCAGGGAACAGAAGGTGCCCGCGTACGTCGTCTTCACCGACAACACCCTGATCGCGATCGCCGAGCTGCTGCCCGACGACGATGCGGCCATGATCGCGATCCCAGGCATCGGCGCACGCAAGCTCGAGCAGTACGGGCCAGACGTGCTGCGGTTGGTTCGCGGTCGCGCCTGCGCGACGACAACGCGGGCCACAGGCTAAACACGCAGGTCAGAAAATCGGTTGTCACCGTCGGCGGCTACCATTTACCCTCGAAACACGCATTCCGCTGCTGGCTGAAGGCTGGCATGCGCTCAGGCGAGAGGAGGTGGCCACGATGATCAACAACACGTTCGGTGTAGGCGTGGCCGGCGCGGTGCTGACCGCGGGGACCTTCCATGCCGCCCACACCGCCGCGGTCAAGCATCGCGCCGCCGCCGCAGCGACTGACGTGTCCGTGGATCGGGGTCATACGTAAGCGCAACGTAACCAGCCCGGTTTTCGCCAAATGGCCACGGACCCGAAGTCAACAGGATCCGTGGCCACGGTTATAGGGTCGACAGCCTCCAACCTGGTCCGGATCAATCCGAAGGACAGCCACCAGACCAGGAAGCAGGTGATGAGGACATGTCGGCACCGACAGTCCCTAGACAGACGCGGCCAGTGCTGCCGTGTCATGTCGGCGATCCCGACCTGTGGTTCGCCGAGACCCCGGCGGACCTGGAGCGTGCCAAGACGCTCTGCGCGAGCTGCCCTATCCGGCGGCAGTGCCTGGCCGCGGCGCTGGAACGGGCCGAACCCTGGGGTGTATGGGGCGGCGAGATCTTAGAGCGGGGCTCGATTGTGAGTTACAAACGTCCCCGGGGACGCCCACGCAAACGACTGAGCCCGGCCGCCGCGTAAGCGGTATCAGACGACGGCGGCATCGGGCTCGGCGAAACCGGGGACCAGTTCCTCCGACAGCGCCTTGATCGGCACATGAGCATCCAGCTGGCAGAGAATCGCGGCCACCGACATGATCACCCGCATCGGGATCACGAGCTTGGGCGGTAGGTCCATCTGCCGGGCCGTCCTGATCTGCGACACCGACCGGTCCATCTCGATCGCGGTCATTTTCTGCAGCCACTTGCGGGTGTAATGGAACACCTCGACCTCGATGGGCTGGACGTACTGGCGCAGCATCTCATCGATGTCGCGCACCGACACCTGCTGGCCTTTCTGGATGAAGCCGGCCCTCTCCATCGTCGGCAACAGCAGGTCATAGTTCTTGTCACGGGCCAACCGAATGCTCATCCCGAGCTCGATCGGCAAACCGCCGGGCATAGGCGCGACGGCGCCGAAGTCGATCACGCCCATCCGGCCGTCGCGCAACAGCATGAAGTTGCCCGGGTGCGCGTCGCCGTGCAGCATCTCCAGCCGGCGCGGCGCGTCGAAGGTGAGCTCGAGCAGCCGGGTCCCGATCAGGTCGCGGTGCTCAGGGGTTCCATGGCGGATGATCTCGGCCATCGGCACGCCCTGCATCCATTCCTGGACCACCACCTTGGGCGCGCTGGCCACGACGTGCGGAATCGCGAAGTGGGGGTGGCCTTGATACGCCTTGGCGAACGCGCGCTGGTTGTCGGCCTCCAGCCGGTAGTCGAGTTCCATCTCGGTGCGCTCGATCAGCTCGTCGACCACGCCTTGGACGTCGGCGCCCGGTGCGAGCTGTTTGGCCAACCCGACCATGCGTTGCATGGTCTTGAGGTCGGCCCGCAGTGCCTCGTCGGCGCCGGGGTACTGGATCTTGACGGCCACGTCGCGGCCATCGGACCACACTGCCTTGTGCACCTGGCCGATGCTGGCCGAGGCCACCGGGGTGTCGTCGAACGAACTGAACCGGTCTCGCCACTTGGTGCCCAGCTGCGCGTCGAGCACCCGGTGCACCTTGTGGGCGGGCAGCGGCGGGGCGTCCTTCTGCAGCTTCGTCAACGCTTCGCGGTAGGGCTCGCCGTACTCTTCCGGAATCGCGGCTTCCAGCACCGACAGGGCCTGGCCCACCTTCATCGCTCCGCCCTTGAGCTCGCCCAAGACGGTGAACAACTGGTGGGCGGCCTTCTCCATCAGCTCGGCCTGAACCTCGTCTCTCGACTTACCGGTCAGCCGTTTACCGAACCCGAGCGCCGCCCGGCCGGCAAAGCCGACCGGGATACTGGCCAGTTTCGCGTTGCGCGCAGCGCGGCCACGTTTGATGTCTGACACATCCCCATCATCCATGACGGTTAACGGCTCGTGGTGTTCATCTAGGTAACAACCGGCGTCCGGGCGGCCGCTGCGCACGTCGACCAGGCTCGGTGAACGTGGGCTGACCGGCACAATCCGCTTGAGCCGTCGAGCCGCCTCAGCGGGCATGGACAAATAGGTTGTCCCTTGCAGGCTGCAGCCCTGCGATTCACGCGAAACGCGCATCCCAAGGGTGGTACCGGGAAAGCCATGGCAGCAATGCAATCGCAGCCCGAGGCCGCAGACTTCATATTCAGAGCGATCATCGAAACGCTCGACAAGCACCGCAGTGATCGCAGCCTGACCGAGGACGTTCTGGACACCCTGGCCAGCGCGTATGCGGCGGTGTCGACGAGCGTCCCCGAACAGGGGCCACTGGGGTAGATCAGCACGAGCACAACGGATGTCGTGTCCACTGGCGCGCGACGATCGTGCCGGCGCCGAGATCGAACTCCAGGGTCGCGTTCAGCGCCTGGGGCGGACCCGGATCTGGTACCGCCTCCTGCCCGCGCACGGCGGCGATCACACGGTTCACCTGGCTCAGCGCCAGCGCCGCGGTCGCCAGCAGCGTGGCCCGATCCGCCACGCCGACGGTTTCCCGTAGCTGAGCGGCGATAGCCGGCCACGCGGCGTCGCGGTCGCTACGGTGCAGGTCCGCACAGCCTAGGCAGCTGGTCACGCCGGGAATGACCAGCGGCCCCACCAGACCGGTGCCGTCGCGCACCCGAACCACAAGATGCGGGACGCCCTGGCTGTGCAGATCGCGCACCATGCGCGGGTCGGCAACCAAGTAGTCCGACAACACCACCAGATCCACGGCGGCGGGCGACACGGTGGCGTGCGGCTGGCTGCTGTGCGCAATCCGGGCCCCGGAGCAGCGCAGCGCCCCTACGAGCAGGTCCGACAGCGGTCCGCGACCGTGGACC
>DATKEW010000165.1:0-5913 GCA_035511785.1 Mycobacterium sp.
CTGATCAGCCTGCGGGACGAGGTGCGGCCCGAGGCCGCCGAGGTGCTGAAGGAGTTGCGGGCCAACGGGATTCGCCGCGTCGTCATGCTCACCGGAGATCATCCGGACATCGCCCAGGTCGTCGCCGGCGAGCTGGGGATCGACGAGTGGCGCGCCGAGGTGATGCCGGAGGACAAGCTCGAGCTGGTGCGCGAACTGCAGAGCGATGGTTACATCGTCGGGATGGTCGGCGACGGCATCAACGACGCCCCGGCGCTGGCGGCCGCCGATATCGGAATCGCCATGGGACTGGCCGGAACCGACGTCGCCGTCGAGACCGCCGACGTGGCGCTGGCCAACGACGATCTGCATCGCCTGCTCGACGTGCGGGACCTGGGTTCCAGGGCGGTCGACGTCATCCGCGAGAACTACGGCATGTCCATCGCCGTCAATGCCGCCGGGCTGATCATCGGCGCGGGCGGCGCGCTCTCCCCCGTGCTGGCCGCGATCCTGCACAACGCGTCGTCAGTAGCGGTGGTGGCCAACAGCTCCCGGCTGATCCGGTATCGCCTCGACTAGTGGCGATCGCCAGCGCGGCGAAGCCGGGCGCAGCGGGTCGCCACGCGGCAACTTAGCCCGCGCAATCACAGGCCTGGCCACGCCAGGATTGAACGCCCTCCCAGACCGCAATGCCGGCGATGGCAAGGCCGATCGCGGGATCGATCCACCAACCGCCGGACCAGAGCGCCGTGACCGCGAGGCCCGTCAGCACCCCGGCTGCCTGGGCGGCGCACAGGTAGTTCTGGGTGCCTTCACCCTCGGTGGCTCCCGAGTCCAACCGGACACCGAGTCGACGGTTGGCCCAACCCAGAACCGGCATCAGCACGAGGGCGGCGGCCGTCAGCCCGATGCCGATCACCGACGTTTCGGCGTGGTGCCGGCCGGCCAGCTCGCGGATGGATTCGGCGGCGATGTAGGGCGCGGTCAGCCAGAACGACACCGCCACACCGCGCTGGGCGAGCTGCTCGGCCGTCCCGGACAGCGTGCGGGTGCCGCTGAATCGCCACACCACCATCCCGCTGCCCAGCGCCTCGCCCGCGCCGCCAAGCGCCCAGCCGGTCAGCGCTACGGATCCGACCGCCAGCCCCTGCCACAGCCCGACGGCGCCCTCGATGAGCACCACGGTCAGGCTGAGCAAGGCCAGCTGTCGCGCCCAGTGGGCTCTGCGCCGCCAGTCAACATCCCGCGTGACCGGCGTCGGATGCGGCGGCTTTGCAACCGAGATCATCGTTTCCATCCGGCGATGGTAGGGGCGAGATCCGCTCGGGCCCGGGACGCGCAACCGGCGGGAGACCGTATCGTTATTCTGGCTAACCAGCCACAAAAAGGACCAAGAGAGGACCGCGAGATGGCGCGCACCGAAAACGACACCTGGGACCTAGCGACCAGCGTGGGAGCCACCGCCACCATGGTTGCGTCGGGAAGAGCCCGAGCCACGCGGGCAGCGCTGATCGACGATCGGTTCGCCGAGCCGCTGGTGCGCGCCGTGGGCGTCGACTTCTTCACCCGGTGGGCCGCCGGCGAACTCCACTCGGCTGATGTCGATGTCCCCGGCGCCCCGTGGGGCATGCAACGCATGACCGACATCCAGGCGGCACGCACGCGCTACATCGACGCGTTCTTTTCCGAGGCCCAAAAAGACGAAGGGACCGCGGGCATCCGCCAGGTGGTGATCTTGGCTTCCGGCCTGGACGCACGCGGCTATCGGCTGCCATGGGCGCCGAGAACGACGTTATTCGAGATCGACCAGCCGCAAGTCATCGAATTCAAGACCGCCACGATCGGTGCGCTGGGCGCCCAGCCCACGGCCGACGTCCGGGCCGTCCCGATCGACCTGCGCCACGATTGGCCGTCGGCGCTGCAGCGGGCCGGGTTCGACACCGGGCGACCCGCGGCATGGGCCGCCGAGGGCTTGCTCGGGTTTCTGCCGGCGGACGCCCAGGACCGGTTGCTGGACAACATCACCGCGCTCAGCGCCGACGGCAGCAGGCTGGTGGCCGAAGTCTTTCTGAATTCCGGTGCCAATCAACAGGCTTTGAACGCCGCCGTCCAGAAGTGGCGGGATAACGGACTTGACGTCGCACTGGACGATCTGGGCTTTCCCGGCGAACGCAACGACGTGGCGACCTACTTGGCCCACCGCGGCTGGCATCCGGTTCGCACGCCGCTGAATCAGTTGTTGGCCGACAATGGACTACCGCTGCAGTCCACCGACGACGGTGCGCCCTTTTCCCAGAACTACTACTGCACCGCGGTCAGGGCAGGTTAAAAGAGGGGCGCAGAATGCCAAACAGCAAGCCCGCCAAGCCACTTGACGGATTCCGGGTACTCGATTTCACCCAGAATGTCGCCGGGCCGCTGGCCGGGCAGGTGCTGGCCGACCTGGGCGCCGAGGTCATCAAGGTCGAGGCTCCCGGTGGTGAGGCCGCCCGGCAGATCACCGCGGTCCTTCCCGGACGCCCGCCACTGGCCACATATTTTCTGCCGAACAACCGCGGTAAGAAGTCGGTCACGGTGGACCTCACCGACGAGGAGGCCAAGCGGCAGATATTGCGGCTCGCCGACACCGCCGACGTCGTGCTGGAAGGGTTTCGGCCCGGGGTGATGGAGCGCATGGGTTTGGGGCCCAACGACTTGCAATCACGCAACCCCAAACTGATCTACGCCCGCCTGAGCGCGTTCGGCGGCAACGGCCCGCACGGCACGCGGCCTGGCGTCGACCTGATGGTCGCCGCCGAGGCCGGCATGACCACCGGGATGCCCACGCCGACGGGTAAACCGCAAATCATCCCGTTCCAGCTCGTCGACAACGCCAGCGGTCATGTGCTGGCCGAGGCGGTGCTGGCCGCACTGCTCAACCGCGAGCGCCACGGGGTGGCCGACGTGGTCCGGGTCGCGATGTACGACGTCGCGGTGGGGCTGCAGGCCAACCAGCTGACGATGCACCTGAACAAGCCAAGCGAGGTGCCGAAGCCGAAACCGGATGCAGGGCCGGTTTCAAAGCCAAATGCCAAGAAGCGCAAGGGAGTTGGCTTCGCCACCCAGCCGTCGGACGCATTCCGGGCATCCGACGGGTACCTGGTGCTCTCCGCCTATGTGCCCAAGCACTGGGCCAAGCTATGCGAGATCATCGGCCGGCCCGATCTGCTGGACGACGAGCGATTCATCGACCAGCGCTCGCGGGCGCTCAACTACCCGGAGCTGACCGGGGAACTGGAGTCGGCACTGGCCGCCAAGACCGCCGCCGAATGGGTCGATCTGCTGCACGAAGGCGGCCTGATGGCCTGCCTCGCCTACACCTGGAAGCAGGTTGTCGACACCCCGCTGTTCGCCGAGAACGACCTGGCCCTGCACGTCGGCAGCGGCGACGACGCCATCACCGTGATCCGCACCCCGGCGCGCTACTCCAGCTTCGAGGCCGTGTCCACCGATCCCCCGCCCGCCGCGGGCGCGCACAACGACACGTACCTCAGCGCACGGGAGACGGCTTCCTAGCCTCGCGCCGGCCGGCACATCAGGCGGCCAGCTTGACCGTTCGGTCGTTCCCGCGGTCGGCGACGTAGACGTTCCCGGCCCCGTTTCCTGAGTTGTCCACGGCCACCCCTAACGGGGTATTGAGGCCGTTCAACGGCAGCGCGGTCGGGGTGTTGGATCCGGCAGGCAACTTCAACACCTGGTTGCTGTCATGTTCTGTGACGAACACATCGCCGGCGGGGTCCACCGCGATACCCCATGGCGCGGCAACGCCCGCGAACGGCAGCACCGTCTGGGCTGTCGACCCGGCCGGCAGCATCAACACCCGGTTGTTGTCGGTGTCGGTGACGTAGACGTTGCCGGCGCTGTCCACCGCCACACCGTCCGGGTTCTTCAGGCCGGCGAACGGCAGCTCGACCGCGGCATTGGCCCCCGCCGCCAACTTCAGCACCCGGTTATTGCCCCGGTCGGCGACGTAGACGCTGCCCTGGCCGTCCACCGCAACACCTTCGGGGTAATCGAGGCCGGCGAACGGCAGCACGGTCTGGCTCGTCGATCCGGCCGTCAACTTGACCACCCGGTTGTTGAAATCGGCGACGTACACGGCGCCGGCGTTATCCACCGCCAGCCCCTGGGGCTGGTACAGACCGCTGAACGGCAACACCGTCGGGGTGCTCGACCCGGGCGGCAACTCCACCACCCGCCCGTACATGCCCTCGCTGGTGACGTACACATCGCCGGCCTTGTCCAGCGCCACCCCGCCCGGGGAAAGGCGGAAGTCAATGCCGTTGAACGGCAGCACCGTTTGTCCCGACGTCTGCTGCTTGGAGGCCGCCGAGGGGCGCGTTCCCAGGTATCCGGTGGTCGCGATTCCGGCGACGAGCAGGAGCACCGCGGCGCCGACGAGGATCCACAGCTTGCGTTTCCGGCTTGACGGCGCACCGCGCGTGACGTCCCGGCGGGGCGCGACGGGCTGTTGACCGGGCGGGCCCGGCGGCGGGGTCTGACGCCAGCCGCCACCGCCGGCGCCCCGGGGCACGGGTCGGGCCATGGTCTCGTCGGTTCCCGAACCGGTGTAATTGGCCGACAACCGGTCCGTGTCGACGGCGTTGGCCAGCACGGTCGCATACTCGCCCTGCCGCAGAATCGTCGCTTCTTGGTGCTGCTCGGGTGCGGTCAGCGCGCAGTGGGCGGCCACGGCCAGATCTCCGGCGGAGAAGTACCGGTCCACCGGGTTCTTGGCCATGCCTTTGCCGATCACCGGGTCGAGGGCCGGTGGCACCCGCCCGGGCCGCAGCTGGCTGGGCCGCGGCGCGGGCTCGAGCAGGTGGGCGGCGATCAGCCGTTCGACGCTGTCGGCCCGATACGGCGGTGCCCCGGTCAAACACTCGCCCAACACACAGGCCAGCGCGTAGATGTCGGAGCGGTAGGTGACCTCGTCGCCGGTGAACCGCTCCGGGGCCATGTAATTGTAGGTACCCAGCGCAATTCCGCTTTGGGTCAGCCCAGGGTCGGTAACGGCGCGGGCGATACCGAAATCCACCAGATAGGCGAAGTCGTCGTTGGTGACCAAGATGTTTTCCGGTTTGACGTCGCGGTGGGTGACGCCGGTGGCGTGCGCGGCGTCCAGCGCGGCGGCGATCTGGCGCACGATGGCAACGGTTCGTGCCGGGCTCAGCGGACCGAAGTTCGTCAACAGCCAGCGCAACGAAACGCCGTCGATCATGCGCATCTCCTCGAAGAACTGGCCGTCGATGTCGCCGTAGTCGTGAATGGGAACAATGTGTGCTTCGGTCAGCCGCCCCGCGGTGTCCGCCTCGCGTTGCATCCGCGCGCGGAACATCGCGTCGGTGGAGAACTGCGGCGAGATCAGCTTCAGCGCGACCACCCGGTGCTTGCGGGTGTCCTCGGCCTCGTAGACCTCGCCCATGCCGCCACGGCCCAAAAGCCGCTTCAGTTGATAGGGCCCAAACCGCAAGCCGACCCGTGAAACAGTATCGTTCATCATCCACGTTCCTTTCACCAATTCGCCCGATCGCCAATCAATTACGACTCGAATTATGAAATCGCGTTCACGGCGGCCGCGATTTTCGATTGGAACGCGCTGGGCAGCGGTACCGACCCATACTGGTCCAAACCGACCTGACCCGGACCAATTGCGGCCTGCATGAACGCCTTTACCGCCGCTCCGGTCGCAGCATCCGGATATTTCGAGCAGACAATCTCATAGGTCGGCTCCACGATGGGATAGGCACCGGACTGCGTGGGCTTGTAAAACGACGAGGTGTCCACCAGCAGGTCCCTGGAATCCCCGCCCTGCCCCTTGAACGTGGCCCCGGCGATGGTCTTGCTGACCGAGTCGGTGGTGATCGACACCGGATCCGGACCGGCCGAGGTGAC
>DATKEW010000166.1:0-4231 GCA_035511785.1 Mycobacterium sp.
GTCGTTGTTGGTGGTGATCGGGACGGGTTGCTGGCCGGTCTGGGCGAGCTGGCTGACGATGACCTGGGCGGCTCGGTCATTCGGGGCACCGCGACGCCGGCGGGCAAGACGGTGTTCGTCTTCCCCGGCCAAGGCTCCCAAACACTGGGCATGGGAATGGGATTGCATGCCGGATACCCGGTATTCGCCGAGGCGTTCGACACCGTCGTTGCTGAACTGGATCGGCACCTGCTGCGGCCGCTGCGCGAAGTGATGTGGGGCCACGACGAAAACCTCTTGAACACCACCGAATTCGCACAGCCTGCCCTGTTTGCGGTGGAAGTTGCCCTGTTCCGGCTACTCGAATCCTGGGGTGTGCGAGCCGACTTCGTGATGGGTCACTCGATCGGCGAGTTGTCGGCGGCACACGTCGCCGGCGTCCTGTCGCTGGAGAACGCCGCGGTGCTGGTGGTCGCCCGCGGCCGTTTCATGCAGGCTCTGCCGGCGGGCGGCGCGATGATCGCCGTGCAGGCCGCCGAAGCAGCAGTGCGGCCCCTGCTGACCACCGAAGTCGGCATCGCTGCGGTCAACGGGCCGACGTCAGTGGTGATCTCGGGCGCAGAAGACGCGGTGATCGCCATCGCGGACCAACTCCGCGCCGACGGCCGCCGAGTGCACAGACTGGCCGTCTCCCATGCCTTCCACTCCCCGTTGATGGATCCCATGATTGACGAATTCGGAACGGTCGCTGCAGGGCTCACCATTGGACAGCCCACCATCCCGATCGTGTCGAACGTGACCGGACAGCCGGCGGGAGACGACTTCGCGTCGGTGGCGTACTGGAAGCGGCACGTCCGCGAAGCGGTGCGGTTCGCCGACAGCGTCCGTTTCGTGCATGCCGCGGGCGGAACCCGTTTCCTCGAAGTCGGGCCCAGCGGCGGTCTGACGGCGGCGATCGAGGAATCGCTACCGGATGCCCCCGTACTGACGATGTCGGCATTGCGGAAGGACCGCCCGGAGCCGGAAACGCTGACGAACGCCGTCGCGCAAGGGTTTGTCGCCGGCATGGACGCGGACTGGCGGGGCGTGTTCGGCAAGGCAGGTTTCGTGGAACTGCCCACGTATGCCTTTGAGCGGCGGCGGTTTTGGCTCTCTAGTGAAGGTGCCGCGGCCGACGCCGCTGGTTTGGGGCTGGCGGCCGGCGAGCACGCGTTGCTGGGCGCGGTGGTGGAGTTGCCGGCCTCGGGCGGGGTGGTTCTGACGGGCCGGTTGTCGCCCGACGCGCAGGGCTGGTTGGCCGATCACGCCGTCGGCGGCATGGTGCTGTTCCCTGGTGCGGGATTCGTGGAGTTGGCGATCCGCGCGGGCGACGAGGTGGGCTGCGGAGTCGTTGACGAGCTGAATTTGGCGGCGCCGCTGGTATTGCCGGCCGGTCGATCGGTCGCAGTTCAGGTAGTGGTTGACGGCCCGGACGATTCGGGTGCCCGTGCGGTCTCGGTGTTCTCGCGGGCCGAGACCGGTTCCGGCTGGCTGTTGCACGCCGAGGGCGTGCTGCGGGCGGGGTCGGTGAAGCCCGGCGCGGATCTGTCGACGTGGCCGCCGGTGGGTGCGGTCCCCGTCGATGTGGGCGACGGCTACGAGCGGCTGGCTGAGCGTGGATACGGGTACGGGCCCGCGTTCCGGGGCTTGACCGCGATGTGGCGCCGCGGCGATGAAGTGTTCGCCGAAGTGACGCTGCCCACGGACGCGGGGGTATCCGTGGCCGGGTTCGGGGTCCACCCGGTGATGCTGGACGCGGCACTGCACGCGGTGATCTTGGCCTCCAGCGGTGCCGAGGGCACGGGGGTTGACGCGGGCTCGGTATTGGTGCCGTTCTCCTGGCAGCAGGTGTCGTTGCATGCCGCGGGTGCGGCGGCGGTGCGAGCGCGGATCGTGCGGGTGAGCCCCACAGCAGTGTCAATCGAATTGGCCGATGGGTTGGGGCTGCCGGTGCTGTCGGTGGCCTCGATGGTGGCCCGGCCGGTGACCCACCAGCAGCTGCTGGCCGCGGTGTCGCACTCGGGCCCGGACGGGCTCTTCGAGCTGATCTGGTCGCCGCAGCCGTCGACCGCCGTGCAGCCGGTGACCCTCTGCGCCTGGGGGACAACGGAGTTGGACGCCGCCGAGGTCGGGCAATCGGCCGTGGTGTTCGAGTCGGCGCCAGCGGCCGGGGACGTCGTGACCGAGGTATACGCGGCCACACGTGCGGTGCTGACGGTGCTGCAGTCGTGGTTGGCCCAAGACCGGGCGGGGATGTTGGTGGTGGCCACCCGGGGCGCGGTGGCGTTCCCGGGTGAGGATGTCACCGATTTGGCAGGCGCGGCGGTGTGGGGGCTGGTGCGATCGGCGCAGACCGAGCATCCCGGCCGGATCATGCTCGTGGATTGCGATGCGCCCCTTGACGATGAGGCGGTGGCCGCGGTCTTGGCGGCCGGTGAGCCGCAGGTAGTGCTACACGGTGGAACGGTGTACACCGCGCGCGTGCACGGCAGCCGGGCGGTCAATGGTCTCCTGGTGCCGCCGGCTGAGGGGCCGTGGCGATTGGGTATGAGCAGCTACGGCACGTTTGAGAATCTGCGGCTGGAGCGCATTCCCGACGCCGATGCGCCGCTGGAGCCCGGCCAGGTTCGGGTCGCATTGTCGGCAATCGCCGCGAACTTCCGAGACGTCATGATCGCCCTGGGCCTCTACCCCGAGGATGCGGTCATGGGTATTGAGGCATCCGGCGTCGTCATCGAAAGCGCTTCGGGCGATGCCCGTTTCGCGGTGGGCGACCCGGTCATGGGCCTGTTCCCCAACGGCACCGGAACGATCGCGGTCACCGACGAACGGCTGCTGGTCAAGGTGCCCGAGGGATGGTCACACACCGCCGCAGCCACCACGTCGGTCGCTTTCGCCACTGCCTTCTACGCGCTGGTGGACCTGGCGAATGTCAAGCCGGGGCAGCGGGTGTTGGTGCACGCCGCCACCGGCGGGGTGGGGATGGCGGCGGTCCAGCTGGCCCGGCACCTGGGTCTGGAGGTGTTCGCCACCGCCAGCCGCGGCAAGTGGGACACGTTGCGGGCCATGGGCTTCGACGACGACCACATCTCCGATTCGCGCAGCCTGGAGTTCGAGGACAAGTTCCGGGCGGTCACCGGTGGCCGCGGCATGGATGTCGTGCTGGACTCGTTGGCCGGCGACTTCGTGGATGCGTCCCTGCGACTGGTCACCCCGGGCGGCGTGTTCCTGGAGATGGGCAAGACCGACATCCGCGACCCGGGCGCAATCGCCCAAGAACACCCCGGTGTGCGCTACCGCGCCTTCGACCTCTTCGAACCAGGACCGGAGCGGATTCAGCAGATGCTGACCGAGTTGGCCGCGCTGTTCGGCGAAGACGTGCTGCGGCCGCTGCCGGTCACCAGATTTGATGTGCGACGCGCGCCCGCCGCGCTGCGGTATTTGAGCCAGGCCCGCCATGTCGGCAAGGTCGTGATGACGATGCCCCATGCGTGGACGGCCGGCACGGTGCTGGTCACCGGCGCTACCGGGATGGCTGGTTCGGCGCTGGCGCGGCATGTGGTGGCCGGTCATGGGGCGCGAAACTTGGTGTTGGTCAGCCGGCGCGGTCCTGACGCACCAGGGGCCGCGGAGTTGGTGGCCGAGCTGAGCGCGGCCGGCGCCCAGGTGGAAATGGTGGCCTGCGACGCCGCGGATCGCGAGGCACTGGCCAAGGTGATTGCCGATATCCCGGTGCAGCATCCGCTCACCGGGGTGATTCATGCGGCCGGGGTGCTGGATGACGCGGTGGTGACGTCACTGACTCCCGAGCGAGTCGACGCGGTGTTACGGGCCAAGGTAGATGCGGCGTGGAACCTGCACGAGTTCACCGGCGACCTGGATGTGTCGGCTTTTGTGATGTTTTCGTCGATAGCCGGGCTGGCGGGGGCGTCGGGCCAGGGCAACTACGCGGCGGCCAATTCGTTCCTGGATGGGTTGGCCGCTCATCGGCGGGCCCGCGGGCTGCCCGCGATCTCGCTGGGCTGGGGTCTGTGGGATCGGGCCAGCGCCATGACCGGCGGGCTGGGTGCCGCCGATCGTGCCCGGTTCGGCCGGGACGGGATCGTCGCGATGTCCTCGGACCAGGCGCTGGAATTGATGGATACCGCGCTCATTGTCGACGAGCCGTTCATGCTGCCCGCCCACATCGATCTTGCGGCACTGCGGGTCAAGT
>DATKEW010000167.1:0-3388 GCA_035511785.1 Mycobacterium sp.
GGGCCGATCGCCTCCTCGATGCGGGCATCCAGTGCGGCGATCTGGGCGCTGATGCGGTCGTTGTTGTCCAGCATCATCTGCAGGATCGTGGCGTGGTGATCGGTGAAGAACCCGCGCAGCGCCACGTCGAGCCGCCCGGTCTTCTTGCGCGCGGGGCCCCAGGCCAGGGCGGCCAGCATGCGTGGATCGCGCTGCCCGGCGATCAAGGCGTCCATCATCGCCCGCCCGGTGACGCCGTGCAGATCCGACAGCACCGCCGAGATTTTGATCTGGGCATCCTCGAGCAGCTTTTCGGCCCGCTGCCGCTCGCGGGTGCGGTCTTGCACCAGGGCACGGCGGTAGCGGGTGAGGTCGCGCAGTCGACGGATCTCGGGCGGATGCACCAGCGAGGGTCGGCACCTGCCTGGCTCGGCCACCTTGGCCAGCCAGACCGCATCGGCACGATCCGTCTTGGCCCGCCCCGACACATTCTTGACCGCGCGGGCGTTGACCAGCCAGCAGTCAAATCCCTCGGCCTCCAACAGGTAATACACCCCCTTCCAGTAGGTGCTCGTCGATTCCATCACCACCGGCTGCACGCCCCAACGCCGCAGCCAGGCAGCCATCTCCAACAGCTGCGCGGTGGTCGTGGCGTAGCCGCGCAGCTCCTGCATCCGCCTGCCCGGCCGCTGCGGGTGCGGTACCCGCACACATGCCTCCAGACCGGCCTTGCCCAGATCCAGCGCCGCGATCCGCTCCACCACTAGTTCGACATCATCGACTTCTTCCATCCTCAATATCCTTCCCGCGCAACCGATTACATGAGCGCGGTCGCCCACAGGAACCGAAACGGGATGGAAAAGAGTCGGACCCTCGTGCTCGTAGCGACAATGCGCAGCCCCAACATCGGCTCCCTGGATCAAACTGAATAACGGGCTTAGCTGCGCCAAGAAGCGCCGACCTCGGCAAGCGACCGCACCCGATTTTCCCGCATGCGCGGGCGTCCCGAAGGGGACCATCGAACTGAATAGTTGATCGGGTCGCCCCTGCTCTCCTCGGGAGGGAGGCAGGCTATTCGCCCGGATGTCGGCTCCCACCTGGTTGCTCGCAGCCGCCGAAGCACTGGATGAAGACGTACCCGTCGTGGTCGGCCGGCGCACCGCTGACAGGTACGCCTCGAAGCACCGCGATCCCGGACTCGCGGTAAGCGGGGTTCAAGATGTTGGCTCGGTGCCCCGGGCTGTTCATCCACCCGTTCACCGCCGCCTCTGGAGACGTCGTCTTGGCCATTACGTCGGAAGTCGGGCTGCCCCAGTATTGCCCCGCGTATACGTTCTCGCCGCGCGGAACGTTGTCGCGATTCATCGGGCAGTACCCCGCCTCGCGGATCCTCGCTGCTGCGTCCATCCCGGTCTGCGGGTTGACGTGAACGGAGGGGCCTCCGCTGGCCGGCCACCACTTCAGCGTCACCGACGCGGTTGCCTGGGCAGCCGCGACTTGGCGCAATATTGGGTTAGCGGTGAGCGCATTCAGACCGTGGTTCGCACGTTGTTCGTTGATCAGACAGAGCACCGCATCTTCGGCGTCGGCCGGGGAAAGAGTTGCTGCTGCGCGGTCCGCATTTATGTCATTTATGCAGATCGTCGGTTGCAATGTGGACGTCACCGTGGCCACTGTCTGGCTTGGCCCCCCGCAACCCACGACGACGATCACTGTGGCGGCGACAACAGCGATTTTCCTCGCCTGCATAGGAAGGCAGCGTACCCAGGGGTGTCGGAATCGGACCGTTTTCCGTAGCGGATGAAGTGACGCGTCCGTGCTTGAGGCCATACGCTGCGGCGCATGCGTGACATCGACACCATCGACTCCGAGCTTCGACTGGTGGCGGCTCTTCGCCGTGCGGCTCGGGAGCGGGGTGGGCCGCTGCCGCGTCGGTACTTCCCTACCCCAGCGCAGGCGCCAGCCGCAGCACCCTGATGGTCCGGTTGGTCCGCTCCGCGTACTTGGGGTAGCCGAGGTAAACGTCAGCGGCGAGTGCAAACAGCCGGTCGCGCTCGTCGCCCTCGGCCTCGCGCGCCACGAACCGCCCGCCGTGCGGCCCGAGGTGCAACTCGCATTCCGCATGGGCGAGCAGGTTGTGATACCAACCAGGGTGCCGGGCGCCGCCGTAGTTCGACGCCCGCAGGATCACGTCGTCACCGTCGGTGAAATATATGAGGGGCGTCTCGCGGCGCTGGCCGCTGCGTGCACCGGTCGTCGTCAGGACGACCACCGGGACCGCGCCGACCGCGAGGCTTACGCGTCCGCCAGTGGCCTTCATGATCGGCGTGTCGAGCCGTGCGGCGATCGTGCGGTGAACCGCCGCGCCCGGCCTGGTGCGTACGACCCGTTGCATCGCGCGCTTCCACCCCGGACGGCGGGCGCGCGGGTCGACGCGGGGAATCCCATTGATCGTCTCGCCGGACATGGTGGGCTAATCCTAGTGGCGGCGCTCGACAGCTACGCCGAAATCGCAAAAAAGTTGGGGGGGAGACCCCCGGCCCCGAACTGGATTGTTCGCCCGACCGTTCGAACACCTCGCCGCATACGGGCCGTAAGCGATGACCGTGCGGGCATCTCTGCGGCGGCCGCGTCATCCATGAGCCATCGGTGCAGCGGACAAGAGCGCCGACTGCGGGCATGAAACCAATCATCCACCGAACATCGACTGCTCAGTCTGCGCGTCGTCTCGGCCACCCGTCACCGCAGGCAACGTTTCGTCCGCGCGTTTGGCGCCGTCGTTAAGCACATCTCGGGCAGGATACGCAGCATGGCCAATCAACCCGAGGTGCGTAACGACAAAATCACCGTGCCGCAACGCCTGGACATAAATCACGTCCGAGCGCTCGCGCTGCAAAAAGCGCAAGCCAAGGTCAGAAAGGGTAATAAGGTGTCCGATCTGCAACTCGGTGATAGCAATCCAGTTGGCGGCAACCAGGGCACCGACATGGAATGGTCTTTCAGCTACCAGGTGGTACAGAAGCCAGGAGGTTAGGCCGTGTGCGGGTCTAAAAGTCCGCGCATGCGCGACATCGAGACCATCGATTCGGAGCTGCGATTGGTGGCGGCTCTTTCGCCGTGCGGCTCGGGAGCGGGGTGGTCCGCTGCCGTCGATAGATGTGGCGGACGCGCTGCTGGACGAACGTTGCGACCTAATGGGAAGCTCACAGGGTGATCAAGCCCGCGGGCCCACACGCTGCCATCGAGTCAGGCGACGCGATGCCAGTATCTCTGCGAAGGAGAGGGATCACGCGGTGGTCGTGGTGGTCTCCGAGAGTGGTTATTAGTTGGCTGGATCGCGATCCGTGGGTCGCGGTGGCGTTCGCGGTGCCGCTGACGATCGTCCTCCTAGGCGCATTGGCCGGGCACC
>DATKEW010000168.1:0-13474 GCA_035511785.1 Mycobacterium sp.
AGCGCGAACTCGTCGATCGAGGCCGCCATCCACGGCAGGCCGGTGGCCCGGTCGGCGACGTCACCCGCGGAGTTCACCGCGACCAGCGCGCCGACCGTCACCCCGGACGGCAGTGTCGTCGAGGCGGTTCCGATGCCGCCCTTGAGTACGCCGGCCCGCGCCCCCACCCCGGCGCCGACCGTGCCAACGGGTACGCGATCCCCGGTGGCCGAGCTTGCGGCGGCGTAACCGAATTCCGCCGTCGGCCGGCAGTCCCAGCCACCGACCGGCAGATCGAAAATCACCGCGGCCGGCACGATGGGCACCACTCCGCCATCCATCGCCACACCACGGTCGTGTTCCTCCAGCCAGCGCATGACGCCGTCGGCGGCCGCCAGACCGTAGGCGCTGCCGCCGGCGAGCAACACCGCGTCGACGAATCGCACCGTGTTGGCCGGATCCAGCAGATCGGTCTCGCGGGTGCCGGGCGCGCCGCCCCGGCAATCGACCGCGCCGACCGTTTCGGGCGGGGTCAGCACGACAGTGACGCCGCAGGCCCAACCGGCGCCCAGTGACGCGTCCGGGTCCAGTCTCTGGTAGTGACCGACGCGGATACCCGCGACATCGGTGATGGAGTTCATCCGGCCACCATCAAGGTGATCGGTGCCCCATCAGCACCAGGACCAGGTATTCCTGCAACACGGTCAGCCACTGGTAGACGTCGAAATGCGCGGCCAGCGGATGGTCGGCCGGCAGGCGATCCGGGCCCTTTGGCCCGATCTCGAGCATGACCCCCAGCGTCAGTCGAATGTCGTTGACCGCCGCAACCCAGGCGTTGGCGCCCTTCTCGGTCAGTTCGAACCGGCCGCCGTTGTCCGGAAGGGTGTCCAACAACTCCTGTGCGGCAACGCGTTTGGCGTTGATGATCTCCGGTTCGTGCAGACTGCGGAGCACGGCGTTGAGGCCTTCGGAAGTATCGGCCGGGGAGTTGTCGTCCTCGTCGGATTTGTAGAAATCCGGCAGCAGTCGACGCAGCGTCGGCTCGCGTGGCGGTTCGGAGTTTCCGGTCTTGATGCCGGTGATCTCCTCGAGTTCGTCTGCCGGCGAGGAAGATTCGCGCTCGTCGAGCAAGCCGATCATCGCGGTGACGAGGTTCTTGAGCAGGGCCGCCTCGTGTGGAGCCAAGGCGGACCGAAAACGGGGACCGTTTGCGGTCTCGACGCGCTTCCACTTGCGCACGCGGAATCCCGGGTGCCCTCGAATCTCAGCGGTCCTGCTGCATCGTCGCCCATAAACCGGCGGCGTGCAGTTTGGACACGTCGACTTCCATTGACTCTCGGCTGCCCGCCGACACCACCGCCCTACCTTCGTTGTGCACCTGCAGCATCAATCTGGTGGCATCCGGCTCGCTGTAGCCGAACAACTTCTGGAACACATACGTCACGTATGTCATCAGGTTGACGGGATCGTCCCACACGATGGTGACCCATGGACTGGCCGCGACGTCTACCGGAGCAGCCTCGCGTTGTCCGGTAGTGCCGGGCTTGGTAGGCGCTGACGCAACAACCATGGCCTCTACGATACCGAGAGACAAGCCCCCCGCCGTCAGCCGTTACCTTTACGGGATGAACGACCCGGTCTCAGCTGGGCTGCTAACCGACAAATACGAGTTGACCATGCTGGCAGCGGCGCTGCGCGACGGCATGGCCAATCGCCGGACCACGTTCGAACTTTTCGCCCGCCGCCTCCCCGAGGGCCGCCGTTACGGTGTGGTCGCCGGAACCGGGCGACTGCTGGAAACGTTGCCGCAGTTCAGGTTTGACGACGACGCGTGCCAGTTACTGGCGCAGTTCCTCGACGCCGACACGCTGCGCTACCTCCGCGATTTCCGGTTCGGCGGCGATATCGACGGCTATGCGGAAGGCGAGCTGTACTTCCCCGGTTCCCCGGTGCTGTCGGTGACCGGCAGCTTCGCCGAATGCGTGGTGCTCGAAACGCTGGCGCTGTCGATCTTCAACCACGACACGGCGATCGCGTCCGCGGCGGCACGAATGGTCAGCGCCGCAGAGGAACGCCCACTGATTGAGATGGGATCACGGCGCACCCACGAACGCGCCGCCGTGGCGGCAGCCCGCGCCGCCTATATCGCCGGCTTTACCGCGACATCCAACCTGGAAGCCCAGCGGCGATACGGGATACCCACGGAGGGCACCGCCGCGCATGCGTTCACCATGCTGCACGCGCAGCGAGACGGTTCCCCTGAAATGACTGAACTGGCGGCATTTCGCGCCCAGGTCGACGCGCTGGGCACACAAACCACGCTGCTGGTGGACACGTATGACGTCACGACCGGCGTGGCCAACGCCGTCGCGGCCGCCGGGGCGACGCTCGGTGCGGTGCGCATCGACTCCGGCGAGCTGGGAGTGCTGGCCCACCAAGTGCGCGAGCAGCTCGACCAGCTGGGCGCCACCCAGACCCGCATCGTCGTGTCCGGCGATCTTGACGAGTTTTCCATCGCCGCGCTGCGTGCCGCGCCGGTGGACAGCTACGGCGTCGGCACGTCGCTGGTCACCGGCTCGGGCGCCCCCACCGCGAACATGGTCTACAAACTGGTCGAGGTGGACGGCATGCCGGTACAGAAGCGCAGCAGCCACAAGGAATCCGACGGCGGCTACAAAGAGGCGCTGCGTTCGTCGCGCCCGACCGGGACCATCACCGAAGAGGTGGTGTATCCGGCGGACCACCCGCCCCGCACCACCGAACCGTTCCGGGTGTTGACCGTCCCGCTGGTCCGCGGCGGAGAGGTGGTGGCCGAGACGGGTCGGGGAGCGCTGGCCGCCGCCCGAGACCTGGTGGCATCCGGGCTGCACAGCCTGCCGTGGGAGGGACTGAAATTGGCGCACGGCGACCCGGCGATCCCGACGGTGCAGGTCCGCCTCTAAGCCATACCGTCGACGTGCCGGGGAGCCCCACAACCAAGGGAGTAATCACGCCAGAGGTGTCAGCATCCGTGCCCGAGCTGCTGGCCATCGCCGTGGCCGCGCTCGGTGGCAGCGAACGCAGCGGTCAACAAGAGATGACCGCCGCCGTTTCGCAGGCCTTCGAAACCGGTGAGCACCTCGTCGTGCAGGCAGGCACCGGCACCGGCAAGTCGCTGGCGTATCTGATTCCCGCGATCGTCCGCGCGGTCGGCGATGAGGCGCCGGTCGTGGTTTCGACGGCGACCATCGCCTTGCAGCGTCAGCTCGTCGATCGTGATCTGCCCCGGCTGGCAGATTCGCTCGCCGACACATTGCCCCGCCGGCCGCAGTTCGCGTTGCTCAAAGGGCGACGGAATTACCTGTGTCTCAACAAGATTCACAACGGCAGCGCCACCGGCGCCGATGAGGAGAATTCCGCCGAACGGCCGCAGGAAGAACTCTTCGACGCGATGGCGGTCACCGCGCTGGGTCGTGACGTGCAACGGCTCACCGCCTGGGCGTCAACGACCGACTCCGGTGACCGCGATGACCTCAAGCCCGGTGTGCCAGACCGATCCTGGTCCCAGGTCAGCGTTTCCGCCCGGGAATGTCTCGGCGTGGCCCGCTGCCCGTTTGGCTCCGAGTGCTTCTCCGAACGGGCAAGAGGAGCTGCCGGCCGGGCCGACATTGTGGTCACCAATCACGCGCTGCTGGCCATCGATGCCGTCGCCGAATCGGCGGTGCTGCCAGAACACGCGCTGCTGGTGGTCGACGAAGCGCACGAGTTGGTCGACCGGGTGACGTCGGTGGCCACCGCGGAGCTCACGTCGGCGACGCTCGGCGTGGCATCCCGGCGGATCACCCGCCTGGTGGATCCAGAACTGACCCGCCGGCTGGAGGCGACGTCGGCCAACTTCGCGGCGGCGATTCACGACGCAACACCGGGCCGCATCGATCATCTCGACGAGGAGATGGCGACATATCTGGCCGCGCTGCGCGACACCGCCAGTGCGGCCCGGTCGGCGATCGACACCACCAGCGACGCCAAGGCGGCGTCGGCGCGGGCCGAAGCGGTCGCGGCGCTGAGCGAGATATCCGATTCCGCTTCGCGGATCCTCACCTCGTTCACCCCCGCTGTCACCGATCGCACCGACGTGGTCTGGCTGGATCACGAGGACAATCGGGGTTCGCCGCGCCCGGTGCTGCGAGTGGCGCCCATGTCGGTCGCTCCGTTGCTGCGCGACCAGGTGTTCGCGCGGTCGACGACGGTGTTGACGTCGGCGACGCTGACGGTCGGCGGGTCCTTCGACGCGATGGCCACATCGTGGGGCCTGACCGGACCCGACTCGGGTGAGTACCCACCTTGGCGTGGTCTCGACGTCGGATCGCCGTTCCACCACGCCAAATCGGGCATCCTCTACGTCGCGGCCCATCTTCCGCCGCCGGGCCGTGACGGCACCGGCTCGGCAGAGCAGCTGACCGAGATCGCCGAACTCATCACCGCCGCCGGCGGGCGCACGCTGGGGCTGTTCTCGTCGATGCGGGCCGCCCGGGCCGCCGCCGACGCCATGCGCGAACGGCTGTCCACCCCGGTGTTGTGTCAGGGCGACGACAGCACCTCCGCGCTGGTCGAGCAGTTCAGCGCTGAGGCGGAAACCTCGCTGTTCGGCACCTTGTCGCTGTGGCAGGGCGTCGACGTGCCGGGACCGTCGCTGTCGCTGGTGCTGATCGACCGCATCCCGTTCCCGCGGCCCGACGACCCACTGCTGGGCGCTCGACAGCGCGCGGTGGCCGCGCGCGGCGGCAATGGCTTCATGGCCGTTGCCGCCAGCCACGCGGCGCTACTGCTGGCGCAGGGGTCGGGACGGCTGTTGCGCCGCGTCACCGACCGCGGGGTTGTCGCGGTCCTCGACTCGCGGATGGCCACCGCAAGCTACGGCACTTACCTGCGCACGTCGCTGCCACCGTTTTGGCAGACGACCGACGCCGCGCAGGTCCGCGGGGCGCTGGAGCGCCTGCGCGCCGCCTCAGAGCCTTAAGCCAGGGTGACCAGGCCGAGCTCGTTGCCGGCAGCAAGCATCGGATGGTTGGGCAGCACGCGCACCGTGTATCCGACCGCTCCGGCCAGTGGCAGTGGCATGGTGGTCGAGAAGACCTGGTTGCCGCCTTCGGCGGTGCCGGTGTACGACATTTCGACGGTCACCGGGTCCAGCAGTGCATCGCTGGCGTCGACCCTGCCCACTAGCGCTTGGACCGTGACCTCGTCGGGCGCCAGCCCGGCCAGTTGCACGGTCGCGGTCAAAGTCAGCTTCGAGCCGAGCACCGGAGTATCCGGCAGGCCGGTGCTGTCGACGTCGGTGATGTCGATCTTGGGCCAGGCTGCTTCGGCACGCCTGCGGTAGGCGGCCAGCTCGCGGGCGGCGCCGAACTCGCCGCCGCCTTCGTCGCCCTCAACCGGCGCGATCGTCCTGCGCAACGACTGTGCCGCCGGTGTGTAGTAATGCTCGACGTAGTCGCGCACCATCCGGGAGGCCAGCACTTTCGGGCCGAGGGTCTGCAAGGTGTGTCGCACCATTTCGATCCACCGCGGCGGCACCCCATGCTCGTCGCGTTCGTAGAACTTCGGTGCCACCGCTTGTTCCAGGAGCTTGTAGAGCGCGCTAGATTCCAGGTCGTCGCGACGGGACTCGTCGGCCAGCCCGTCGGCAGACGGTATCTCCCAACCGTTTTCACCGTCGTACCATTCATCCCACCAGCCGTCGCAGATGGACAGGTTCAACCCGCCATTGAGAGCGCTCTTCATGCCCGAGGTGCCGCAGGCTTCCAGGGGCCGCAGCGGGTTGTTCAACCAGACGTCGCATCCCCAATACAACAGCCGGGCCATCGACATGTCGTAGTCGGGCAGGAAAGCGATGCGGTGGCGCACCTCGGGCCGGTCGGCGAACCGCACCACCTGCTGGATCAGCGCCTTGCCCCCGTCGTCGGCCGGGTGCGACTTGCCGGCAACGATCAGCTGAAGTGGCCTTTTTTTGTTGAGCAGCAGCTGTTCGAGCCGGTCCGGATCGCGCAGCATCAGCGTCAGCCGTTTGTACGTCGGCACCCGCCGGGCGAACCCGACGGTGAGCACGTCTGGATCGAATGCCGTTGCAATCCAGCCCAGTTCGGCGTCCGAGGCACCCCGCTCCTGCCACGAGCGGCGCAGTCGCGTCCGGACATCCTCGACCAGCAGCGCCCGCAGTTGCGAGCGGATCCACCACAGATGACCGGGGTCGACCTCCTTCAGTCGCAGCCAGACGCCGGGGTCACTGAACGAGTCGGACCCGGCCAGTTCGCGGCCCAGCTGCAACCACTGCGGCGCCGCCCAGGTGCGCGCATGAACGCCGTTGGTGATCGACCCGATCGGTACCTCGCCGGGGTCGAATCCGGGCCACAGCTCGTTGAACATGGCCCGACTCACCCGGCCGTGCAGCAGCGAGACACCGTTCGCGCGTTGGGCCAGCCGCAGACCCATGTGGGCCATGTTGAACTTCTCCGGGTCGTCTTCGGCGCCGAGCGCGAGGATCCGGGCGGTCGGCACGCCCGGCAGCAACATGGGCGCACTGGCGCCGGGATTCTCGTCGGGATCGTCATCGAGGTGGTCGTCGAAGTAGAGCCGGACCATTTCGACCGGGAAGCGGTCGATGCCGGCGGGCACCGGGGTGTGCGTGGTGAACACGGTGCTGGACCGCACGACCGTCAATGCGGTGTCGAAATCCAGGCCCGACTCGGTGATCAGCTCGCGGATACGTTCGGCTCCGAGGAATCCGGCGTGCCCTTCGTTCATGTGAAATACCTCGGGCGCGGGCAGCCCCTCAATGGCGGTGAACGCGCGGATCGCCCGGACCCCGCCGACGCCGGCGAGGATCTCTTGCCTCATCCGGTGCTCCTGATCGCCGCCGTACAGGCGATCGGTGACGCTGCGCAGCTCGTGCTCGTTTTCGGGGACGTCGGAATCCAGCAACAGCAGCGGAACACGGCCCACCTGCGCGACCCACACTCGGGCCCGCAGCTGCGCCGCGTCAGGCAGGCTCAGCTCGACCAGCACGGGATCACCGGTGGCATCGGTCAGCAGCCGCAACGGGAGCCCCTGTGGGTCCAGCGACGGGTAGGTCTCGTTCTGCCAGCCGTCCGCTGTCAGCGACTGCCGGAAGTAGCCGGAGCGGTAGTAGAGGCCGACAGCGATCAGCGGCACGCCGAGATCCGAGGCCGATTTCAGGTGATCACCGGCGAGGATGCCCAGGCCGCCCGAGTAATTCGGCAGCACCTCGGCGACGCCGAACTCCATCGAGAAGTACGCGATGGCGGTCGGCGTCGCTCGGCTATTTTCCAAGCCGGTCTGCTGCTGTTGCTGATACCACAGTGGACGGCTGAGGTAGTCGTTCAGGTCGGCCGCCAGTGCGTCGAGCCGGCGCAGAAACCCTTCGTCGAGTGCCAACTCGTCGAGGCGTGCCGGTTTCACCGCGCCCAGCAGCGCCACCGGATCGCTGCCGCACCGCTCCCACAGTGTCGGATCGATGTTCGCGAACAGATCCTGTGTCGGCTTGTCCCACGACCACCGCAGATTGGTCGACAGCTGGTCCAGCGCGGCGAGACGCTCGGGTAGGTGGGCGCGCACGGTAAAGCGGCGGAGGGCTTTCACGCGTCTCTACCTTACTGGGGATTTCACCGCGCGCACGGCGACGCCGGCGACCGCTTTCAGCCCAGGTGTGTGACCGGACACTAGGGTGGGTATCGGGTAGTTATCGGGGCGCAAAGATGCTGCCCCGCCAGAGAAAGTTCCCACGAGAGGAAGTTTCGGAGTCGATAGGCATTCCGCGACGCAGCACTCCGCGGTTTGGCCGAACACAATCGGAACGGAGTGGTGGTGCCCGGTCGTGTCGAGATCGATAACGTCCAGCCCGTCGTTTCATGCGGTGCGTACCCCGCCAAAGCCGTGGTCGGTGAGATGGTCCCGGTCAGTGCCGCGGTGTGGCGCGAAGGTCACGAGGCCGTCGCAGCGACCCTGGTGGTGCGCTACCTGGGGCGGCGCTATCCGCAGGTAACGGAAACCCGCCGGATCAAGGCGGTCCAGGCCCCGGAAAGACCGGCGCCGGCGCTCGATGCCAAGGCGCCCGAGCGGGTCAAGCCGCTATTGCTTCCCATGACGATGAGCCAGGAACCGTACGTTTTCCACGGTCAATTCACTCCCGACCGGGTCGGGCTGTGGACCTTCCGGGTCGACGGGTGGGGGGACTCGATCCACACCTGGCGGCACGGGCTGATTGCCAAGCTGGACGCCGGCCAGGGCGAGACGGAACTGTCCAACGACCTGTTGATCGGCGCCGCGCTGTTCGAGCGCGCCGCGACCGGCGTGCCGCGCGCGGGTCGCGATCCGCTGCTGGCGGCGGCCAAGGCGCTGCGGACCCCCGGGGACCCGGTGACGCGGACCGCGCTGGCGCTGGCGCCCGAGATCGATGAACTTCTGACCGACTATCCGTTGCGCGATATCGTCACCCGGGGCGAACAGTTCGGGATCTGGGTAGACCGGCCGCTGGCGCGCTTCGGCTCGTGGTACGAGATGTTTCCGCGCTCGACGGGCGGGTGGGACACCGACGGCAAACCGGTGCACGGCACTTTCGCCACGGCGGCCGCGGAGCTTCCGCGTATCGCCGAGATGGGGTTCGACGTCGTCTACCTGCCGCCGATCCACCCGATCGGCAAGGTACACCGCAAGGGCCGCAACAACTCTCCCGCCGCCGCGCCCGGGGATGTGGGATCTCCGTGGGCGATCGGCAGCGAAGAGGGCGGCCACGACGCGATCCACCCCCTGCTGGGCACCATCGACGACTTCGACGATTTCGTCGCCGCCGCGCGGGATCTGGGCATGGAGGTGGCCCTGGACCTGGCGCTGCAATGCGCACCCGATCACCCATGGGCCCGCGAACACCGGCGGTGGTTCACCGAATTGCCGGACGGCACCATCGCGTACGCAGAAAATCCTCCGAAGAAATACCAGGACATCTATCCGCTCAACTTCGACAACGATCCTGCGGGTCTCTACGACGAAGTGCTGCGCGTGGTCCGGCACTGGATCGACCACGGCATCAAGTTCTTTCGAGTCGACAACCCGCATACCAAGCCGCCCGACTTCTGGGCCTGGCTGATCGGTCAGGTCAAGGACACCGATCCCGACGTGCTGTTCCTATCGGAGGCTTTCACGCCGCCGGCCCGTCAGTACGGGCTGGCCAAGCTCGGCTTCACACAGTCCTACAGCTACTTCACCTGGCGCACTGCCAAATGGGAGCTAACCGAATTCGGCAACGACATCGACGCGCTAGCCGACTTCCGCCGGCCGAACCTGTTCGTCAACACCCCCGACATCCTGCACGCCGTACTGCAGCACAACGGCCCCGGTATGTTCGCCATTCGTGCGGTGCTGGCGTCGACCATGAGTCCGGCCTGGGGCGTGTACTCCGGTTATGAGCTGTTCGAGCACCGCGCGGTGCGGGAAGGCAGCGAGGAATATCTGGACTCGGAGAAGTACGAATTACGTCCCCGCGACTACGCGGGCGCACTCGCCGAAGGCAGATCACTCGAACCGTTTATCAAGCAGCTCAACGCAATCCGCCGAATACATCCCGCACTGCAGCAACTGCGCACCATCCATTTCCATGGCGTGGACAACGACGCGCTGATGGCCTACAGCAAGTTCGACCCTGCCACCGGAGACTGCGTTTTGGTAGTCGTGACGCTCAACGCATTCGGGCCTGAGGAGGCGACGCTGTGGTTAGACATGGCCGCATTGGGTATGGAACCCTACGAACGGTTCTGGGTTCGCGATGAGATAACCGGCCAGGAATTTCAATGGGGGCAAGTGAATTACGTACGCATTGACCCCGCGCAGGCGGTCGCGCACATCATCAACATGCCTCTCATCCCGTACGAATCCCGAATCACGTTGCTACGCAGGAGGTGAGCAGACGTGAGCCGAGCTGACCAACTCGCCGGGGCGCACCTGGCGCCTGACCCTGGCGATCTGGCGCGCCTGCTGGCAGGCGCGCACCACAACCCGCACGGGATCCTGGGTGCCCACGAGTATGGCGACCACACCGTCATCCGGGCGTTGCGCCCGCACGCGGCCGAAGTCGTCGCGCTCGTCGGCGACGACCGGTTCCCGTTGCAGCACATCAAGGCCGGTCTGTTCGCCGTGGCGCTGCCGTTCGTCAACCTGATCGACTACCGACTCGAGGTGACCTACGAGGGTTCCGGCCCGCAGATCATCGCCGATGCCTACCGATTCCTGCCCACGTTGGGCGAAGTCGACCTACATCTGTTTGCCGAGGGCCGCCACGAGCGACTCTGGGAAGTGCTTGGCGCCCACCTCCGCTCGTTCACCACGGCCGACGGCGTCGTCAATGGGGTGTCGTTCGCCGTGTGGGCGCCCAACGCCAAGGGCGTCAGCCTGATCGGTAAGTTCAACGGCTGGACCGGCAACGAGGCCCCGATGCGGGTGCTGGGCTCCTCCGGAGTGTGGGAGTTGTTCTGGCCCGGGTTCGAGCCCGACGGCCTGTACAAGTTCCGCGTGCACGGCGCCGACGGCGTCGTCACCGAGCGGGCCGACCCGTTCGCTTTCGCCACCGAAGTGCCGCCGCACACCGCATCGCGGGTGACATCCAGTGAGTACCGCTGGGATGACGGCGACTGGCTGGCGCGGCGGGCACGGCGCAACCCGGTGTTCGAGCCGATGAGCACTTACGAGGTGCATCTCGGCTCGTGGCGCCCCGGACTCAGCTACCGCCAGCTTGCGCGCGAGCTGACGGATTATGTGGTGGAGCACGGGTTTACCCACGTGGAATTGCTGCCAGTAGCCGAGCACCCGTTCGCCGGATCATGGGGATACCAGGTCACGTCTTACTACGCGCCGACATCGCGGTTCGGAACACCCGACGATTTTCGGGCGCTGGTCGACGCGCTGCACCAGGCCGGTATCGGTGTCATCGTGGACTGGGTACCGGCGCACTTTCCCAAAGACGCATGGGCCCTGGGGCGGTTTGACGGCACCGCGCTGTACGAGCATTCCGATCCCAAACGTGGAGAGCAACTCGACTGGGGCACTTACGTATTCGACTTCGGCCGTCGGGAGGTACGTAACTTCCTGGTGGCCAATGCGTTGTATTGGCTCGAGGAATTCCACGTTGACGGCCTACGCGTGGACGCGGTCGCGTCGATGCTGTACCTGGATTACTCGCGCCCGGAGGGCGGCTGGACCCCGAACGTCTACGGCGGGCGGGAGAACCTGGAAGCCGTGCAGTTCCTGCAGGAGATGAACGCGACGGCACACAAAGCCGCGCCGGGCATCGTCACCATCGCCGAGGAATCGACGTCGTGGCCGGGGGTTACGCGGCCGACCAACCTCGGCGGCCTGGGCTTTTCGATGAAATGGAACATGGGCTGGATGCACGACACGCTGGACTACATTAGCCGCGATCCGATTTACCGTAGCTACCACCACCACGAGATGACCTTCTCGATGCTGTACGCGTTCAGCGAGAATTACGTGTTGCCGCTCAGCCACGATGAGGTGGTGCACGGCAAGGGCACGTTGTGGGGGCGGATGCCCGGCAGCAACCACGTCAAAGCCGCCGGGCTGCGCAGCCTGCTCGCCTACCAGTGGGCGCATCCGGGCAAGCAGCTTTTGTTCATGGGCCAGGAATTCGGCCAGCGTGCCGAGTGGTCCGAGCAGCGCGGGTTGGACTGGTGGCAGCTGGACGAGATGGGTTTCTCCAATGGGATTCTGCGTCTGGTGCACGACATCAACGAAATTTACCGCAGCCATCCGGCGCTGTGGAGCCGCGACACCACCCCCGAAGGCTATTCCTGGATCGACGCGAACGATTCAGCCAACAACGTTTTGAGCTTCCTGCGTTACGGCAATGATGGTTCCGTCATGGCCTGCGTGTTCAATTTCGCGGGTTCCGAGCACGGCGGCTACCGGCTGGGGTTGCCGGGCGCGGGCCGCTGGCGCGAGGTGCTCAACACCGACGCCACGGACTATAACGGCACGGGGATTGGCAACATGGGCGGTGTGGATGCCACCGAGGACCCGTGGCATGGTCGCCCGGCGTCGGCGGTGCTGGTGTTGCCACCCACGTCGGCGTTGTGGCTAGAACCCGCTTAGAACGCGCAGGGCCCCAACGGGTCTCAGTAAAGCGCGTTGGCGAGGTTGCGCCGACCGACGACCACTTCGGGATCAGCCGGATCGAAGAGTTCGAACAGCTCGATCAGCCGGGTACGTACCGAAGTGCGCTCATCACCAGATGTGCTGCGCACCAAAGCGATCAGCCGCTCGAACGCCGCACTCACATCCTGATTGAGGATCTGCACGTCGGCGGCCGCGAACGCGGCGTCAATGTTCCCCGGCGCGGCATCGGCGACGGCGACGGCGTCCGGGCGTTGCGCCGTTGCGCGAGTTAGGAAGTCGATCTGGCGGATCGCGCCCTTCGCCTCGACGCTGCCGGGGTTGGCATCCAGTATCGCGTGATACGACTTCTTCGCGTCCTCGAAGTCGCCGGCCTCAAGATGCTGTCGGGCCTGCGCCAACTCCGGATCGACTTGCGCGAGTTGTTCGGAACCAATTGGGCCCTTGAGCTTGCCGGCTGTCGCCGAAAGTAATGAGTCCAGCCAGTGGCGCAATTGATCGGCGGGCTGCATGCCCTGGAAGCTGGAGATCGGCTGTCCGGCGGCCAAAGCCACCACGGTGGGGACCGCTTCGACACCGAATATCTGGGCCACCCGGGGGGCCGCGTCGACGTTGACCGTCGCAAGCGACCACTTGCCGTCGTCCTGGGAGGCCAGGCCGGACAGCGTCTCAAGCAGCTGGACGCAGGCGTCGCTGCGGGGCGACCACAGCAGCACGACAACGGGAACTCCGTCAGACCGGATCAGGACTTCGTTTTCGAAGTTGGCCTCGGTGATCTCCGTGGCGCCTGGCGCCGCCGAAGTAGCCTGCTCACCAGGCCCGCTCGCCGGGGCGTTCTGTTGAGCTCGCTGCTTGAGGCCGGAGAGATCGACTGCACCGGTCAAAGCGGGTCCGATCGAGGATCGCGGACGAGTCACGCCGTCAAGTCTGTCATGCGCATCGACGACCGATCCACCCGGTGGCGCCGGCGCTCATATGAGAGCAAAACCGGCCGATATCCGGCCTCAAAGGGCCCCGGACCGGCCCATATGACGAAAATCACAAAGCACCCGATCCATCGCGCCCCAGCAACGCCGGCGGGGTTGCGCTAACCGGCCCGCAGAATCAGCGCGTCGCCCTGGCCGCCGCCCCCACAGAGGGCTGCGACGCCGTAGCCGGAGCCGCGCCGCGCCAATTCCAGTGCCACGTGCAGGGTGATCCGGGCCCCCGACATGCCGATCGGGTGCCCGACGGCGATCGCGCCGCCGTTGACGTTGACGATCTCGGGATCCACGCCGAGTTCGCGCGTCGAGGCCAGCGCCACCGCCGCGAACGCCTC
>DATKEW010000169.1:0-19097 GCA_035511785.1 Mycobacterium sp.
AACACGTCGGTGTCGCCGCGCAGCGCGATCAGCCGGTTCTCGGCCATATAGCCGGCGCCGCCACAGGCCTCGCGGGCCTCCTGGATGGCCCGGCTCGCGTGCCAGGTATTGGCCGCCTTCAGTCCGGCGGCGCGCGCTTCCAGTTCGCGCTGCTCCTCGGCGTCGGGTGCGTCCGCGGTCTGAATATCGTGGCATTTGCCGACCAGCTCGTTTTGCGCGAACTGCAGCGCGTATGACTTCGCGATCAACGGAAACAGTCGGCGCTGATGCACCAAGTAATCCATGATCAGCACCTCGGTGTCTTCATCGGGTGCGCTGAATTGCCTGCGCTGCAACGCATATCGGGTGGCGATGTCCAGCGCGACGCGAGCGGCGGAGCCCGCGCTGCCGCCAACGGTGATCCGGCCGCGAACCAATGTGCCCAGCATGGTGAAAAACCGGCGGTTGGGATTCTCGATCGGCGAACTGTAGGTGCCGTCCGCAGCGACGTCGCCGTACTTGTTCAGCAAGTTATCCCGCGGGACCCGGACGTGGTCGAACACGATGCGACCGTTGTCGACGCCGGGTAGGCCCCCCTTGTATTCGCAGTCCGACGTCGTCACTCCGGGCAGGTCATTACCGTCGGCATTGCGGATCGGGACCATTAGGCAGTGCACACCGTGGTTGACCGCCTTGCCGTCCTCGGTGGCGATCAATTGCGCGAAAACGGCTGCCATAGTGGCGGTTTGCGCGGCACCGCCGATGTAGTCCTTGCGGGCCGTCGGAGTGGGGGAGTGGATGACGAATTCGTCGGTGTCGGCGTCATAGGTCGCGGTGGTCTCCAGCGACTGAACGTCGCTGCCGTGTCCGGTCTCGGTCATGGCGAAACAACCGCGGAGCTCGAGGTTGATGATCTTTTTGACGTACGCCTCGTGGTGGCGCTCGGTGCCCAGGTTCTCGACGGCACCCCCGAACAGCCCCCACTGCACACCGGCCTTGACCATCAGCGACAGATCCGACATCGCGAGCATCTCGATCATCGTGATCGCCGCACCGATGTCGCCGGTCCCGCCGTGCTCTTTGCGGAAGTTGTCGGCAGCGGCACCGAACGCGGCCATGATCCTCATTTGCTCGGCCACCTTGGTGCGGGCGATCACGGTGTGCGGTGTGTAGTGCGGACGGAACAGCTCCTCGGTCATCGTGGCCCGCATCCGGTTCTTCACGTCGCGCCAACGCCCGTCCAACGCGTTGCGCAGATGTTCGGCAGTGCTCGTCGTGTCTGGCGCCATAACCCGACGGTAACCCGCTGCTCGCACCTCCGAAACGAGTTGGGACTAACACGGCGGTGCCGATCGGTGGCCGCGGGGGCACCATCAGCGCACAGTGGTCGTAAACGTCGGATCGAACGGGATGGCGATGCCGCAATACCTGGCCGCTCTCATGGTGGTGCTGCTGATGGGCACGGTGGTGGGCAGGGTGCTGCTGCTGCGCAGAGCCGGCACCCGGGCAATGCATTTCGGAGAACTGGACAAAACGGACTTCCTGATACCGCCGGTGGCGCTGTTCTACTTCTATACGGTGTTCGCCGCCGCCTTCGGTTGGCCCGTGGCCAGCAGCCGGCGGTTCTTTCAGTCGACGACCGCGGCCTGGTTCGGGGTGGGGCTCTGCGCGGTCGGGGTGCTGATTCTGGTCCTTAGCCTGGTGTCGTTCGGCAAGAGCTTCCGGATCGGCATCGATGTCGACCAACCCGGTGGTCTGGTGACGACGGGCATATTCGCGGTGAGCCGCAATCCGATCTATGTCGGCTTCTTCGTCTTCCTGGTCGGTCAGCTCCTGGTGTTTCCCAATTGGGTTCCGCTGATCTATCTGATCGCCGCCACCGGGCTGTTCCACCGGCAGGTGTTGCGCGAGGAAGAGTTCATGCGGCAGCACTACGGGCAGCAATACGACGAGTACTGCAGCCACGTCAGGCGGTATGTCTAGCTGTGTCACGGGCCGCCGCTTAGCTGGCGTCATGGCCCCGCTGTTCGCGATGTGGTGGTTGTTGGGAACGGATTTCGGGTCTGGGCGCCCGCAGCCGGTACAGGACGAACCCGGCCCCTATCGCGCCGAAGGCGATGAGCATGATCATGTCGAACACCCACCAACCCGAATAGTGCGTCCACATCTCGGCGTTGGCGGCCAGCGTGTCGACCCTGCGCAAATTGACAGTGGACGCTGACGCCGCGAAGCCCCACTGGGCCGGGACGAACCAGGAGATCTGCTGTAGGCCCCACTTGCTCACCAGCTGAACCAGGCTTCCGTTGAACAGCACCGATGCCAGGATCACCGGTAGCACAAGCGGCAGGACCTCCCGCATGGACTTGCCCAGCGCTGACAGCGCGAGCCCGATGACGGCCGAAACGATCGCCGTGACGGCCACGCTCACGTAGAGCTCGACCGTGGCGTTCTGCAGGATGACGGCGCCGTGCGCGGGCCCGCCTTTGACCACCACGACGATGGTGAACACGATGGCCGTCAGGATGGCCGCGGCCAGGCTGAAGAAGGTGATTTTGCCGGCCACGTAGGCCCAGGTCGACAGCCCGACGGCCTGCTCGCGCCGAAAGACGCGGCGCTCGGCAACCAGGTCGCGGATGGTCAGCGCGGTGCCGATGATCACCGCGGCGATGTTGAGCGCGGCCAGGATCTCGATGGCTTCATGCAGGTTATGGCTGGTCCGGTGGGGCTTGTCCAGGCCGGATTCGCCGGGAATCAACAGCGTCAGCGCCGCGAATGCGAACGGCAGGAACGCCAAGAAGAGGAAGTAGGCGCGGTCGGCGAAGAGCAGGCGAACCTGGCGGCGGGCCACAAACCGGATTTGCCGGTTCGCGCTGAGCTCGGCGGGGAGCGGCCACGGTGCAGCCACCTCTGGCGGCGCTGTTGGACGGACCGCTTGTTGTCGGGCACGAAACGCGCGGTGGGCACCATCGGGATCGGCGCTCACCTGCGCGAGTACTTTCGACCAGTCGGCGGTGCCCATCGAAGGCTCGATCTGTAGAGGCGTTCCGGCGAAGGCCATGGTGCCGGCGGCCGTGAGCAGCAATACCTGGTCGCACATGCTGAGGTGGGTCACTGATGTCGTTGCCACCACGACGACACAGCCGATGTCGGCCTGGCGTCGCAACATCGCCATCACGTGATATTCCTGCGCCGCATCCAGTCCCGCGCTTGGCTCGTCAACGACGAGCAGTGTCGGTCTGGTGATGAGTTCGATCGCCAGGGAGGTGCACCGGCGCGCTTCTGGCGGGAGCTTGCTGATCCGGGTCGAGCGGTGTGGCGTCAGCTCGAGTTCTTCGAGAACCTGGTCGACCACCCCGCGGCGGTGCTCGGGCGAGGTGTCCGGCGGCAGCCGCAGTTCGGCGGCGTAACCGACTGCGCGTTCGACGGTGAGCTGCCGATGCAGGCGGTCTTCGCGCGGCACTAACCCGATGCGGGTGCGCATGGACTCGGGCTCGGCGTGCACGTCGTGGCCGTCGACGGTGGTTCGGCCGGAGCTGAGCTCCCGGGTGCCGGCGAGCATCCCGAGCAGCGCCGAGTTGCGCGCGGCCGACGGCCCGATCACCGCGGTCAATGTGCCCGGACGTGCTGTGAACGAGACATCCGTGAGCAACTCTCGCCCATCAACGGCAAGCCCCAATTGATGTGCCGTCACGCCGATCGTGCGCGCGCCGGACTCGAGCGGCAACCGATAGGTGGGCTCGGCCTGTTCGGTGCGGAAGGAGGGGCGCGCGGCACGCAGCTTTCGAGTGATCATCCGCTCGATCAGACCCTGGCCCTTCGGTTGCTCATCCTCGGCAGCGGGCACCGGGGCCGGCGGCGGCGGGGACGGCTGAGGCGGTGGCGGTGGGGACGGCTGGGGCGGTGGCGGTGGGGACGGCTGGGCCGGCGGCGGTGGGGACGGGTGGACCGGCGGCGGTGGGGACGCCGCCGCGGGCGGACCGATGGGCGGTATTGGTGGCGCGAATGGCCGAACCGGAGGCGGCGCCGCCGGCGGGATTGGTGGCTCAACCGCGCGCGATTGCGACGAGGGTAGTGGCATTCGCTGGGTGGCCCGCTGCGTGGGGACCTGCCCGCGGCTCGGGGGCTGCTTGGGTGCAGGGGGCTGCGGAGGCGGCGGGTAGGCCGGGCGTTGAGCTGGACCGGGCGGTCGTCGCGGCGGGCCGGCTGGTGGGCCGATTTGAAAAACGAGCCGAGGACCTCGCTGCGGATCACCGATCGTGATCGCCTGCCCGTCGTGGATGTCGACCGCCGGCACCCGGAAGCCGTTGACGAAGATGCCGTTCGGGCTCCTATCGAAGGCCACCCAATGGGTGCCAACGAAGCGCAGCACAACATCCGGGCGAGGCGCCGGCGGCGGCGGGCCGGCGTTGCCCAGCCGCTCCAGCGGGATGTCGGACCCGCGGCCGTAGCCCACAATCACGTCGCGGCCCGGGACAAAGACGTACCGCATCGATCCGACCCATACGGTTAGCGGGGAGGCTGGGAAGGCCGAAGCCTCGGGCCGCATCAACCCCACCTTTCATCGCCGGTCAGACCGGATTGATCCCCTCTTCAGACCAATCAGGCATCGATTAAGTGTCTACCCGCTGGCGGTGCGCCAGCCACTGCGGGGGGGCGCTGATCACAATGGGCCGCGACGTCCGACAACTGCGACATTGTCGAGCAGCCGACGCAAGACGCCGACCGCGTCGGCCAGCACCTGACGGTCCGACAGCCCGAGCAGGGCCAGCTGCGGTTCGATCGCAGCGGCGCGGTCGGCCCGCACCGCGTTGAGCGTGCGCATTCCTTTATCCGTGATTCGAATCCGGACCGCCCGGGCGTCTCCGGGGTCGACAGTTCGGGTAACCAGGCCGGCGTCCTCGAGCCGACGCACTTGTGTGGTCATCGTGGGTTGCGAGCAGTGATCGACGGCAGCCAGATCGCCGATGCGGGCTTCTCCGTGGGCTTCGATGGTGGCCAGCAGCCTGGCCTGCGCGGCGGGCAACGGCATCTGGATGCGTTGCGAGGCCAGCCGATTGAGCCGCGCGACCACGGCGAGCAGATCTGCTCCCAGGCCAGGCTGGGGACCGGTGTTTGCGGCGTCAACGACATCGGTGTGGTTGGCGGCGGATGCATTCATGCTTACATGGTTGCATAGCTTTGCTAAGCGAGACGAATTGCGGACACCCCGTCGGGAAAACCCAGATGGTTCAGTGTGCTGCGGCGACTTGGCGCCGCGGCCTGGCAGAATCTGTAGGGTGACCGTCCCCAGACCCCCCCGTGCACGCCGTCGGGGTGGACCGCTGCATCCGGTCGAATTGGCACAGGCCTCAGTGATGGGGGCACTGTGTGCCGTAATCGCAATCATTTCCGTCGTCATCCCGTTTGCGGCGGGATTGGCCTTGCTGGGCACCGTGCCCACCGGGCTCCTGGCCTACCGCTATCGGCTGCGTGTGCTGCTCGCGGCGACGGTTGCTGCCGGGATGATCGCCTTCCTGATCGCCGGGATGGGCGGTTTCATGACAGTCATCCACTGCGTCTACATCGGCGGGCTGACCGGATTCGTCAAGCGCAAGGGCCGAGGCACTCTCACGGTGATTGTCTTGTCGCTGATCGCCGGGGTCGCTTTCGGTGCTGCGTCGGTCGGCGCTCTGACCGTGATGACCCGGCTGCGGCACCTGATTTTCGAGGTGCTGACGGCCAACGTGAACGGTGTCGCTGCATTCCTGACCCGGGTGCATATGCAGAAGGCCGCGGTTGACCTGACCCGGTATTTCGCCTGGGCACTGCACTACTGGCAGTGGTGGATGCTGGTCTATTACGGCCTCGGAGTGATGGTCGTGTCGTTGATCGGGTGGTGGGCGTTATCCCGACTGCTGGAGCGGATGCGCGGTCTGCCCGATGTGCACAAACTGGACGCATGGGACGGAAGCAAGAACGAGGAAGCCCCGGTCGGGCCGGTTCCGGTGCGATTGGACAAGGTGCGCTTCCGCTACCCCGGCGCCAGCCAAGACGCGCTGCGCGAGGTCAGCCTGGACCTGCAGGTCGGTGAACACGTGGCAGTCACCGGAGCCAACGGCTCCGGGAAGACCACGTTGATGTTGATCCTGGCCGGCCGCCGACCGACGTCGGGCACCATGGAGCGACCGGGCACGGTGGGTCTGGGCAAGTTGGGCGGCACGGCCCTCGTTCTTCAGCACCCCGAAAGCCAGGTTCTGGGCACCCGGGTTGCCGACGATGTGGTCTGGGGCTTGCCACCGGGTACCGAAACCGACGTGGGCCGCTTGCTGAGCGAGGTCGGCCTCGAAGCGCTCGCCGAACGCGACACCGGAAGCCTGTCCGGAGGTGAACTGCAGCGCCTCGCGCTCGCAGCGGCGCTGGCCCGGGAGCCGGCATTACTCATTGCCGACGAGGTCACCACCATGGTCGACCAGCGGGGCCGGGATGCGTTGTTGGGCGTGCTGTCCGGTCTCACCAAACGACACCGGACTGCCTTGGTCCACATCACGCATTACAACAACGAGGCCGATTCCGCGGAGCGCAGGATCGACCTCAGCGATTCACCGGACAACACCGGCATGGTCGAGACCTCGGCCCCGCCGGTACCGGCCGTCGCGGTGGATTACCGGCAGCATGCACCGGTGATCGAACTCGTAGGCGTCGGCCACGAATACGGCATCGGAACCCCGTGGGCCAAGACCGCACTGCGCGATATCAACTTCGTTGTGGAGCAAGGCGACGGGGTGCTGATCCACGGCGGCAACGGCTCGGGTAAGTCGACGCTGGCGTGGATCATGGCCGGACTGACGATTCCTACGGCCGGTGCCTGCCTCATGGATGGCCGGCCCACCCATGAGCAGGTCGGTGCGGTGGCGTTGTCGTTCCAGGCGGCAAGGCTGCAGTTGATGCGCAGCCGCGTCGATCTGGAAGTGGCCTCCGCAGCGGGCTTTTCGCACCGCGACACAGACCGGGTCGCGGCGGCGCTGGGCGTCGTCGGGCTGGATCCCACGCTGGCCAAGCGGCGGATCGACCAGCTCAGCGGTGGCCAGATGCGCCGTGTGGTGCTGGCCGGGCTTTTGGCGTGTTCGCCGCGTGCCTTGATCCTCGACGAGCCGCTGGCGGGATTGGACGCCGCCAGCCAGCGCGGCCTACTGCGCCTGCTGGAGGACCTGCGTCGTGAACGGGGTCTCACCGTGGTGGTCATATCACATGACTTCGCCGGGCTGGAGGACCTGTGCCCGCGCACCCTGCATCTGCGCGATGGCGCCCTGGAACCGCTGTCGACCACGGCGGGGGGCAGGGCGTGACCACAACCTCGATGACGGCCTCGACGGACGGCGCAACCAGTCGCCCCTCTCGCCCGGTCGTGCTGCTGATTCCGGTACCCGGACGGTCGGCCATCCACGATTTGTGGGCAGGCACTAAACTGCTCGTTGTTTTCGGTGTTTCGGTCCTGCTGACGTTCTACCCGGGGTGGGTGACGATCGGGACGGCGGCGGCCCTGGTTTTTGCGGCGCTCAGAATCGCACGCATTCCGCGCGGCGTGCTGCCGTCGATACCGCGGTGGCTGTGGATCGTTCTTGCGTTGGGCTTCTTCACGGCCGCGCTGTCCGGTGGTAGCCCAAAGATCTCACTGGCCGGGCTCGAGATCGGACTCGGCGGAGCGTTGAACTTCCTGCGGATCACCGCGCTGTCGATCGTGCTCCTCGGGCTGGGCGCTATAGTGTCCTGGACCACCAACGTCGCCGAAATAGGGCCTGCATTAGCGACTTTGGGCCGACCGCTTCGAATATTGCGCATCCCGGTCGACGAATGGGCAGTGGGGTTGGCCCTCGCGCTGCGCGCCTTCCCGATGTTGATCGACGAATTCCAGGTGCTCTACGCCGCCCGTAGGCTACGGCCGAAACGGATACCGAAGAGCCGCAAGGCTCGTCGTCGGCGGCGTGCCATGGAGCTGATCGACCTGATGGCCGCTGCCATCACCGTGACTCTGCGACGCGGTGACGAGATGGGCGATGCAATCACCGCTCGCGGCGGCACCGGTCAGCTCTCTGCCAATCCGGTGCGGCCGAAGCTGGCCGACTGGGTGACGATCGCGATCACCATCGCGGCCAGTGGGGCAGCGGTGGCGCTCGAGACGATATTGCACTCGACCTACTAGGCGTGAAAAGACCTTGCGCCCGCTCATCTTTCGCGTAGCTTGAGCAGGTGGCCGACATTCAACGCACCCGCACGATCGCGGCGCCCGTGCAAAAAATCTGGGATGTCCTCGCCGACTTTGGCTCGATCAGTTCGTGGGCGGCCAACATCGATCACTCGTGCATCCTGACTTCCGGTCCCGCCGGCACCGCCCGGCGGGTTCAGGTCAAGCGCAACGCACTCGTCGAGCGCATCACCGAGTTCGACCCGCCGCACGCACTCGCCTATGACATCGAAGGCCTGCCCCGCCTCCTTCGCACCGTGACCAACCGCTGGACGCTGACGGCGGCCTCTGCGGGTCTTGCCAATTCCACCGTCGTCACCCTGACCAGCACGGTCGAAATCGGGTCTCACCCATCCCAAAAGCTCACCGAACACGTGCTGTGTCGCTTCCTCGCACGACAGTCCGACGTCATGCTCTCCGGGCTCGCGAACCGAGCGGAGAACGCCCGTGTCTGATCGCCCCGACATCATCATCGTGATGACCGACGAGGAGCGTGCGGTTCCGCCCTACGAGGCTCCCGACGTCCTCGCCTGGCGCGACCGAACGCTGACCGGCCGCAACTGGTTCGAAAGTCATGGCGTCAGTTTTGGCCGGCACTACACCGGCTCGCTTGCCTGTGTGCCCAGCCGCCCAACGATTTTCACCGGGCACTTCCCCGACCTGCACGGGGTCACCCAGACCGATGGCATCGGAAAAACGGCCGACGATTCCCGCATGCGTTGGCTCCGCCAGGGCGAGGTGCCCACGCTGGGGAACTGGTTCCGCGCGGCCGGATACGACACCCACTACGACGGCAAGTGGCACATCTCGCATGCCGATCTCGTCGATTCTGCGACCGGCCGTCCGCTGCCGACCAACGATGATGACGGCGTCGTCGATCCTGTGGCGGTGCAGCGCTATCTCGAGGCAGATCCGTTGGGGCCGTTCGGCTTTTCTGGATGGGTCGGCCCGGAACCGCACGGGGCGCTGCCGGCCGACGCCGGCGTTCGCCGGGATCCACTGATCGCTGACCGTGTGGTCGCCTGGCTCACCGACCGCTACGCCCGCCGCCGCGCCGGCGACCCCGCCGCGCGGCGTCCCTTCCTACTGGTCGCCAGCTTCGTCAACCCCCACGACATCGTGCTGTTCCCGGCATGGTCGCGCCGAAGCCCGGTCAAGCCGTCACCCTTGGACCCGCCCCCGGTGCCCGCGGCGCCCACCGCCGACGAGGATCTGTCGACCAAGCCCGCCGCCCAAATCGCATTCCGCGAGGCCTATTACTCGGGCTACGGACCGGCGCCCGCGATCAACTGGACCTACGCCCGCAACGCCCAGCGTTACCGCGATCTCTACTACCGCCTGCACGCCGAGGTGGACGGACCGATCGATCGCGTCAGACGGGCCGTCACCGAAGGTGGTTCAGACAACGCGGTATTGGTGCGTACCGCCGATCATGGTGATTTGCTCGGCGCCCACGGTGGACTGCACCAGAAATGGTTCAACCTCTACGACGAGGCCACGCGCGTTCCGTTCGTCATCGCCCGCATTGGCGAGCGCTCGACGCGGTCCCGAGTCGTCGCCGCGCCGACGTCGCACGTCGACCTGGTCCCGACACTGCTTGCAGCCGCCGGCGTCGATGTCGCGGCGGTCGCGGCCATGCTGGCCGAGACGTTCTCGGAAGTCCACGAACTGCCGGGCCGGGACCTCATGCCAATCGTCGACGGTGCGCCCGCCGACGACGCGCGAGCCGTTTACATCATGACCCGCGACAACATGCTGGAGGGAGACAGCGGTGCATCGGGTCTGGCACGCCGCCTGAAGCGGACAGTCAATCCGCCTGTACCGTTACGCATTCGGGTCCCGGCTCACACCGCATCCAATTTCGAGGGACTGGTTGTCCGTGTAGAGGACACGACGGCAGCCGGAGACGCCGGGCACCTGTGGAAACTGGTCCGTAGCTTCGACGATCCGGGTACGTGGACCGAGCCCGGAGTGCGACACCTTGCCGCCAACGGGCTTGGGGGAGAGGCCTATCGGACGTCTCCGCTTGACAACCAGTCGGAGCTGTACGACTTGACCGAGGATCCGATCGAAGCCAGCAACCGTTGGGCGGACCCGGATCTGCATGACCTGCGCCAGCACCTGCGGACGCAACTAAAACACGCCCGGTCCGGTTCCGTCCCCGAACGAAATCAGCCGTGGCCCTATGCCTCTCGCCGACCGCCGAGCCCACCGAGTTCGCAGCCCTCGAGGCTGGCCCGCTGGTTCGGCCGGAGCTGACGCTCTGCCGTCCTGCCGTCAGGTCCGCATCCGGTCGATGAGGTTGGACAACACGACGATGCTTTCGCTGCGTTCGATGTCGGCGCTCGACCGGATGCGCTCGAGGGCCGCCTCCAGGTGCCGCATGTCGCGGGCCAGGACGTGCAGGATCGCGTCGGACGTGCCGGTCACCGTCGCGGCGCTGACCACCTCGGGCATGTCGACCCACGCCGCCCGCAGCTGATCGGGCGCAATCGTGCCGTGGCAGAAGACCTGCACGAAGGCCTCGGTGCTCCAGCCGAGCGCGTTGCGGTCGATGACGGTGGTGAAACCCTTGATCACGCCGTTGTCGACCATCCGGTCGACGCGTCGCTTTACCGCCGGTGCAGACAAATTCACCTTCTGCCCGATCTCGGCGAAGGTAGCCCGCGCATGCTCGGTGAGTTCGGCGAGGATCCGCTCGTCGGTCTGGTCCAGACGGTCCACGCAAACCCTTCCGCCGCTGCACAACAAATCGCTGTTGTTCGGATTCTAGCGCAATAAATCCGGCATAGACACGCAAGATCCGTCATTTGCTTGTTCGACAGTGCCCAAATACCGTTGATTTATGACGGATTACTATGTCGCCGGGCCTGCGCCCGCCGCCAGACCGGCGCCCGTGGCATGGCAAGCCGCCGCGGTGACCAAGCCCAACCGCACCGCCCGCGCCCGGCGGTACGCGATGACGCCGCCGACGTTTTTCGCCGTCGAGTACGCAATCAATCCCTGGATGGATGTCACCACAGCGGTCGATGTCGACGTCGCGCAAGCGCAGTGGGACGGCCTGTACCAGACCTACCTCCGGCTGGGCCACCAGGTGGACTTGATCGAGCCCGTGCCCGGGCTGCCGGACATGGTCTACGCCGCCAATGGCGGTTTCATCGCCGACAACGTCGCGATCGTCGCCCGATTCCGGTTCGCCCAGCGGGCCGATGAGTCGAAGGCCTACGCAGAATGGATGTCGTCGATGGGCTATCGGCCCGTGACCACCCGTCACGTCAACGAGGGACAGGGCGACCTACTAAAGGTCGGTGAAATGGTCTTGGCGGGGTACGGCTTTCGCACCGACCTGCGCGCGCACGACGAAATCTCGGCTGCGCTGGGCGTGCCGGTCGTATCCCTGGAGCTGGTCGACCCTCGGTTCTATCACCTCGACACCACACTCGCTGTCCTTGACGACCACACGATTGCGTACTACCCCCCCGCGTTCAGCGCGGCCGCGCAAGAGCAGCTGCACGCGCTGTTCCCGGGCGCCATCGCGGTGGGCAGCGCCGACGCATTCGTGCTCGGGCTGAATGTTGTCTCCGACGGGCTGCATGTTGTGCTTCCCTCTGCCGCAACGAGTTTCGCTATCCAGCTGCGTGAAGCCGGCTTCGAGCCAACCGGCGTCGATCTCTCCGAGCTGCTCAAGGGCGGCGGTTCGGTCAAGTGCTGCACATTGGAGGTATTTCCATGACGATTCTGGACGCTCCAGTTCAAGGGGTTGCCGCGAACGGAACCCAGACTGCGATCGCCTTGGTGGAAAGGTATGCAGCGCATAATTATTCGCCGCTGCCCGTGGTGGCGGCAAGCGCCGAGGGTGCGTGGATCACCGACGTCGAAGGCCGCCGCTACCTGGATTGCCTGGCCGCCTATTCGGCGGTCAACTTCGGCCATCGCAATCCCGCGATCACCGCGACGGCCCACGCCCAACTCGACACCGTCACGCTGGTCAGCCGTGCGTTTCATTCCGACAACCTCGGACCGTTCTGTGCTGCGCTGGCTCAGTTGTGCGGCAAAGACATGGTGCTGCCAATGAACTCCGGCGCTGAGGCGGTGGAGAGCGGTCTCAAAGTCGCCCGCAAGTGGGGCGCTGACGTCAAGGGTGTTTCCGAGGGGCTCGCCAACGTCATCGTGGCCGACAACAACTTCCATGGCCGCACGATCAGCATCGTCAGCTTCTCGTCCGATCCGACGGCGCGGGGCGGCTTCGGACCGTTCACGCCGGGATTTCGCTCGGTACCGTTCGGCGACGCCGCCACACTGGCACAGGCGATCGACGACAACACGGTCGCGGTGCTGCTGGAGCCGATCCAGGGTGAGGCGGGCATCATTGTCCCGCCCGACGACTACCTTCCGGCCGTTCGAGCGCTGTGCAGCGAGCACAACGTGCTGATGATCGCCGACGAAATCCAGTCGGGGCTGGCTCGCACGGGGTACACGTTCGCCTGCGACCGCTGGGCCGTGGTGCCCGATGTCTACCTGCTCGGCAAGGCGCTGGGGGGAGGCGTGGTTCCGCTGTCGGCGGTGGTCGCGGACCGCGAAATCCTCGGGGTTCTGCATCCGGGCGAACACGGCTCGACGTTTGGCGGTAACCCGTTGGCCGCCGCGATCGGCACCACGGTGGTTTCCATGCTGGCGTCGGGGGAGTTCCAGGCGCGCTCCGCCGAATTGGGTGCCCACCTGCATGCGCGTCTCGGGGAACTGATCGGCGACGGTGTGGTGGCGGTGCGCGGCGTCGGCTTGTGGGCCGGCGTCGACATCGAACCGACGTTGGCCACCGGCAAGGAGATGAGCCTGCGCTTGGCCGACCGCGGCGTGCTGGTGAAAGACACCGACGGCTCGACGCTGCGGTTCGCACCGCCGCTGGTGATCACCGAGCAGGAGATCGACTGGGCGGTTGACCAGTTCGCTGCGGCGCTGCGGGAGGCTGCCTCATAATCAGCTGATCCGACAACAGGAGGGGCAATTGCCAGCCAGGTCGATCAGCCTGACAGCGCAGATGCTGCGGCGCCGCCCGGTGACTGGCGCACCCGTCGCGCATGGCGCGGCAGACCACCTCAAACGCAGTTTCGGCACGTTCGAGCTGACCATGTTCGGCGTCGGGTCGACGATCGGCACCGGTATTTTCTTCGTGCTGTCGCAAGCGGTGCCCGAAGCCGGACCGGGAGTGGTCGTCTCGTTCATCATCGCCGGCATCGCGGCCGGGCTCGCAGCTATCTGCTACGCCGAATTGGCTTCCGCCGTACCGGTATCTGGTTCGTCGTACTCGTATGCCTACACCACGCTGGGTGAGGCAGTCGCGATGGGTGTGGCCGCCTGCCTGCTGCTGGAGTACGGGGTGGCCACCGCGGCGGTCGCGGTCGGCTGGAGCGGCTATGTCAACAAGCTGTTGAGCAATTGTTTCGGATTCCAGATGCCACATGTGTTGTCGGCGGCGCCATGGGATTCGCAACCGGGCTACGTAAACCTGCCGGCGATCGTCCTGATCGGAATGTGCGCGTTGTTGCTGATCCGCGGCGCCAGCGAATCGGCGAGAGTCAACGCGATCATGGTGCTGATCAAGCTCGGTGTGCTGGCCATGTTTGTGATCATCGCGTTCACCGCCTTTGACACCAACCACCTCAAGGACTTTGCGCCATTCGGCGTTGCCGGCATTGGCTCGGCGGCGGGCACGATCTTCTTCTCGTTCATCGGCCTCGACTCGGTGTCGACGGCAGGCGAGGAAGTGAGGAACCCGCAGACGACCATGCCGCGCGCACTGATCTCGGCGCTGGTGATCGTCACCAGCGTCTATGTGCTCGTCGCGCTCGCCGCGCTGGGCACCCAGCCGTGGCAGGACTTCGCCGCACAACAGAACGCCGGGCTGGCCACCATTCTCGACAACGTCACCCCCGGCAGGTGGGCCAGCACGATTCTGTGCGCGGGCGCGGTGATTTCGATCTTCACCGTCACTCTGGTCACCATGTACGGCCAGACCCGCATCCTGTTCGCCATGGGTCGCGACGGACTGTTGCCGTCGCGGTTCGCGACGGTGAACACACGCACGATGACCCCGGTGAGCAACACGGTGATCGTCGCGGTCGCCGCCGCACTGCTCGCGGCCTTCATACCGCTCGACAAGCTCGCGGACATGGTGTCCATCGGCACACTCACCGCGTTCATTGTCGTATCCGTCGGAGTGATCGTCCTGCGAGTGCGCCAGCCTGACCTGCCTCGGCCGTTCAAAGTGCCCGGTTATCCTGTCACGCCCGGCCTTTCGGTGCTGGCGTGCGCGTATATCCTCGCCAGCCTGCACTGGTACACCTGGATCGCGTTCACCGGATGGGTCTTGGTGGCACTGATCTTCTACTTCGTGTGGGGGCGTCACCACAGCGCACTCAACGACGGCGGTGACGGCCTCGTCCCAACCACCGCCGCTTCCGAAGACGAGCCGGGGGAAACATTGTGACTGTCGTCGTGGGATACCGGGCCGGCGAGGTCGGCCTGTCGGGGTTGCACCTGGCCGTGCGCGTTGCGCGGACACGCGATACGTCGCTAACCGTTGCGACCATCGTGCCCAAGCCCTGGCTGACACCGTCACTGGGCCACGTCGACGCCGAGTACGTTCACTGGGCGGACAATCTGGCTGCGGACTCGGCGGACGAGGTCGAGGGTTATCTCCACGGTTTGGCCGATGGGATTGAGGTCACTTACGTCCACCTCGTGCACCGGTCCGTGTCGGGTGGTCTGATCCAGGTGATCGATGAAGTCGACGCCGAGATCGTGGTGCTGGGATCGTTGCCCAGCGGCGGCCGGGGACAGGTGGTGATCGGCTCTACCGCCGACTGGCTGCTGCACGTGTCGCCCGTGCCGGTTGCGATCAGCCCCCGCGGATATCGTTCGTACACAGGCGGATTGACACGGGTCACCTGTGCCTACTCCGCCACCCCGGACTCGATCGATGTGGTACGCCGATGCGTCGAGTTCACGCAGCCTTTGGGCTTGCCGATACGGGTGATTACCTTCGCGGTTCGCGGCAAGACGATGTATCCACCCCAGGTGGGGACGGATGTCGAGGATTCGATTCTTCAGGCGTGGGCATCGCAGGCGCGGGAAGTCCTGGAAAACCTGAAGACTGAACGACTAGTCGGCGAGGACGCCGTGCTGGAAGTGGTCACCGGCCGCAGCTGGAAAGACGCGCTCGGGAAGGCGCACTGGCAGGACGGCGAGATCCTGGCTTTGGGCTCGACCCCGCGCGGCGACATCCGCAGGGTGTTCGTCGGATCGCGCAGCGGAAAGATCATCCGCGCGAGTTCGGTGCCGGTGCTGGCGCTGCCCGGCTGACGCGCGCTTCACTAGCGCTGCCGCATCTGTCCGCGCGTTCGGGCCTGACCCGTTACCACGCTGGAAGCCGCACGCTAGCGCCGTCTCAGAAGGATCACGTTGTCTGTGACCGTGCCAGTCTGGCCCTCGGGCCCTTCCGCCGGGCGTGAGACGGACTCGACCCGCAGCCGCTCCCACGCGTTGTCGTCCAGGTTCAGTGATGCGACAACCTCGCCGACACTGGGGAATGGGTGGTCATGAGCCTGTTTGCACGCCCACGGCGGGGCGGCTCCATGGTCCACGATCAGCAAGAGCCCACCGGCGGCGACCGCGCCCGCGGCGCTGCGCAGCACGTGCTCGCGGTCGAGCCGCACTGGCGAGTGCAGGTAGTGTGCCGTCACCAAGTCGAAGGTGCCCTCCGGGAAGCTGTGGGACAGATCGTGCCGCTGAAAGTCGATCCGCGTTTCCAGGCCCCGGTAAAGCGCGTCGGCCGCGGCTCGCTGCAGCGCGATCTGCGAGACATCGACGACCACGACGCGCCAGCCCCGGTCGGCGAGCCACAGGGCGTCGGCGCCTTCCCCACAGCCGAGGTCCAACGCGCGGCCGGGCCGCAGCGGTTCGACCACTTCGGCCAGCCGGGCATTGACCCGTCCACTCCAGATCCGATCCCGCGCGCCGTAGTGCCGCTCCCAATACTCCTGCACCTCAGGCGTTGACATGATGGCTCCATTCCGGGAACGGCAGGCCGACGTCGTCGGCCAGTAAGCTCTGCACCACCGCTGCGCCAGCCAGCGATCCGGATGCGATCGCCGCGGCCACTTGCGGCATCTGGGTGCTCAGGTCGCCCGCGGCGAAAACGCCTGGTGCGGACGTGCGGGACAGAGCGTCGACGCTGATCGGCTCCGCCGTGACCGGCGTCGGCTCGGCCAACTCGACACCGAGCTGCTCGGCCAGCGACGACCGCTGACGCAGCGTCGTGGCCACCATCAGCCCGCGACGTTCCAACCGCCCGCCGTCGCAAAATACGATTGCCGCCAACTCGCCCCTTGCGCTGACGATTTCGGTTACCGGTCGCTCGTCGATGCCGACACCGGCGGCGGCCAGCCGCGCGCGATGGTCGTCGCCGAGATCGGCGGGCCCATCGGTCAGCAGCACGACGTCGTCGGTCCAGCCACGCAGCATTAACGACGCGTGCACCGCTTGTTCCCCGCGCGCCAACACTGCCAACGCCTGATCGCGCACTTCCCATCCGTGGCAGAACGGGCAGTGGAAAACCGATGCGCCCCACAACGACGCGAGTCCACGAATTGACGGCGGACGGTATTCCATACCGGTGGCCAGCAATACCCGCCGGCTCCGCTCGCGCCGACCGTCGGCCGACATGAGCTCGAAGACGTCACCGACGCGTAGGCCGGCGACGACTTCGCCGGTGCGGTATTCCACACTCGGATACGCCGCGAGTTCTCTGCGGCCTGCGGCGTAGAACTGGGCCGGAGGCCGACCGTCATGCCCCAGCAGACCACCGATCCCGTCAGCGGCGAGATTACTTTGTTCACCCGCGTCGACAAGCAGCGCGCGGCGACGGGCCCGGCCCAGCACCAGACCGGCGCTCAGTCCGGCCGCGCCGCCGCCGACGATGACGCAGTCCCACATGTTGTCCATGCCTCGAGCTTGCCCACGCCAGCCGCCAAATGCCAAACTGATTTGCCATGCAGGCAAATCGCACGGACGGCGACTTCGACACGCGGGTCCGGCAGCGGCTACGGGAACTTCGCATGCAGCACGGCCTGACGCTCGAAGACGTCGCCGCTCGCGCCAGCATCGACATTTCGACGTTGAGCCGGCTGGAATCGGGAAAGCGACGCCTCGCACTCGACCACCTGCCCAGGCTTGCCCAGGCGCTGTCCGTCAGCACCGACGAGCTCCTGCGCGCACCCGAGTCACCCGATCCCCGCGTGCGCAGTAGCTCGCATACCCGCCACGGCATCACCTACTGGCCGTTGACCCGCAGCGGCCCGGCCGGCGGCCTGCACACGTTCAAGGTCCGTATCAGCGTCCGACGCCGAAGACCGCCTGCGGAGCTCCCCGTTCACGAGGGCCAGGAATGGATGTACGTGCTGTCTGGACGGCTGCGCCTGATCCTTGGCGAGCGCGACTTCAACATCAAACCCGGTGAGGCCGTCGAATTCAGTACGTGGACGCCACATTGGTTCGGCGTCATCGACGAACCGGTCGAGGCCATCATGATCTTCGGGGTGCACGGCGAACGGCTCCACCTACACACCTGACCAAATTGGCCACTCAGAGGTGTCGCCGACGCGGCGTGAACTCCAGCGTCAACAACACGTATATCAACGGAACCAGCTGGGTCATCGATATCAGCGCGTAACGCCGGGCGTCCAAGGAGTGAAACTTGCGCACGTATCGGTACAACGACTCGAGCGCGATCAGCGGGTCCAGGATGTGGATCAGCCGGTAGAAGACGCGCTGGGCCCAGCCGCGGTCCTTGTCTTCGAAGATCTCCGGGAACGCCGCAAATGACAGCGATACCCGTTGCGCCCCAGCGTCTTTGCCCGCCATGATCATGTCGAGACTAAGTCGTTCGTCGATCCCGTTGGGGGCCCCGCGGCGACGCCACGGCACATCAAGGCTGATGTCGCTGCCGGCGCCCGCGGTCGGGTACCGATGGAAGCCCTGCACCTTCCCCGACGCATCCCTGGCGATGATCAGCCGTACACCGGGAAATCGGCCCTCCAGCACGCCGTCGAGGTTCATGTAGAAGCCGCGATCGGTGTGGGCGCCGCTGGGCGAGGACCGCACGATGTCGGTCAGCTCGGCGAGCAGCTTCTCGTCGAGTCCCTGCTCGGTCACGATCTCGGTGGTGATGCCGCAGTTGTGGGTGCGCTTCACCGCCTGACGCAGGTTGCGGAACTTGCGCCCCACCATCTCGAAGCTGGACACGTCGACGACGACATCGCGGCCGATCGGCACCGCCCGCAGCGACTGACCAAGCACCGCCGGGTCGCTCCACAGCTCGAGGCGCCGCTCGCTGCAACCCACCACCGCCATTCGCCAGCAGTGCGCATGACACATGCCGGCGAAGTCGGCGATCAGCTCGGGGAACTTTGCCTCGTTGCCGACGGGGTCCCCGCCGACCACAGCAAACCCAATCCGTGTCCGGTATGCCAGTGCGGCGCTTCCGTCGGCGGTGAAGTGGTAGCACTTGCCGGTCTGCATGGCGAACGGAGCCAACGGGTCGTCGCAGGTAGCGTTGATCAGTCTCCCCACCTGGGGCAGGTCCTCGGGTCGCGGATGCGATGACGTCGGCCACATCAGGACCAGCCCCGAGCTGACGATCAGCAAACTGCCGAGCAGGTCGAAGGACAGCACATGCGCGCCCAGCCCACCCAACACAAAGAAGGCGGCGGCGGCCGCGTGCGTGGCTGTCACCGGACGACCCAGGAAGATGCCGCGAGCGATCAATGCCACCGCCGCAAAAACCGTCAGCGACCAGCCCAGCCGGGCGGCGTAATGCCAGTCCGGCTGATCGTGATGG
>DATKEW010000170.1:0-17423 GCA_035511785.1 Mycobacterium sp.
CGGCGACGTGGTCGGCGCGCCCGCGATCGGCGTCGAGACGATGAAGTAGCAGATGATTGCCAGCGGTATTGCGCCAAAGGCATAGCAGCGCACGCCAATCGCCTGCAGCACCGCCAGCATCATGCCGCCGAGGAACCAGGCCAGGTAAGTAGGCAGCCACAACCGGGCGCCGTCGGGAAACCAATGATCGGTGTGCACCAGGATCAACCACGCCGGGCTGATGACCATCAGCGCCGCCAAAGCGCCCACCAGCAACTTGGGCTGCCACTGCCGGCGACAGATCAGCACCAGCAGCAGGTACGCCAGCAGCGGCAGCGCCACGTAAAAGGCCGCCTCCACCGCCAGGCTCCACATCTGGGTCAGGCCTTGATGCAGGTACTTGCCGAGGTAGCCTTTGGCGTAGATCTGCGTCAGCGTGAGATTGCGCACCAGCCCCGTCCACGAATGCCCGGGGTTCGGTCCCGCCTCGCGGAAGTGGTACAGAACGTAGGCAAACAGCACGGTGATGACGTAGGCAGGCATGATGCGCCGAACCCGGTGCCACGCATAGCGACTCAGCGAAGGTGGCGGGCCACCGGTGGCCGCTGATTTCACCCACGGGCGGAATAGCAGGAAGCCGGACAGCACGAAAAAGATCGGAACGCCGATCTCCATCCGGGAACCGACCAGGCCCCAATAGCCGTGGGTGTACTTGCCGGTGGTGTAAGCGGCGTGGGTGCCGATAACCAGAATGGCGGCGACCGCGCGGATGCCGGTCAGCGACGCGACCCGGTCCACGTGGGAGACCTGCTCGAGTCCGCCCTGGGCGTCCCTCTCCTCGGACAGGGTCATCCGGCACGTTTTCTGCGGGGTTTGCCGCCCCCCGATTGAGCACCGCGGCGGGCTTTTTCGGGGGCTTTGCCGGATGAACGGTCCTGCCGAAGGTCGATCAGCACGCCCGAGATGCGGGTGCGTTCAAGCTTTTTGAGTGTCGCGGGGGGCAGCTTTGCCGGCAGCTCTACCAGGGAGAAATCCGGCCCGATGGCGATGTGGCCGAAATCGCTGCGATGCAGACCTCCCTCGTTGGCAATGGCGCCGACGATCGCGCCCGGACCGATCTTGTGTCGCTTGCCAACGGAAATGCGGTAGGTGGTGAACGACCGCGTGTTCCTTGGCTTTTCGGGGCGATCCCGACGCTCGTCGCGGCGCCGCTCGGACGGCGGTTCGGGCGCCATCAGGAATTCCTCGCCGTCGCGGGACTGCAACGCCAGGGCCGCGGCGATGTCGGCCATCGGGACGTCGTGCTCGCGTTCGTAGTCCTCGACCAGCTTACGGAACAGGTCGATCCCCGGACCGCCCAGCGCGCGGGTGATGGAATCGCCGAATCTCGCCACGCGCTGCGCGTTAACGTCCTCGACGGTGGGCAGTTCAACCTCGGTGAGCCTTTGCCGCGTCGCCTTTTCGATCGCCTTTAGCAGGTGGCGCTCACGCGGGGCGACGAACAACAGCGCGGTTCCCGAACGCCCGGCCCTGCCGGTCCGTCCGATGCGGTGCACGTAGGACTCGGTGTCGTGCGGGATGTCGTAGTTGAGCACATGCGATATCCGCTCCACGTCCAGCCCCCGCGCGGCCACATCGGTGGCGACCAGGATGTCGATGCCGCCGTCCCGCAACGCGGCTATGGTCCGCTCGCGCTGCGCCTGCGGGATGTCGCCGTTGATGGCGGCCGCGGAAAAACCTCGGGCACGCAGCTTTTCGGCGACCTCCTCGGTCGCCTGCTTGGTGCGCACGAAGACGATCATCGCCTCGAACGGCTCCACCTCGAGGACGCGAGTGAGTGCGTCCATCTTGCGGGGGCCGGCGACCTGGATGTAGCGCTGCGAAATGTTCTCGGCTGTGGCGGTTTTCGCTTCCGTGGCGACTTCGAACGGATCGTGGAGATACTTTGCGGTGAGCTTGCGGATCGGCGCCGGCATGGTCGCCGAAAACAGAGCTACCTGTTTGTACTCCGGGGTATCGGACAGGATGCGCTCGACGTCTTCGGCGAAGCCCATGGTGAGCATCTCGTCGGCCTCGTCGAGCACCAGGTAGTCCACCCGCGACAGGTCGAGCGTGCCGCGTTCGAGGTGGTCGATGATCCGGCCGGGAGTGCCGACCACCACCTGTGCCCCGCGTCGCAGTCCGTGCAGTTGTACGCCGTATGACGACCCGCCGTAGACCGACAGCACGTTGATCTTCGGCAGATGGGCCCCGTAGCGGCTGAACGCCTCGGCCACCTGCAGCGCCAGCTCCCGAGTCGGCGCCAGCACCAGGGCTTGGGTCGCGTTGCTGGTGACATCGATCTTGGACAGGATCGGGATCGCGAAAGCGGCCGTCTTGCCGGTACCGGTCTGCGCCAGGCCCACCACGTCGGAACCCGCCATCAGCGCCGGAATCGTCGCCGCCTGGATGGCTGTCGGTGACTCGTAACCGACGTCGGCGATCGCCCGCAACACCGAGGGATGAATCTGCAGGTCGCTAAACGTCGTAGCGGCCGCACCAGGCGAACTGTCCGGGAGGGTCATCGCCCATGAAGTTTAGTGGGAAACAGATACCGGGTGCGGCGGGCGCGGCACGCCTGCCGCACCGGCGAGCCGGATAGCGGTACGGTGCGCGGTGTGTGGTCGCTACCGGGCCGTGCCGAGCCAGTGTCTGCCCTGTCTGCTGCGGTGTTGATCGGCGCCACGTTGACCGGCTGCGGTTCGGGAGACTCCACGGTCGCAAAGACGCCCAAGGCGGCGACGACCACTTCGACCGTCACCTCCGCTGCACCCGGCCAGCCGTCCGGCGTGGCCGCCGGGCCCAGCAGCGGCGCGCCGGCCGACCCGTGCGCGGTCAATCTGGCCTCGCCCACCATCGCAAAAGTGGTCTCCGAGCTGCCTCGCGATCCGCGCAGTCAACAGCCCTGGAACCCAGAGCCGCTGGGCGGTAACTACAACCAGTGCGCCCAGCTGTCAGCGGTGATCATCAAGGCCAACACCAACGCGATCAATCCCACCACCCGGGCGATGATGTTCCATCTCGGGCAGTTCATCCCGCAGGGGGTTCCCGACACCTACGGGTTCAACGGCATCGACGCGTCGAAAACCACCGGCGACATCGTGGCGTTGACCTACCCCAGCGGTATCAACGGCTTGACCACCGATGTGCGGTTCCATTGGAACGGCAACGGGGTCGAGCTCATCGGCAACACCGCAGGCCGCTGAACCGGCATCGCACCACCGCCGCACTGTCAGACACCTCACCTACAGTTGCTGCTGTGTTCGTCACAGGCGACAGCATCGTTTACAGCGCGTCGGATCTCGCCGCCGCCGCTCGCTGCGAGTATGCCTTGTTGCGGGATTTCGACGCCAAGCTGGGCCGGGGCCCAGCCGTCGTCGTAGAGGACGAGCTGCTCGAACGCACGGTGGCGTTGGGTCACCGGCATGAGCAACGCGAACTCGACCGACTCCGCGAGGAGTTCGGGGACGCCGTCGCGGTCATCGGCCGTCCGGCATACACCCTCGCCGGCCTGGCTGCAGCCGCCGAGGCGACTCGGCGGGCCATCGCCAACCGCGCTCCGGTGGTGTATCAGGCCGCGATGTTCGACGGCCGCTTCGTCGGATTCGCCGACTTCCTGGTCCGAGACGGTGAGCAATACCGGCTCATTGACACCAAGCTGGCCCGGTCCCCCAAGGTCACCGCGTTGTTGCAGCTGGCGGCCTACGCCGACGCGCTGGCCGGCTTGGGTGTCTCGGTCGCTCCGGAGGCCGAGCTGCGACTGGGCGATGGGTCGGTCGTGCGGTATCGCATCTGCGACCTGATCCCCGTCTACCGAGCCCAGCGCGCCCTGTTGCAGCGCCTGCTCGACGACCACTACGCCGCGGGATCCGCGGTGCGCTGGGAAGACGAGGGGGTGCGGGCATGCTTTCGTTGCCCGTTGTGCACCGAGCAAGTGCAAGCCACCGACGATCTGCTGCTGGTCGCCGGCATGCGAGTAAGCCAGCGGGACAAGCTCATTGACGCCGGGACCGCCACAGTCGCCGACCTGGCCCGGCACGCCGGGCCGGTGCCCGACCTGGCGCCCAGCGCGCTGGGCAAATTGACCGCCCAGGCCAGACTGCAAGTCCTGCAACGCGACACCGGCGTTCCGCAATTCGAGATGGCCGACCCCCTGCCGCTGGCTCTGTTGCCCGAGCCCGACCCCGGTGATCTGTTCTTCGACTTCGAGGGCGATCCGCTGTGGACCGCCGACGGCCACGACTGGGGTCTGGAATACCTGTTCGGCGTCCTGGAAGCCGGCCCCGCGGGGAAGTTCCGCCCGCTGTGGGCGCACAACCGGGTGGACGAGCGGAAGGCGCTGACCGATTTCCTGGCAATGGTGGCCACGCGCCGCAAGCGTCATCCCCACATGCACATCTACCATTACGCGCCGTACGAGAAGACCGCCTTGTTGCGGCTTGCCGGACGATACGGAGTCGGTGAGGACGAGGTCGACGAACTACTGCGTTGCGGCACATTGGTTGATCTGTATCCTTTGGTGCGCAAGAGCATTCGTGTGGGCGCCGAATCTTTCGGCTTGAAGGCGCTGGAGCCGCTCTACATGGGGAAGCAGCTGCGCTCCGGCGATGTCACCACGGCCGCCGATTCGATCACCTCCTACGCCCGGTACTGCGAGCTGCAAGATGCCGGCCGCGTCGACGAGGCCGCAACCTTGCTCAAGGGGATCGAGGACTACAACCGCTACGACTGCCGGTCGACTCAGGAGCTGCGCAACTGGCTACTGGTGCGCGGCTGGGAATCCGGTGTCACACCGGTCGGCGCCCAACCGGTTCCCGACGGCAACACCGTCGAAGATCACGACCGGCTGGCGGTGGCCCTGTCGACGTTCGCCGGCGATGCCGCCGTCGCCGACCGCACGCCGGAGCAAATCGCCGTCGCGCTGGTGGCCGCGGCACGTGGCTACCACCGGCGGGAGGACAAACCGTTCTGGTGGGCGCATTTCGACCGGCTGAACTTCCCGGTCGAGGAATGGGCGGACAACACCGACGTCTTCGTCGCCGACGATGCGTCCGTCAGCGTCGACTGGCATATGCCTCCTCGCGCGCGAAAGCCGCAGCGGCGGGTGCAGCTGCGCGGCGAGCTGGCCCGCGGCGAGCTGATGACGGACGTATTTGCGCTCTACGAGCCGCCGGCTCCGCCGGGCATGAGCGACAATCCCGACCGGCGGGCCGCCGGACGGGCCGAAGTCATCGAGGCCGACGATCCCGCGGTGCCCACCGAAGTGGTGATCCTCGAGCGAGTCGGCAGCGACGGCAACACATTTCACCAGCTGCCCTTCGCGCTCACCCCCGGGCCGCCCGTCCCGACGACAGCACTGCGGGAATCGATCGAATCGACCGCGACTGCCGTAGCCGCCGACCTGCCGCAACTACCCCACACGGCGATGATCGACATCCTGCTGCGCCGCGCTCCACGCACCCGCGGCGGCGCTTCGTTACCGCGCGACGCCGATACGGTCGCCGATATCACCGCGGCGGCATTGAACCTGGACTCGTCGTACCTGGCCGTGCACGGGGCGCCGGGGACCGGCAAGACGTATACCGCCGGCCAGGTGATCAACCGCCTGGTCACCGAACATGCCTGGCGTATCGGTGTTGTGGCGCAATCGCACGCCACCGTGGAGAACCTGCTCGATGCCGTGATCGATGCCGGGCTGGAGCCGGCGCGAGTCGCCAAGAAACGGTATGACCACCACGCTCCGCGCTGGCGGGAGATCGACGGCAGCGACTACGCCGCGTTCATCGCGAACACCGCCGGCTGCGTGATTGGTGGTACCGCATGGGATTTCGCCAACCCGAATCGGGTGCCCCACGGCAGCCTGGATCTGCTGGTGATCGACGAGGCGGGCCAGTTCTGTTTGGCCAACACCATCGCCGTGGCACCGGCGGCGGCCAATCTATTGCTGCTCGGTGACCCGCAGCAGTTGCCGCAGGTCAGTCAGGGTACTCATCCGGAACCGGTCGACAGGTCAGCGTTGGACTGGCTGGTCGACGGTCAGCGCACACTGCCCGATGAACGCGGCTACTTCCTGGACCGCTCATACCGGATGCACCCGGCGGTCTGCGCCGCGGTCTCCACGCTGTCCTACGAGGGCAGACTCCATTCCCTCACCGAGCGCACGCTCGCGCGTCACCTCGACGGGCATCAGCCCGGCGTGCACGTGCTTCCCGTTCGCCACCAAGGAAATTCGATCGAAAGCCGGGAGGAAGCCGACGCGATCCTCGCCGAGATCCAGCGACTGCTCGGCGTCTCGTGGACCGACGAGAAGGGCACCAGGCCGTTGGCCGCCTCCGATGTGCTGGTGCTGGCACCGTACAACGCCCAGGTGGCGCTGGTACGCCGGCGGTTGACCTCGGCCGGACTCGGCGAGGTCCGGGTCGGCACGGTCGACAAGTTCCAGGGCGGGCAGGCGCCGGTGGTCTTCATCTCGATGACAGCGTCGTCCGTCGACGAAGTGCCGCGTGGAATTTCCTTCCTGCTCAACAGGAATCGGCTCAACGTCGCCGTCAGCCGGGCGCAGTACGCGGCGGTGATCGTGCGCTCGGAGTTGCTGACCGAGTACCTGCCCGCCACGCCCGCGGGGCTGATCGACCTGGGCGCTTTTCTGGCGCTGACGGAGCCTCTTTGAGGCCGATGACGCCAGGCTGACCGCGCCTAGTGTCCGGCCGAGTGCCGACCGTAGCCGGTGGGGTCGTCGTCCGGGTCGGGACGGTAGTGCTGGCCTCGCGGCGCCTCGCCTTCGCCGAGCTGATGCCGCGCGGAGCCGCTCAGGTGCCTATTCGACGGCGGCGCCGGCCAGTCATCGCGGGGGGCGGACTCGAACGCACGCGGTGCGAACTCTGCGATGGGACGGAAGCGCCACTCGCTGTCGACATGAGAGCCGTTGTGCGCGAAGCCAATAGGTTGTTCCCGCGGCTCCGGGTCATCCAGCAGGCTGTGCCACGAATCGACAGGATCGGTGTGCCAGGCCTCGGCTGGTGACGCGCGCGGGTGTTGGAACCGCTCCGTCAGCGGCTCGGTGTTGCGTTCCGCTTCGTACGCAGGGCGTAGCGCGGCACCCGGCGCAGCATCGATGTCCGGTTCGCGACGAAGTATGAACTCGACATAGCCGTCATCGTCATAGTCATCGTCGACGATGGGGTCGTCCTGGCGCAGATGGCCACGCCGAGCGCCCCCGCGACGTCGGCCGGCCCATGCCGAAGGCGCGAAGCCGACCAAGAACAGCGCGGCAACGATTCCCAGCAGCGCGATGAACGACGGCAGCAGCACCGATTGCGACATCGCGGCAGAGAACGGCTCGCGCACGAATTCGGGCAGTTGCAAGGTCATGGCGCCGTCCCCCGCGGCTCCGGTGGTTCCCAGCGCCGGCATCTGGGCACCGATCCGCCATGTCATGAACGCGGCCATGACGGCGCTGCCGAGCACAGCTCCAAGCTGGCGGACCGAGTTGTACACCGCGGAGCCCGCGCCGGCCAGATGTTCAGGCAGGTTGCGCGTCGCGGTGGCGGTCAACGGCGACCACACAAACGCGCTCCCGACACCGATGACGCCGAACGGCAACAGCAACCGCCAAATCGGTGTGTCCGGCGCCATCTCGAACGAAAGCCATGTCAGCCCGATCGCGAACATCGAAAAGCCGAAACCGAGCACGGGCCGCGGGTGGTATCGGTCGACGATCATGCCGCTGAACGGCGCGAGTACACCGTTGGCGACCGCCATCGGCGCGATCACCAGGGCCGAGCGCGTCGGTGACAGCCCGCACACCACCTGCGTGTAGAACATCAGCGGCAGCATCATCGCGGTGGTCGCGAACGCAGTAATGGCGACTCCCGCGCTACACAGGCTGAAATCCCGGTCGCCGAAGATGTCCAGCGGGATGAGCGGCTCGCGGGTGTTGATCGCCTGCCAATAGACGAACACCGACATGCAGCCGACGCCGGCGACAACCATCGCCCAGATCCACGGTTGCCATCCGGCGCCCTGGCCCTGCTGCAGCCCGAAGACGATCAAAAACATGCCTGCCCCGGACAGCGCCACACCGACCAGGTCGAATCGGTGCGCCTGGGTCGGCAACACCGGCACCAGCCGAAGGGCCATCCACAGCCCGATGATGCCGATGGGGACGTTGACGAAGAAAATCCACTCCCAGCCAAGCCCGTCGACCAGCGCGCCGCCCGCCAACGGCCCCACCAGGGTGGCGACGCCGGCGGTGGCCCCCCACACGCTGACCGCAACACCGCGCCGCTCCGGCGGGAAGATCCGGGTGATCGTCGACAAGGTCTGCGGGGTGAGCACCCCGGCGCCGATACCTTGCACCACGCGGGCGGCGATCAGCACGGCGGCGCTCCCTGACAGCCCACACCACAGCGACGCGGCGGTGAACACCGCAAGACCCATCAGGTAGACGTTCCTGGTCCCGAACCGGTCGCCGAGGCGGCCGGCCACCAGCAACACCACCGCGTACCCCAGCAGGTAGGCGCTCGTCACCCAGACCACGGCGTCGTACCCGGTATGTAAGTCGGCCATGATGGTCGGGTTGGCGACGGCGACGATGGTCGAGTCGACCATGATCATGAAGAAGCCGATCATCATCGCCCATAGCGCGTTCCAGGGGCTTTCGGAGTGCGATGGGTTGGACGGGATGATGAATTTCCAAAGCTTGGCGTAGTCGGCACGACTGGGCCCCGCGCGCCGGGTCCCCCGGACCCACCTGGGCGTGGCCGTGGTCATGCACCCACCTCGCTTGAGCTCACGACGATGCCCTCCGGTCCCGTTCGGGCCTATCCGGCCCGGTCTGGTCGACCCGGCGTACCCCCGTGAGCGAGTGCGAAACAACCCGCACGCGGCTGACCCCCATCAGGGCCGACAAACGGCCCGCATCGTCACCGACCTGCATCCAGCCTGCATTATTCCGGGTGGCGCAATCATCTGCGCAGCCGCGCACCCAAAGCGGGGCGGAAAGCGTGCAAGCGTTCCCGCTCGGCGCGTGTTCAGCAAAACGCGGGTTAGCCTGAAAGGGACGCCAATCGCAGGAGAGGCAATATGTGCGCCCGACGCAATAGGTCAGGGGGTAGATCTTTGAGAAGATCCGACCAAAGGTCCCGGAGCATGCTCGAGCGCGGGCCCGCGCCGGATTCGCTTCCGGCCACCGGCGGCGATCGGCCCAAAGCGTCCGCGCGGGCATTGGCGCAGGTCATCGAGCGTAGCTCGCGGGTCCAGGGCCCAGCCGCAGAGGCCTATGTGGCCCGAATGCGGCGGGCCCACCCCGGCGCGAGCCCCGCTGAGATCGTCGCCAAGCTGGAAAAGCGCTACCTGGCCGCGTTGACGGCCAGCGGTGCCGCGGTGGGTTCGGCCGCGACATTCCCCGGGGTGGGGACGTTGACGGCGATGTCTGCAGGCGCCGGCGAAACCGTGTTCTTCCTCGAGGCCACCGCGGTCTTCGTGCTGGCAAACGCCGTGGTGTACGGCATCCCGGCCGACCACCGCGAACGGCGTCGCGCTCTGGTGCTTTCCGTCCTGGTCGGCGACGACAGCAGGCGTGCCATCGGCGAACTGATCGGTCCGGCGCGCACCAACGGTGGTTGGCTGGCCGAAGGCATGGCCTCGCTGCCGCTGCCGACGTTGGCGCGGCTGAACACGCGGATGCTCAAATACTTCGTCAGGCGGTACACGGTGCGACGCGGCGCGCTGATGTTCGGCAAAATGCTGCCGGTCGGCATCGGCGCCGCGGTCGGCGGCGCCGGCAATCGCATAATAGGCAAGAAGATCGTCCGTAACGCCCGCCAGGCATTCGGCGTCCCGCCGGCGCGGTGGCCTGCCACCCTGCACGTGCTGCCGCCCATCGACGAAGCCGGCTAGCCCGGGCGACCCCTATTCCCCGATCTGTCTGGCGAATTGCCGAGGACGCGATAGCCTTTATGGGGTTGCACACGTCGAGAGCGCCACGGGTGTGAAGAAACCGAGGTGCGAGAAGTCGCAGGCGCCGCGCAAAGCGCCTGCACGACAAAGGAATCGAGGCGAACAGCGGCCGTGAGCAACATAAGTTCACCATTCGGGCAAAACGAATGGCTGGTCGAGGAAATGTACCGCAAGTTCCGCGACGACCCCTCGTCGGTGGATCCGAGTTGGCACGAGTTCCTGGTTGACTACAACCCCGAACCAACCGCCCCCCCAACCCAGGGGACCGCGAGTGCCACTGACGGAAAAGCCGCCGCGGCCACCCCGCGACCACAGCCGGCCGCAGCGGCCGAGCCGTCCGCTAAGACTTCTGCACCGCCCAAGCCCGCGGATACCGCCGGCGCTGCCACAGTCGGCAACGGCGCGACCACCGCGCCAGCCGCCAAGGCCCCCAGTTCCCCGCCCGCTGACGGGGACGAGTTGCAGGTACTGCGCGGCGCCGCCGCAGCGGTCGTCAAGAACATGTCCGCGTCGCTGGACGTGCCGACGGCGACCAGCGTCCGGGCCATTCCGGCCAAGCTGCTAATCGACAACCGGACCGTCATCAACAACCAGCTCAAGCGCAATCGGGGCGGCAAGATCTCCTTCACCCACCTGCTGGGCTACGCGCTGGTGCAGGCGGTCAAGAAGTTCCCGAACATGAACCGGCACTACACCGAGGTCGACGGCAAGCCCACCGCGGTCACACCGGCTCACACCAACCTCGGCCTGGCCATCGACCTGCATGGCAAGGACGGCAAGCGCTCCCTGGTTGTCGCCGGCATCAAGCGCTGCGAAGAATTGCGGTTCGCGCAATTCGTGACCGCCTACGAAGACATCGTGCGCCGCGCCCGCGACGGCAAACTGACCGCCGAAGACTTTACCGGCGTGACGATTTCACTGACCAACCCCGGCACCATCGGCACCGTGCACTCGGTGCCGCGGCTGATGGCCGGCCAGGGCGCCATCATCGGCGTCGGAGCAATGGAATACCCCGCCGAGTTTCAGGGCGCCAGCGAGGAGCGGATCGCCGAGCTGGGCATCGGCAAGCTGATCACCCTCACATCGACCTACGACCATCGCATCATCCAGGGCGCGGAATCCGGCGATTTCCTGCGCACCATCCACGAAATGCTGCTGTCGGACGATTTCTGGGACGAGATCTTCCACGAACTAGGTAATCCGTACCTGCCGGTGCGCTGGAGCACCGACAACCCGGACTCGATCGTCGACAAGAACGCCCGCATCATGGAGTTGATCGCGGCTTACCGCAACCGCGGACATCTGATGGCCGACATCGATCCGCTCCGGTTGGACACAACCCGGTTCCGCAGTCATCCCGATCTCGAGGTGCTGACCCACGGCCTGACGCTTTGGGACCTTGACCGGGTGTTCAAGGTCAACGGCTTTGCCGGTTGTGAGTACAAGAAGCTGCGCGACGTGCTGGGCCTGCTGCGCGACGCCTACTGCCGCCACGTCGGCGTGGAGTACACCCACATCCTCGAGCCCGAACAACAGGAGTGGCTGGAGGAGAGGGTCGAGACCAAGCACGTCAAACCGACTGTGGCCGAACAGAAATACATCCTGAGCAAGCTCAACGCCGCCGAGGCTTTTGAAACCTTCCTGCAGACCAAGTACGTCGGGCAGAAACGGTTCTCGCTGGAAGGCGCCGAAAGCGTGATCCCGATGATGGACGCGGCGATCGACCAGTGTGCCGAGCATGGCCTGGACGAAGTGGTCATCGGGATGCCGCACCGCGGCCGGCTCAACGTGCTGGCCAACATCGTCGGCAAGCCGTACTCGCAGATCTTCACCGAGTTCGAGGGCAACCTGAACCCGGCGCAGGCGCACGGCTCCGGCGACGTGAAGTACCACCTGGGTGCCACCGGGGTGTACCTGCAGATGTTCGGCGACAAGGACATTCAGGTATCGCTGACCGCCAACCCGTCACACCTGGAAGCCGTCGACCCAGTGCTCGAGGGTCTGGTTCGCGCCAAGGAGGACCTGCTGGACAAAGGCGACAGCGAAGACGGGTTCTCGGTGGTGCCGATGATGCTGCACGGGGATGCCGCGTTTGCCGGCCAGGGAGTGGTCGCCGAGACGCTGAACCTGGCGAACCTGCCCGGTTACCGCGTCGGCGGCACCATCCACATCATCGTCAACAACCAGATCGGCTTCACCACTGCGCCGGAATTCTCCCGGTCCAGCGAATACTGCACCGACGTCGCGAAAATGATTGGGGCACCGATCTTCCACGTCAACGGCGACGACCCGGAAGCTTGCACCTGGGTGGCCCGGCTGGCCGTGGACTTCCGGCAGAAGTTCAGGAATGACGCTATCATCGACATGCTGTGCTACCGCCGGCGCGGGCACAACGAGGGCGACGACCCGTCGATGACGAACCCGTACATGTACGACGTCGTCGACACCAAGCGCGGGGCCCGCAAGAGCTACACCGAAGCGCTGATCGGCCGCGGCGACATCTCGCTGAAGGAAGCCGAGGACGCGCTGCGCGACTACCAGGGCCAGCTGGAGCGGGTGTTCAACGAGGTCCGCGAGTTGGAGAAGCACGAGGCGCAAGCCAGCGAGTCGGTAGAGTCCGAACAGCAAGTTCCGAGGGGCCTTGCCACCGCGGTGGACAAATCGTTGCTGGCCCGCATCGGCGACGCATTCCTTGCAGTACCAGACGGTTTCACCGTGCACCCGCGCGTACTCCCAGTGCTGGAAAAGCGCCGGGAGATGGCCTACGAGGGCAAGATCGACTGGGCCTTCGGCGAGCTGCTGGCGCTGGGTTCACTGGTGGCCGAAGGCAAGCTGGTGCGGTTTTCGGGGCAGGACACCCGGCGCGGCACCTTCTCCCAGCGGCATTCGGTGATCATCGACCGCAACACCGGCGAGGAGTTCACGCCGCTGCAGCTACTGGCGACCAACAAGGACGGCACTCCGACCGGCGGCAAGTTCCTGGTCTACGACTCGCCGCTGTCGGAGTACGCCACTGTCGGCTTCGAGTACGGCTACACGGTGGGCAACCCGGACGCGCTTGTCCTGTGGGAGGGGCAGTTCGGCGATTTCCTCAACGGCGCGCAGTCGATCATCGACGAGTTCATCAGCTCCGGTGAGGCCAAATGGGGCCAGTTGTCCAACGTGGTGCTGCTGCTGCCGCACGGCCACGAGGGACAGGGGCCCGACCACACGTCCGGCCGGATCGAGCGCTTCCTGCAGCTATGGGCGGAGGGTTCGATGACGATAGCGGTGCCGTCGACCCCGTCGAACTACTTCCACCTGTTGCGCCGGCACGCTCTTGACGGGATTCAGCGCCCGCTGATCGTGTTCACCCCGAAGTCGATGTTGCGCAACAAGGCCGCGGTCAGCGACATCAAGGACTTCACCGAAATCAAGTTCCGCTCGGTGCTAGAGGAACCCACCTACGAAGATGGCGTCGGCGACCGGAGCAAGGTCACGAGGATCCTGCTGACCAGCGGCAAGATCTACTACGAGCTGGCGGCGCGCAAGGCCAAGGACAATCGTGACGACGTCGCGATCGTGCGCATCGAGCAGCTCGCGCCTCTGCCGAAACGCCGGCTCAATGAAACCCTGGACCGCTATCCGAACGCCGGCGAGTTCTTCTGGGTGCAGGAAGAGCCGGCCAACCAGGGGGCCTGGCCGCGGTTCGGCCTGGAGCTGCCCGAGTTGCTGCCGGACAAGTTGACGGGGATCAAGCGCATTTCACGCCGCGCGATGTCGGCCCCGTCGTCCGGTTCGTCGAAGGTGCACGCCGTCGAGCAGCAAGAGATCATCGACACCGCGTTCGCCTGACAGTTACCGACCCACCCTCCGGTATCGGGGACCGCCGGTACCGGTTAACCTCGACGCACATGCCGACAGGAGGGAGGGCGCTCATGCAGGGGTTCGCCGGCAAGGTCGCCGTGGTCACCGGCGCCGGTTCGGGCATTGGGCAGGCGCTGGGCATCGAGCTGGGTCGCTCGGGCGCCAAGGTTGCAATCAGCGACGTCGACCTCGAAGGACTGGCCTACACCGAGCAGCAGCTGAAGGCGATCGGTGCGCCGGTCAAGACGGACCGGCTCGACGTGACCGAGCGTGAGGCCTTTCTGGCCTATGCCGAAGCGGTCAACGAGCACTTCGGCAAGGTCAACCAGGTCTACAACAACGCCGGCATCGCGTTCACCGGCGATATCGAGGTCAGCCAGTTCAAGGACATCGAACGGGTGATGGACGTCGACTTTTGGGGCGTCGTGAACGGCACCAAGGCGTTTCTTCCGTACGTGATCGCCTCAGGGGACGGCCACATCGTCAATGTGTCGAGCGTGTTCGGCTTGTTCTCGGTGCCGGGGCAGGCGGCGTACAACGCAGCCAAGTTCGCGGTCCGCGGCTTCACCGAGGCGCTGCGACAGGAGATGACCCTGGCCGGTCACCCGGTGGCGGTGACCACAGTGCACCCCGGCGGCATCAAGACCGCGATCGCCCGCAATGCCACCACCGCCGAGGGACTCGACAGCGACCAGTTGGCCAAGCTGTTCGACAAACGGCTGGCCAGGACCACCCCGCGGCGGGCCGCCCACGTCATCCTGGACGCGGTGCGCAAGAAGAAGGCCCGGGTGCTGATCGGCACGGATGCCAAGGTCTTGGACCTCATGGTGCGGGTGGCCGGCCCCTACTATCAGCAGGTGTTCGGGCCCGTCCTGGGCCGGTTGATGCCGCCCAAACACTGATAGTCAGCGGCCCAGCGGGTGTTCGGCCAGCCAACCGCCGGCCACCGCCTGCGGATCGGCGCCGCCGGCCACTTGGCGGCGCATCTCGGCCAGGGCCGCGGTGTCCAGCACACCGGCCACTTCGTTGATCGCCAGCAGCTGGCGATCGGCCAGCGCGTTGCGGCGATACAGCGGCACCACGTTCTCGGCTTGGATCAGCGCGGGTTTGCCGTCGGCCAGCGGAGCCAGGTCGGCAGGGATGCCCGGGTCGGCGGTGGTGGCCCAGCCCGCGGTCAGCTGCCCGGCCCGCACCGCGGCGAACAGGGCCGCCTCGTCGGGGAATTCCCGCGGGGCCGGCAATCGGCAGCTGCCGATTGACGAGGGTGCCTGGCGCCCGGAGACGGTCCCGACGACCAGCCCGTCGCAGTGTTTCGGCAACAGGCTCAGGTCCGCGCTGAGGTCCTGGCCGCCCCACGCCTTGGCGGTGGATTGGGTCACCAGCAGCACGGGTTTGTCTTCGGCGGCCGTGGTGTAGTCGCCCGCGGCGACGCCCTCGGGCAACGCGGACACCATCGCGCGATAGACCTGGGCGTCCGACAGCGGCATCGCGCCGGGCTGCAACGCCCGCAACGTCCGGCCGGTGAAGGCGGGGACGACGGTGAACGCGCCCGAGTCCAGTGGCGCCATCGGGTCGTCGGCGGTTTCGGTGCGAGCCCCGAAACCGTAAGACCGCAGCGCGGCGACGTAGACGGCGGCCAGCAGCATCGACTCGGAGTCGCGCCCCGATCCGACCACCAACTCGGCCGGCGGTCGGTGGTCCTCGGTGTGGGTTGCGCAGCCGGCCATCGCCAGTGCGGCGGCGATCAGCGGCGCTACCAGCCGGCCGGCTTTCACCCCGAGCTGTCTGCAGTGCCGGCCACCGCGGCGGCCACCGCTTCCCCGACGCGCAGGTCCTGCGGACTCGGGACGATCCGGTCGGGTGCGAGGTCGTCGCTGACCACGGAGAGAATCGCGTCGGCCGCGGCCACCATCATCTTTTCGGTGATCCGGCGTGCCCCGGCGTCCAGCGGGCCACGGAACACCCCGGGGAACGCCAGGACGTTGTTGATCTGATTCGGGAAGTCGCTGCGGCCGGTGGCCACCACGGCGGCGTGCTTGGCCGCAACGTCGGGATGGATCTCCGGGTCGGGGTTGGACAGCGCGAACATGATGCTCTTGGGTGCCATCGGGCGATCAGCTCCTCGGGGACCACACCCGCCGAGACCCCCAGGAAAACGTCGGCCCCGTCGAGCGCTTGCACCATGCCGCCGGTGAGACCGCCGGGATTGGTTCGTTGCGCCAGATCGGTCTTGACACTGTTCATGCCTTCACGGCCGGTATGCAGAATGCCCCGCGAGTCGAGCACGGTGATGTCGGAAACCCCCATTGCGAGAAGGAGATTCGAGCATGCGACGCCCGCGGGCCCGGCACCGGAGACCACTACCCGCAGCGCGCTCATCTCGCGGTCGAGCAGCCTGGTGGCGCCCATCAGCGCGGCCAGCACGACGATCGCGGTGCCGTGCTGGTCGTCGTCCATCACCGGGCAGTCCAGCGCTTCGACGGCACGACGTTCGATCTCGAAGCAGCGCGGCGCGGAGATGTCCTCCAGGGTGACGGCGCCGAACGTCGGCCGCAGCCGCACCAGCGTTTCGATGATCTCGTCGGGGTCCTTGGTGTCCAACACAATCGGGATCGAATCCAAGCCGCCGAACGCCTTGAACAGCGCGCTCTTACCCTCCATCACCGGCAGCGCCGCCGCCGGTCCGATGTCGCCGAAGCCGAGTACCGCGCTGCCGTCGCTGACGACGGCCACCAGCCGATTCGCCGGGGTGTAGCGGGCGGCCACGGTGTGGTCGCCGGCTATCGCGCGACTGACCTGGGCCACGCCCGGGGTGTAGGCGATCGACAAGGAGCGCTGCGTGTCCAGCGGGGCCTTCAACTCGACGGAAAGCTTCCCACCTACGTGGGCCTCGAAGATCTCGTCGTCTCCGATGACGATCTGCGGCTGCACGATTTCTGGCACCGAATCAGGTTACTGTGCCCAATCGGCCATCCAGACCGGGGCCGCCGGGCGCTTAGATCAGGCCGAGTTCGGTGACGGCGTTGCGCTCGTCGGCCAGTTCTGCGGTCGATTTGTCGATCCGGCTGCGGGAGAACTCGTCGATCTCCAAGCCCTGCACGATCTCCCAGTTGCCGTCGGTGGTGGTCACCGGCGATCGCGCGACTGACCCGGGCCACGCCCGGGGTGTAGGCGATCGACAAGGAACGCTGCGTGTCCAGCGGCGCCTTCACCTCGACGCAAAGCTTCCCACCTACGTGGGCCTCGAAGATCTCGTCGTCTCCGATGACGATCTGCGGCTGCACGATTTCTGGCACCGAATCAGGTTACTGTGCCCAATCGGCTATCCCGACCGGGGCCGCCGGGCGCTTAGATCAGGCCGAGTTCGGTGACCGCGTTGCGTTCGTCGGCCAGTTCTGCGGTCGATTTGTCGATCCGGCTGCGGGAGAAGTCGTCGATCTCCAAGCCCTGCACGATCTCCCAGTTGCCGGCGGTGGTGGTCACCGGGAACGACGAGATCAGGCCCGGCGGCACGCCGTAGGAACCGTCGGAGACGACCGCCATCGAGACCCAGTCGCCGGCCGGGCTGCCAAGCAGCCAATCCCGCGCGGCATCCACGG
>DATKEW010000171.1:0-2039 GCA_035511785.1 Mycobacterium sp.
TGATCGGAGCCGATGGAGCCAACAGCCGGGTGCTGACCGAGGCCGGTTTGACCGTTGACGGCCGCGATGACCTGGGCCACGCCGCCAACATCTGGTTTCGGGCCGACCTGGCCCGGTTTTTCGAGCACCGCCCGGGAGTGCTGAGCTGGAACGTGATGCCCGGACCATTGCCGCCGCTGCGGCTGGGCGTCTTGATCTGTCACAAGCCCTACACCGAGTTCGTGCTGGCGTTCGGGTATGACCCGGACGCGACGACGCTGTCGGAGTTGGACGAAGACGCGCTGCTGCACCGGATCCGCGCCGCGGTGGGTGAGGACATCGATGCCGAGATTCTCGGTCTGGCCGGCTGGCAGGTGCGCGCGCAAGTCGCGGCCCGCTATTCGTCGGGCAACGTGTTCTGCATGGGCGACGCGGTGCACCGTCACCCCCCGAACAACGGGCTGGGACTGAACATGTCCATCGGCGACGCCTACAACCTGGCGTGGAAGCTGGCCTTCGTCCTCGATGGCCGCGCGGGTGAGCGGCTGCTGGCCAGCTACAGCGCCGAACGTCAGCCCGTCGGCGCTGCCGGGGTCAAGCGCGCGATCACCAGCTTTAACGAGTCGCCAGCGATTGAGGTGGCGCTCGGGCTGGAACCGAATCAGTCCGCCGAGGATGGCTGGAAGGCGCTCAACGTGCTCTATGAGCCCGGGGTGGCCGGGGAGGAGCGTCGCCGCGCGCTGCGCGAGGCGATCGAACTTAGCAATTATCAGTTCAACGCGCACGGCATCGAACTGGGTTATGTGTATCAAAGCGACGCGATTACGAAGGAGGCCACGCCGGCCCCCGAGCCCGAGCGCGACCCGACGCTGTACTACACGCCGACCACCCGGCCCGGTGCGCGGGTGCCCCATGCCCGACTCGAACGTGACGGGCAGCCGCTGTCGTCGCTGGATCTGGTTGACCCGAACGGATTCACCCTGCTGACCGGGGTCGGCGGGCACAGTTGGCAGACCAGCGCCGAACAGATCGCAGAGCGAGTCCGGACGCCCATCACCGTGCAGGTGATCGGCGAACGCGGCGGCATCTACGATCCCTACGGCGACTGGGCCAACCGGTGCGAGGTCGACACCACCGGCGCTGTCCTGGTCCGACCCGACGGCCATGTCGCCTGGCGCTGCCCCACCGCCAGCCCCGACGCGCCACAACAACTATCCGACGCCATCGACCGCGCACTGGGGCTCGCCACCACCGGATAGCACTCGCGAAACACGTTGTCCTCCAACGCTGCCGTGTCACCAGCACGGTTCGGCACGACGGTCTACGAGTCGATCTGGCCGATCCGGATCGCCGCAACGCCATCGACGACGCACCGATGACCTGACAAGCGCGCCGGAGCCCATCGAGTCGGTCCGCGGTGCCGTTGGAATCCCCGGCGCGGATTTCCGCATGCGGGATGACGCGCAGCTCCGCGCTCGATCGCCCGACACACACCGAGGGCCAGTGCGGTTCGCCCGGCGCCGATTACGCGAAAACGGCCATGACGTTGGTTATCACCCGAACTCCGATGACAGCGAAGTCGGGAGTCTGGCGGAACTGGTTCAGAGACTGCCTGCGCCCACGGTCGTGTGGGTGGCCGTGCTTTTCGGCTCTGCACGCACCGCCGCCGATGCGGTGATGCTGTCGCTTAGTGAAGGACCAGCCCACCGTCTGTTATCAGTACTTGTCCCGTGAGTGCGGCCGCGCCGTCGGTAGCGAGGAAGGCGACCGCGGCCGCCGCGTCGGCCGGGGTCAGCCGGCGCTTGAGCGCTTGCCGCTCAACGACGGCGTCGAACTGGACGTCGGTATTGGCCGTGCGCGAGCCCGGTGTGTCGGTCAGACCGGGAGCGACGGCGGTAACGGCGATGCCGTCCGGGCCGAGCGCGCGCGCCAGGGCGCGCGTGAGCCCGACCACAGCGCCTTTGCTGGCGATGTAGGGCAACAGCATCGGTGCCGGTGGCTCCCAGAACGTGTCCGAGGCGAAGAACACGATCCGGCCGAATCCACGCTCAGCCATGCCG
>DATKEW010000172.1:0-20979 GCA_035511785.1 Mycobacterium sp.
TCGGATTCGCGGGTTGATGGCCGACGTGGACCCCCAACGTGAGATCCCCAGGACCGACGAGCTGTGGTACTTCGAGGAGCGTGAAGACGTCGGTGACTGGTTCCGCCGCCACAGCTGGGACGTGACGGTGACGCCGTCCGACAAGCTGATGGCGGGCTATGGCCGCAGTGTCCCCAAAGAGGTGCAGGACCAAGTCCCAGCGAATTTGTTCGTGGCCGCGCAGCGGACGGGAAATTAGCCGCCCCAAGGCAAAAGTAAACAGTCGACTACACGACACCGAGCCCGGTGACGTCCGTGCGCGGTGGTGCACCGCGGCGAAAGATTTAAGACACGCCGGTGGTCTGACCACTTAACTGACGTCACACCAGCCACAATGGCAACATGGCGCTGCATCCGGTAATTCGCCGATCGGTGCCCGAAAAGGTTTTCGAGCAGATCGCTACCGATGTGCTCAGCGGCGAGATGCAGCCCGGCGAGGCCTTGCCCAGCGAGCGTCGGTTGGCAGACGTTCTCGGGGTATCCCGGCCTGCTGTCCGCGAGGCGCTCAAACGGCTTTCGGCGGCCGGTCTCGTCGAGGTGCGCCATGGCGGCGTCAGCACCGTGCGTGACTTCCGGCGGCACGCCGGCCTGGACCTGCTGCCCCGGTTGCTGTTTCGCAATGGCGAACTCGACACCTCCGTTGTCCGCAGCATGTTGGAGGCCCGGCTGCGCAACGGTCCGAAGGTCGCGGAGCTGGCGGCGGAACGGCACGGACCCGAGCTGGCTGAATTGCTTGAGGTTTCGCTGCGCACCCTCGAGGCCGAGGAAGACCCGCTCGAGTGGCAACGGGACACGCTTGCGTTCTGGGATCATGTGGTCGACAGCGCCGGTTCGATCGTATTCCGGTTGATGTACAACGCTTTTCGTGCCGCGTATGAGCCGGCGCTGGCTGCGCTGGCCACCGCAATGACCGCGGAGGTCAAGCGTCCAGATGCGTACCGCAAACTGGCCCGTGCGATCTGCGCCGGCGATACCGCCGAAGCCAAGAGGGCCGCCCACGACTTACTCGAACTCAACAACATCACGATGATGGCCGCGCTCGACCGCCGAGGGAGACGGCGATGACCGCCCAAACCGTGACCACCTATCTCCGCGGCCAGATCCAGCCCGGCGTTGACGCGGTCGGCGGGTTCTACCGGACGTGCGCACTGACCGGCAAGGCGCTGTTTCGACGGCCCTTCCAGTGGCGTGAGGTGATCGAGCAGGGCTGGTTCATCACGAGTGTCTCGTTACTGCCAACCCTGGCGGTCTCGATTCCGCTGACCGTGCTCATCATCTTCACCCTCAACATCTTGCTGGCCGAGTTCGGCGCCGCCGACATCTCAGGCGCGGGCGCGGCGCTGGGCGCGGTCACCCAGCTGGGCCCGCTGACCACCGTGCTGGTGATCGCCGGCGCCGGGGCGACAGCCATCTGCGCCGACCTGGGTGCCCGCACCATCCGTGAGGAGATCGACGCGATGGAGGTGCTCGGCATCGACCCCATCCACCGGCTGGTGGTGCCCCGCGTCGTCGCCGCGACCATCGTCGCCACACTGCTCAACGGCGCGGTGATAACCATCGGCCTGGTCGGCGGTTTCGTCTTCGGTGTTTTCATTCAACACATTTCGGCCGGCGCCTACGTGGGCACACTCACCCTGGTCACCGGCTTGCCTGAGGTGGTCATCTCGGTGGTCAAATCGGCCACGTTCGGGACGATCGCCGGCCTGGTCGGCTGTTACCGCGGACTGACCACGAAGGGTGGTCCCAAGGGTGTCGGCACTGCCGTCAACGAGACGCTGGTGTTGTGCGTGATCGCGTTGTTCGCGGTCAACGTGGTGCTGACCACGATCGGCGTGCGATTCGGGACGGGGCGCTAACGTGGCCGCGACATCAGCGCGCACCGTACTGCGCGCCCGCTACCCGCGCACAGCCGCCAACCTCAACCGCTTTGGTGGCGGCGGGGCCCGAAGACTGGAGCAAATCGGGATTTTCGCGAGGTTCACCCGGATCAGCGTCGCGCAGATCTGGTGGGCGTTGCGCCGCTACCGCAGGGAGACACTGCGCCTCATCGCCGAGATCGGCATGGGCACCGGCGCGATGGCCGTCATCGGCGGCACGGTCGCGATCATCGGTTTTGTGACGCTGTCCGGCAGCTCGCTGATCGCCATCCAGGGCTTCGCGTCGCTGGGCAACATCGGTGTCGAGGCGTTCACCGGATTCTTTGCGGCGCTGGCCAATACACGTGTCGCCGCGCCCATCGTCGCCGGTGTCGCGTTGGCCGCCACGGTTGGCGCCGGCGCCACAGCCCAGTTGGGTGCCATGCGGATCAGCGAGGAGATCGACGCGCTGGAAGTCATGGGCGTCAAGTCGATCTCCTTTCTGGTCTCCACGCGGATCCTTGGAGGGCTGGTGGTGATCGTGCCCCTGTACGCCCTGGCTCTCGACATGGCTTTCACATCCGGCCAGATCGTCACAACGGTGTTCTACGGACAGTCGAACGGCACTTACGAGCACTACTTTCGCACCTTCCTGCGCCCCGAGGATGTGGGTTGGTCGGTCGTGCAGGTCGTCATCATCGCGGTGGTGGTCATGATCACCCATTGCTACTACGGGTACACCGCCACCGGTGGCCCGGTCGGCGTCGGCCAGGCCGTTGGTCGATCGATGCGTTTCTCGCTGGTCTCGGTTGTCGTTGTCGTCCTGTTGGCCGAGTTGGCGCTCTACGGCGTCGACCCGAACTTCAATCTCACGGTGTAACCGCGATGACGACGCTGCTGACACCGAAGCGCCGACGGGTCCTCCTGTACGTGGAGGGCATGGTCCTGCTGTTGGTCGGCGCATTGCTTCTCGTATTGGTGTACAGGCAGTTTCGGGGGGATTTCACGCCGAAGACCGAACTGACAATGGTGGCTTCGCGGGCGGGGCTGGTGATGGAACCGGGATCCAAAGTCACCTTCAACGGGGTGGCGATCGGGCGGGTGGCTAGCATCGCCGAGATCGAGCGTGACGGAAGCCCGGCGGCGAAGCTGGCGTTGGAGGTGAATCCAAAGTACCTCGAGCTGATTCCGGCCAATGTGGTGGCCACCATCGAGGCCGTCACCCTGTTCGGCAACAAATATGTGTCGTTGACCTCACCGGAAAGCCCACAACCACAACGGATCTCGTCACGAGACGTGATTGACGTGCGGTCGGTGACCACCGAATTCAACACATTGTTCGAGACGATAACCTCGATCGCCGAGAAGGTGGATCCGATCGAGCTGAACGCCACATTGTCCGCGCTGGCGCAGGCGCTTGACGGGCTGGGCCGCAACTTCGGAGAGTCGCTCGTCAACGGCAATCAGATTCTGGCGCAGTTGAACCCGCGAGTACGGCAGCTTGGCTACGACGCACGGCGGTTCGCGGATCTCGGTGAGATCTATACCCGTGCATCGCCGGATTTGTGGGCCTTTCTGCGGAACGTGGTGACCACCGCGCGCACATTGACCAGGCAACAGGGGGATCTGGATGCCGCGCTGTTGGCAGCGGCGGGCGCGGGCAAGACCGGTGAGGACATCTTCGCCCGGGGCGGGCCGTATCTGGTCCGCGGGGCCGCCGATCTGGTACCCACGGCTGAGCTGCTCGACACCTACAGCCCCGAACTGTTCTGCACGATTCGCAACTTTCACGACGCCGCGCCGTCGGTCGAGAACGCGGCCGGCGGCAACGGCTATTCGCTGTCAGCCGCCGGAACGATTTTGCCGGCACCCAACCCCTATGTCTATCCGGACAATCTGCCCCGGGTGAACGCTCACGGTGGACCCGGTGAGCGGCCGGGCTGCTGGCAGACGATCACCCGGGATTTGTGGCCGGCGCCGTATCTGGTGATGGACACCGGTGCCAGCCTCGCGCCGTACAACCACCTCGAGGTCGGGCAGCCGCTGTTCGCCGAGTACGTCTGGGGACGCCAATATGGGGAGAACACGATCAACCCATGAGAGCCACTGGCACAGCAATCAAACTCGGCATCCTGTGGTTGGTTCTGCTGGTGTTCACGGTGGTGATCATCATCGTGTTCGGCCAGGTCCGCTTCGATCGCACCACCGGGTATTCCGCGTTGTTCACCGATGTCAGCGGGCTGCGGGCCGGGCAGTTTGTCCGCGGCGCGGGGGTGGAGGTCGGCAAGGTCTCCAAGGTGACGCTGATCGACGGGGACAAGCGGGTGTTGGTGGACTTCACCGTGGACAGCTCGCTGCCGCTCGACCGGGCGACGACCGCGTCGATCCGCTACCTCAACCTGATCGGCGACCGCTACCTGGAACTCAAGCGCGGCGGCAGCGGTCAGCTGCTGGCCCCGGGCGGCACGATCCCGCTCGAGCACACCCAGCCGGCCTTGGATCTCGACGCTCTGATCGGCGGGTTCCGTCCGCTTTTCAAGGCGTTGGACCCGGACAAGGTCAACAGCATCGCTGCGTCGATCATCACCGTGTTCCAGGGGCAGGGCGCCACCATCAACGACATCCTCGACCAAACCGCCTCACTCACAGCAACATTGGCCGACCGCGACCAGGCGATAGCCGAGATCGTCAATAACTTGAACACCGTGCTGGCGACCGCCGTCAAGCATCAGAAGGAGTTCGACGGAACGGTCGACAAGTTAGAGGTGTTGATCACCGGGTTGAAGAACAGGGCTGATCCGTTGGCCGCGGCGGTGGCACATATCGGCGACGCCGCAGGAACCCTGGCCGACCTGCTGAGTGAGGACCGGCCACTGCTGCACAACACCGTCGGAGACCTCGAGGTCATCCAGCAGTCGCTGATCGGCAACCTGCCGACTCTCGATGACGTGTTGCGCAAGCTGCCGGGCGCCTACCGGATCATCGGTCGTGCCGGTGGCACATACGGCGACTTCTTCAACTTCTACTTGTGCGACCTCTCGCTGAAGGTCAACGGATTACAGCCTGGCGGTCCGGTGCGCACCATCAAGCTCTTCGGGCAGCCCACTGGGAGGTGTACGCCGCAATGAGAACCCTGACCGAATTCAACCGGGGCCGCGTGGGGCTGATGGGTGTAGTGGTCACGCTGCTCGTAGTTGGTGTGGGGCAAACCTTTACCAGCGTCCCGATGTTGTTCGCCACGCCCACCTACTACGCGGAATTCACCGACACGGGCGGCATCAATACGGGTGACAAGGTGGAAATCGCCGGGGTGGACGTCGGTCTCGTGCGCTCGCTGTCGATCCGCGGCAACAAAGTCGCGGTCGGATTCTCGCTGACCGGCAGGACGATCGGGACGCAAAGCCGGGTGGCGATTCGCACCGACACCATTCTCGGCCGCAAGAATATGCAGATCGAACCGCGCGGTACAGAACCGTTGCGGCCCAACGGTTTCCTTCCGTCGGCGCAAACCGCCACGCCGTACCAAGTCTACGATGCGTTCGTCGATGCCACCAAGGCTGCGACCGGGTGGGACATCGAGGCCACCAAACGTTCGCTGAAGGTGCTGTCGGAGACCTTCGATCAGACCGCGCCGCATCTGAGTGCCGCCCTCGACGGTGTCAAGGCGTTCTCCGATACCATCGGCCAGCGCGGCGAACAGATCAAGCAACTGCTGGCGAACGCCAACAAGATCGCGCGCGTGCTCGGCGACCGCAGCGGACAGGTCAATGAGCTGCTGGTCAACGCCGACACTCTGCTGGCCGCGTTCAAGCAGCGCAGCCAGGCATTGAGCATTCTGCTGAGCAATGTGTCGGACGTCTCAACCCAGGTGTCCGGCCTGATCAAGGAAAACCCCAACCTCAACCATGTGCTGCAGCAGTTGAGCACGGTCAGCGACGAGCTGGTCAAGCGCAAGAAGGATCTGGCCGATGTGCTGGTACTGCTCAGCAGGTACACCGCATCCCTGACGGAGGCCGTCGGTTCCGGGCCGTACTTCAAGGCGATCGTGGCGAATCTGGTTCCCCCCCAGATCCTTCAGCCGTGGGTTGATGCGGCGTTCAAAAAGCGGGGCATCGACCCGGAGAACTTCTGGCGCAGCGCCGGGCTGCCCGAGTTCCGGTGGCCCGACCCCAACGGCACCCGCTTCCCCAACGGCGCGCCGCCGCCGGCGCCGCGGGTGCTCGAAGGCACGCCGGATCATCCGCTACCCGCCGTTCCGCCAGGATCGCCGTGTTCGTACACGCCGCCGGCCGACGGCCTGCCGCGGCCCGGAAATCCGTTGCCCTGCGCGATGTCTGATCAGGGCCCGTTCGGCCCCGTTCCAGGCGGTTTTCCCGCGCCGCTCGACGTCCAGACGGCGCCGCCAAAACCCGATGGGCTGCCGCCGGCACCCGGCATCCCGATCGCGGGCCGGCCGGGTGAGAGGCCGCCGGACGTTCCCGGCGCGCCGGTGCCGCTGCCGGCCGACGCGCCTCCTGGCGCACGCACCGAGCCGCTGGCACCGGCCGGCCCGACGCCGCCACCGTCGACGTTGGCGCCGGGCCTGCCGCCGGGCCCGGCCGCACCACCGGGACCTGGGCCGCAGCTGCCCGCCCCGTTCATCACGCCAGGCGGGACGGGAGGTGGCAACCAATGAGCACCATCTTCGACATCCGCAGCCTTCGACTGCCGAAAGTGTCGCGCAAGGCGGTATTCGCGGGGGCATTGGTAATGGTGTTGGCCCTCGTCGCGCTGGTCGTTGGAGTACAGCTCTATCGGAAACTGACCAACACCAGCGCCGTCGCGTATTTTTCCGAGACTCTCGCGCTGTACCCGGGCGACAAAGTCGAAATCATGGGTGTGCGGGTCGGGTCGATCGACAAGATCGAGCCGGCCGGCGACAAGATGCGAGTCTCCTTCCACTACAGCAACAAGTACAAGGTGCCCGCCAACGCCTCGGCGTCGATACTCAACCCCAGCCTGGTCGCCTCGCGCACCATCCAGCTGTCACCGCCCTACACCGACGGACCGGTGCTGAAGGACGGCGCGGTGATCCCGGTCCAACGCACCCAGGTGCCGGTCGAGTGGGACCAGCTGCGCGACTCCATCAACGGGATCCTGCGGCAGCTCGGCCCAACACCGCAGCAGCCGGAGGGGCCGTTCGGTGAGCTCATCGAATCGGCCGCGGACACCCTGGCCGGCAAGGGCAAGCGAGTACACGACACGCTGAACAGCTTGTCGGAAGCGTTGACCGCGCTGAACGAGGGCCGAGGAGACTTCGTCGCCATCACCCGAAGCCTGGCGCAGTTCATCAGCGCGCTCTACCAAAACGACCGACAGTTCGTCGCGCTCAACGACAACCTGGCCCAGTTCACCGACTGGTTCACCAAATCCGACCACGACGTGGCCGACACGGTTGCGCGGGTCGACGACGTGCTCGCTGTCGCCCGAAAGTTCTTGAACGACAACAGGTCCGTGCTGGGCCACGATGTCACCAACCTCGCCGACGCGACCACCGCCCTCCTGCAACCCGAGCCGCGGGACGGCCTGGAAACGGCGTTGCACGTGCTGCCCACCTTCGCGGGCAACTTCAACAACATCTACTACCCGGCGCACAGCTCGCTGGTGGGGTTGCTCATATTTCCGAACTTCGCGAACCCGATTCAGTTCATCTGCGGTGCCATCCAGGCCGGCAGCCGACTTGGCTATCAGGATTCCGCCGAGCTGTGTGCGCAGTATCTGGCGCCGGTTCTGGACTCCATCAAGTTCAATTACCTGCCGTTCAGCGCGAACTTCTTCAGCTCGGCGGACGCCCTGCCCAAGGAGGTTGCCTACTCCGAGGAGCGACTGCGTCCGCCGCCGGGGTACAAGGACACCACCGTCCCAGGGATCTTCTCGCGGGACACACCGTTTTCGCACGGCAACCATGAACCGGGCTGGGTCGTCGCGCCCGGGATGCAGGGCACGCAGGTTCAGCCCTTTACGGCGAACATGCTGACCCCGGAGTCGCTGGCCGAGCTGATGGGTGGTCCGGACAACGCACCCCCGCCGCCGGGAACCAACATGCCCGGACCGCCGAACGCCTACGACGAGACCAATCCGTTGCCGCCGCCGTGGTATCCCCAGCCCGCAAAACCGGGGCCGGGCCAGTGAGGGCCGCCGTGCTGCGACTGATCGCCGGCTGCGGTCGCCGCGGACTGGTGTTGCTACTCGCCACGGTGTTGACGTCGTGCACCTGGCGTGGCATCGCCAACGTGCCGTTACCGATCGGTCGTGGCACGGGTGCGGGTCACATGACGATCTACGTGCAGATGCCCGACACGCTGGCGCTGAACACCAACAGCCGGGTGAGGGTCGGCGACGTATGGGTCGGAACCGTGCGTGACATCAGGCTGAAGAACTGGATCGCGACGCTCACGCTGGGCGTCGATCCGAGCGTGAAGCTCCCGGCAAACGCGACCGCCAAGATCGGCCAGACCAGCCTGCTGGGCACGCAGCACGTCGAGCTTGCCGCGCCGAAAAGCCCGTCGCCGCAACCCTTGAAGAACGGCGACACCATCGGACTGATGAGCTCCTCGGCCTACCCCACCATCGAACGGACGTTGGCCAGCATCGCGGTCATCCTCACCGGCGGCGGCATCACGAACCTCGACCTGATCCAAGCCGAGATCCTGAATATCCTTGACGGCCACGTCGATCAGGTCCACGAATTCCTCAGTCGGCTGGACACATTCACCGCCGAATTGAACCGCGGACGCGACGACCTCACCCGCGCAATCGATTCGACCAACCAACTGCTGGCCATCGTTGCTAACCACAACGACACGCTCAACCGGTTGCTCACCGACATCCCTCCGCTGATCCGGCATTTCGCCGACACGCGCGAATTGTTCGCCGACGCCACCGAATCCCTGGGGCGGTTCAGCGACGTCGCCAACCGGGCGCTCTCGGATACCGGGCCTAACCTTCGCCAGAACCTGCAGTTGCTGCAGCGACCGCTCATTCAGCTCGGCCGAGCCGCGCCGCTCGTGGTCGACGCGTTGCGGTTGGGTCTCACCGCGCCGTTCAACATCGACGGCGTCCCGAAGGTGATCCGCGGCGATTATGTCAACATCTCCGCCGGAATCGACCTGACGCTAAGCGCTCTCGATAACGCGCTGTTGACCGGAACCGGACTCTCGGGCATGTTTCGAGCGCTCGAACAGGCGTGGGGACGAAACCCCGACACCATGATCCCGGATGTCCGCTATACACCGAACCCGAATGATGCCCCGGGAGGACCGCTGGTGGAAAGGGGCGAGTGAGGAATGCTGACTCGCCTCATCAAAACCCAGTTGGTGTCGTTGGTGGTGTTGGCGGTCGCCGCGGTGGTGGTCCTGGGCTGGTACTTCCTGCGGATACCCACTCTTGTCGGCGTCGGTCGATACACGCTCTACGCCCAACTGCCTCAGTCCGGGGGACTGTATCGAACCGCCAACGTCACCTATCGGGGCATCACCATCGGGACGGTCACCGCCATCGAACCAACCCGGCGCGGCGCGCGGGCGACCATGAGCATCGACAACGGCTACCAAATTCCGACCGATGCGTCGGCCAATGTGCACTCCGTGTCGGCGGTCGGTGAGCAGTACATCGATCTGGTGTCGACCCGCACCGGCGGTCCGTACCTGGCGAGTGAGCAGACGATCACCAAGAGTACGGTCCCCAGCCAGATCGGCCCGGCGCTGGACGCCGCCAACCGTGGATTGGCAGTGCTGCCCAAGGACAAGGTCGCGTCACTGCTCTACGAGACGTCACAAGCCGTGGGCGGGCTGGGACCATCCCTGCGGCGCCTGGTCGACGCCACCCAGGCGATCACCCACGACTTCAGGGGCAGCATCGATGACATCGACGACATCATCGAGCGTTCGGCGCCCATCATCGACAGCCAGGTCGATTCCGGTGACGACATCGGGCGCTGGGCCGCGAACCTCAACACGCTGGCCTCGCAGACCGCGCAGCAGGATCAAGCGATTCGTCGCATTCTGGCCAACGCGGCGCCGACGGCCGATCAGGTCAACGCCACGTTCAGCGGGGTGCGGGACTCGCTGCCGCAGGCACTGGCCAATCTTGAGGTCGTGATCGACATGCTCAAGCGCTACCACAACGGACTCGAGCAGGGGTTGGTGTTCTTGCCGCAGTCCGCGGCGGTCGCCCAATCGGTTACCTCCGAATTTCCCGGCCAGGCGGCGCTCGGCGTGGGCGCCCTTTCTCTTAACCAGCCACCACCGTGCCTGACCGGCTTCCTGTCGGCATCGGAGTGGCGGGCGCCGGCCGACACCACCACCGCGCCCCTACCGAGTGGCACCTACTGCATGATCCCGATGGATGCGCAGAATGCGGTTCGCGGGGCACGCAACGACCCGTGCGCGGACGTGCCCGGCAAGCGCGCGGCGTCCCCGCGGGAGTGCCGTAGCGACAAGCCCTATGTGCCGCTGGGTACCAACCCGTGGTACGGAGACCCGAATCAGATCCTCACCTGCCCCGCGCCGGCCGCGCGTTGTGATCAGCCGGTGAAGCCGGGACAGGTGATTCCGGCGCCGTCGGTCAACAATGGCCTCAACCCGCTGCCCGCCGATCGGGTGCCAGGCACACCGCCACCGGTCAGCGACCCCCTGCAGCGACCGGGATCGGGCACCGTCCAATGCAACGGTCAGCAACCCAACCCGTGCATCTACACCCCGAGCGCGGCTCCCACGTCGATTTACGACGTGCAGAGCGGGTTGGTCGTAGGCCCCGATGGTGTGGTGTATTCCGTTGAGAACTCTAGGAATACCGGAGAAGACGGGTGGAAGGAGATGCTGGCACCGGCCCACTGACGACGGTGAGCAGGCCGGCCTTCGTCAGCACGCGCCGGCTTCCCGCTCCGAATCTGGGACAGCGCCGTCCTCGCCGCGGCTAGCGTGCCCACGCCATTTTTGGTATCCACGCCGCGCGGCGAACGCGCCGGCGACGGCGGTCACGCACCACACCACTATTGCCGAGTATGCCAACGCCGGCGACCGATTTCCGATCGAGGCGCCCAGCGCGGTGTAGACGAATGCCCGCGGCACCGAACCGATAAATGCACCGACGGCCATCTGCCACAACGGAACTCCGATCGCCCCGAACGCATAGGAGGCGAGCGCATCCGATATGCCGGGGATGAAGCGCTGGCCGACGACGGCCCACAGTCCGCCTCGTTCGATCAGCGCTTCGATGCGGTCGGCGCGTTTCGTCCCCAGCAGAGCCCGCGCGCTGTCCCGGCCAGCCCGACGGCCGACGCGACTCGCGACGATCGCGGTGCCCACGGTCGCACCCAGCGTCACGAATATGCCCAGTAGGGGACCGAACAGGAGCCCGCTGCCCGCGGCCAGGATCGCGCCCGGGACGAACACGCGCCGAGGATGGCCGACACAATGACATAGGTCAGCGGCGCGGCGGGACCGGTCGCCGAGATCGCGCGCCGCACCTCCTCGACGTCGATGACTCGCGCGACGGCTACCAGGTAGAACATCCCGAGTAGGAATCCGGCGAAGACGGCGAGCCGCACGACGTGGCGTCGTCGGGATGCCGGTGCGGGACCGTCGTTGTCGACCATGCTGAGCGCGATTCTTCCGCATCGGCAATGATCCCGGCCTGGTCCCTCCACCCGAAATGCGTTCGACGGTGATGGCAGCATGGGCAGGGACGAGAGGAACAAGATGGAGACTTGGGACGCGATCTGTGCTCGGCGCAACGTACGGCAATACACGACAGAGGCGATTTCGGACGAGGATCTGAATCGGATCGCTGAGGCCGGTTGGCGGGCTCCGTCGGCGAAAAACCGGCAGCCGTGGGACTTCGTGATCGTCACCGACCCGGCTCAGCTCAAGGAGCTTTCCACGGTCTGGCGGGGCGCGGGTCATATCGCCTCGGCCGCGGCGGCGATTGTCTTGGTTGTGCCGGTGCCGCCGGATGATCGCCGGCTGGTGACTGACAACTACGACGTGGGTCAGGCAACGATGGCGATGATGATCGCGGCCACCGACCTGGGGATCGGTACCGGCCATTCGTCGGTGGGAGACCAGGAGAAGGCACGAGCCATCCTGGGTGTCCCCGACGACCATCTGGTGGCCTTCATGCTCGGTCTCGGTTATCCGGCCGACCGACCGCTCGCCCCGATCCGCAAACCGAATCGGCGGCCCTTCGATGAGGTCATCCACCGTGGTCGCTGGTGAACCGGTGACTACGCGCGGTCGCAAAGGCGAATACGGATACGACGGGTCCTTTCACACGGTCCTCGACAACCTACGATTAGGGGGCGATGAAACGTTGCTTGATCTCGGATGTGGGCGAGGCGCGGCGCTGCTGGCCGCGGCCAAACGGTTGCCGCGGGGCCGCGCGATAGGTGTCGATCTATGGCGTGCCGACCAGACCGAAAACTCCCAGCAGGCAACGTTATCCAATGCGGCACTGGAAGACGTCGCCGAGCGCGTCGAGGTGCATAACGCGGATACGACCGCCCTGCCGTTGGCCGACGAGAGCGTCGACGTGATCGTCAGCAGCCTGGCCATCCACAACGTTCCGACACACGCCGGCCGGCGAAAGGCTTTGGACGAAACGGTTCGGGTATTGCGGCCGGGTGGCCGTCTCGCCAACGCGGACCTGTGGGAGACGCGTCAGCATGCCGCCCATTTGCGGGAATTGGGCTGGCCCAACGTGCGGCGCCGCAACCTCGGATGGCGCATGTGGTACGGCGGCCGATGGTTCACCACGCGCTTGGTCACCGCGACGAAACCTGCCTAAGCCCGGCATGCATGCTGGGGGCATGAACAGAAACGAGATCACCGAGCAGATCGTCGTTGCCCGCCTGACACTGGGGCTGTCTTGGCAGGAGCTGGCCGACGCCATCGGACGGCCGGTGCTGTGGACCACGTCGGCGTTGCTTGGCCAGCACCCCATTCCCGCTGAACTCGGCAAGGTCCTGGTCGAGATGCTGGGTCTCGACGAGTCTGTGGTGCCCGTTCTGGCGGCCCCACCCATCCGCGGCGGGCTGCCCACGGCGGTACCGACCGACCCCACCATCTACCGTTTCTACGAAGCGCTTCAGGTGTACGGCGGCGCCATCAAGGAACTGATCCACGAGCAGTTCGGCGACGGCATCATGAGCGCGATCAACTTCAGCGTCGACCTGCAGAAGAAACCGCACGCGACGGGCGACCGCGTCGTGGTGACATTCGACGGCAAATTCCTTCCCTACCAATGGGTTTCGGCGGAGAACTGAATGGCGGTCAAGGCAGGACAACCGAAAACCGTGGATCTCGTGCTCTCCGGTGGTGGCGTGAAGTTCATCGGTCTGGTTGGCGCCATCGTCGCGCTGATGGATGCCGGATATTCGATCAAGAGGGTGTCGGGCGTTTCGGCCGGGTCGGTGGTCGCGGCGATCTTGGCGGCCGGGTCCAGGAATGGCCAGCTGACCGGCCAGGAAGTGAAGGAACTCGCCTTCTCGGTACCGCTGCACAAGTGGCGCGACGCGGGACCCGTCCCCTATCTCGGTGCCGCGTGGGGACTGGTAAGGGAAACCAGCATGTACCGGGGTGACGCCGCCCACGACTGGATTCGGAGCGAGCTGAAGAACCTGGGTGTCACCTCCTTCGGTGATCTCGTCCTCGACGACGGCCACCTGATCGAGGGACGGCACTACAAGCTGGTGGTCACTGTCGCTGACTTAACCGCGGCACAGCTGGTGCGGCTGCCGTGGGACTACCGGCGGCTCTACGGGCTGGACCCCGATGAGCAGCCGGTCGCCGACGCGGTGCGCGCTTCGATGGCGATCCCGTTCTTTTACCGCCCGGTCAAGCTGACCGGCGTCAATGGTGCGACATCCACCCTGGTTGACGGTGGTGTGCTGTCGAACTTTCCGATTGACACCTTCGACCGGCCCGACGGCCAGCCGCCACGCTGGCCCACGTTCGGGATCACGGTCTTACCGAGGGTGACCGAGGGCCTCGGTGCGGTGATGCCCGCGCTGAGGCCCTTGCGCTTCTTTGAACAGACGGCATTGTTGGAAAGCCTGCTCACCACCATGCTGGCAGGCCACGACCAGACCCACCTAAACCAGCCGTGGGTCGCTGCCCGCGCGATCGCGGTCGAATCGACCAATGTGGGCGTGCTCGACTTCGACATCCCCACCGGGCGCTTGGAAGAGCTCTACGACAAGGGGTATGAGGCGGCGCAGGAGTTTCTGTCGACGTGGGACTGGGCGGCGTATCTCAAACGCTTCCGCTGGGCCGGTTGATGGTTATCGGGTCACGCCCGAAGGTGAAGTGACGGCCCGGTGCCGACGTGTCAGACTTCCCAGTGGAGTAGGCGGCATTTGGTGAGGCGGTTGCCCTGGCAACCGCGTCGCCTTCTCTCTACAGGCCGAATTCCGCTTCCATCCCGTCGATCCCGGCGCGGATCGCCGCCAGCGCGTCGGCACGTGCGCGCAACTTGGTCGCGGCGTGGGCATGCTGGTGCAGACCGGCGAATTCCCGCGCGGCTTCCTCGGCGCGGCTGAGCACCATCTCGGGTAACACGATCTCGTCGACAAAGCCGGCGGCGAGGGCGGTTTCGCCGAAGAACGTCTTGGCCAGCCCGGTGGCTTGCTGATACGCCGACCTCGTCAGCCGCAGCTTCATGATTTCCAGGGCCGCGTACGGGATGGTCATGCCGATCGCAACCTCGTTGGCCTGAATGTTGTACGCGTGGGCGGCCACCCTATGGTCGCCGGACGACAACAGGAATGCGCCCATCGCGATGGCATGGCCGGTGCAGGCCATCACCACCGGTTTTGGGTAGGACAAGAGTCGATGCGCCAGTTCGAAGCCGCCCCTGAGCATGTCGATTGCGGGCTGCACCTCGCCGGAGGTCAAAATCTTCAGGTCGAACCCGCCGCTGAACACCCGCTCATTCCCGGCGATCACCAACGCCCCGGCGTTGTCACTGTCGGCCTGGTCGATCGCCTCGTTGAGGGCCTGCTGCATGGTCGGGCCCAGCGCATTGACTTTGCCGTCGTCCATCTTGACGACGGCGACGGAATCCTTGTGGCTGTAGGTGACCGGGCCGCTCACGGGTTACTCCTTCGATACCGACGGCGGAGTCGATGGCCTGCCGTCACACGCGCTGGCTGCGATGTTTGCCCAGATCGCTTTCCGAGTTACCCCAACGCACGCTGACGTCGGTGGGTTCGTCGAGCTGCCGGGTGCGCCACCTGTCCTGAGTTTCCTGCACAGCGCCGTTGATTCGTTCGATCTCGCCGCGGAACACGTCGGGACGCGTTTCCTTGCTGGCGTAGTGGAAGTAGGTGAGCAGCCCGCGCAGCAGCTCCAGTTTCTGCTTTTCCCTCTTCGCCAGGTCATGAGTCGTCATCAACTCGATGCGCTGAACGGGTGGCAGGGCATCCCAGTCCAGCACCACGTTCGTCTCCAGCGGACGACGTTCGCGCCGCCAGAATTGCCACCCGCGCGGCTTATCGGGGCGGTCGTAGTAGATCACCGTCCCGGTAAAGCGGGACTCGATACCACTTCCAATTTCGGCGCGGTCGCGCGCCGAATCCCATACCATGCGCCATTCCTGGCCGGGCGCGAGTACTGGCAACTCGCGCGGAAGCTGCAGTTCGACGACATCGGCGTAGCCGTCAGCGGCATTTTCGTATTCGGCCACCGTCGGCGGATTCGGAAATGAAAACCGGATGTCATAAGCCGCCGTCCGGCCGAAATTCCTGACCACGAGTTCGATTACGTGCCAGTCGGCGGCGTGCGGCTCCATGAGCATCGCGACGTGGGGACGGGTCTGTTCCGCCGCCAACCGGCGGTTGCGGTTGATCTGCCGGTTTGCCAACACCAGCGCGACGACGCCGAGCGCAATCGCCACCCATGCCGCCCACGCAAGCCAGGTGCTGGACTCAACGTTGGTGACCCCGCGCCAGCTGTCCTGGATCCACCCCATTGAATCCACCCTCCGCTTATATCACAGTGATCTTCCGCACGAGATTTCGCTGGCCCGATAGTAGAGGCGCTGGGCGAACATCGCCGCCTACGCAATCGCAATGATCACGGCGGTCGCTCAGGCTGCGCAAATGGTGAACGAGAGAAACGCCGGCTGAGTCCCTCAGCCGCCCATCAACATTCGCCACTGATCAAGGTCAGCGGCGCGATACACATAGTTGAAGCGCTTGACCTCCGATAACGATGCACTTGGATCAGCGGAATACCAGTGCCCCGGAAATACAGTCGGGTCACCGGGAAGCGCCGCGAGCTGCTGCAGACTGCGATACATCTCGTCGGAGTCGCCACCCGGGAAGTCGGTGCGCCCGCAGCCGTCCAGGAACAACGTGTCACCGGCGACCAGCCGGCCGTCCAGCAGAAAGCACTGGCTGCCAGGTGTATGCCCCGGGGTGTGCAACAGCTCGATTTCGATATCGCCGATGTTGACCTTGTCGTGGTGCTCATGCGTGGTGAGGTCGCCGAGGCCAATCCCGGTAACCCGCGAAACCCACAGCGCCTCATGGGTATTCACGTGCACCGGCACACTGGCCCGCTCCAGCAGCTCCGCCAGGCCCTTGAGCTCAAAGCCCATCATGTTCCCGCCCACATGGTCGGGATGATGATGGGTCACCAGCACCCCGGACAGGTGCATGCCGTCCGCCTCCAGCGCGTCGAGAAGATCGCCGGCGGCATATGCCGGGTCGACCACGACGCAGTCTGAAGTCTGACGGTCTCCGATCAGGTAGGCGAAATTGCGCATTTGCGTCGCGAACATGTCGCCGGCGGCGAAATCGCGACCGGAGAGCAGTTGACGAAAGTACAGGCGGTCCGCTGACAAATCTGACACATCACCAGACTATGACCCGCCCCGGTGACGTCGTATTTCGGGCGTGGCCAGCTGCGCGACACACCGGTGGGTGAGCCGATTAAAGCCGTAGCGCTGCAATGCCGCACACCTTGGCGACGAGCGCCGCTAACAACCGCTTGATCTCCTCTGCGCTGGGTATCGTTAGCCCATGCGGAAGAAGGTCGAAATCGAGATAGACGTCGATCTGGTCCAGGAAGTAATACACCGATACCAGCTGGCTGACGCGCGAGAGGCCGTTTATCTTGCGCTGCGCACCCTGCTCGGCGAGGCCGATGAAGCAGACAATGGGCAGCATGACGACTACGACGAGTTCAGCGACCTGAGCGCATGGGAACCTCACCACGACGGCGACACCGGGTAGGTCCTTCGCCTCACCCTTCGTCTGGCGCGTCCTGGCCTTTCCCCAGCAACCTCGGGCCGTGCCTGTGGTTTGGTACCGTTGCGCGCCAGGCTGTACCCTCTTTTAGGCCCGCGGGACGACTGGTCGCTTCGGGTGAACGGCCCCCTTAGCTCAGTCGGTAGAGCGTTTCCATGGTAAGGAAAAGGTCAACGGTTCGATTCCGTTAGGGGGCTCGGCGGACGCCGAGCAGGCTGGCGGCCCCGACCCCCAAATTGGGGTGGCCAGAGGCGATGTAGCTCAGTCGGTTAGAGCGAACGACTCATAATCGTTAGGTCGCCGGTTCGAGTCCGGCCATCGCTACAACACAACAACGCGCACTTTGAGAGATTTGAGAGAGAACCGTCATGGCTTCCAGTACCGACGTGCGGCCGAAGATCACCTTGGCATGCGAGGTGTGCAAGCACCGTAACTACATCACCAAGAAGAATCGCCGCAACGATCCCGACCGGATGGAGCTGAAGAAGTTCTGCCCGAACTGCGGCAAGCATCAGGCGCACCGCGAGACACGCTAGCGCTGACCTGCGAGCGTTTATTCTTCATTGACTAGGTAGGTTTAGACCCGTGGCGTTGACAGCAAACATTATCGGGATGCACTACCGCTATCCCGACCATTACGTGGTGGAGCGGGAGAAGATCCGCGAGTACGCGATAGCCGTGCAAAACGACGACGCTTCGTTCTTCGCGGAGGACGCCGCCGCCGAACTCGGCTACAACGGTTTGCTGGCCCCGTTGACGTTTATCTGCGTGTTCGGCTACAAGGCTCAGTCGGCGTTCTTCAAGAACGCCAATATCGGGGTCCAGGACGCGCAGATCGTGCAGGTCGACCAGGTGCTGAAATTCGAGAAGCCGATCGTGGCCGGCGACAAGCTGTACTGCGATGTGTACGTGGATTCGACGCGTCTGGCCCACGGCACCCAGATCATCGTGACCAAGAACATCATCACGAACCAAGACGGTGAGATTGTGCAGGAGACCTACACGACCCTGGCGGGCCGTGCCGGTGAGGATGGAGGAGAGGGATTTTCTGATGCCACTGCGTGAGTTCAGCTCGGTGAAGGTGGGTGACCAGCTTCCGGAGAGGACCTATCCGCTGACGCGCCAGGATCTGGTGAACTACGCGGGCGTCTCGGGCGACTTGAACCCGATTCACTGGGACGACGAGATCGCCAAGGTCGTGGGGCTGGACACCGCGATCGCACACGGCATGTTGACCATGGGACTGGGTGGCGGCTACGTCACGTCGTGGGTCGGCGACCCGGGTGCGGTCACCGAGTACAACGTGCGGTTTACCGCCGTGGTGCCGGTGCCCAACGACGGCAAGGGCGCCGAGCTGGTGTTCAGCGGCAAGGTGAAGTCGGTCGATCCGGAGAGCAAATCGGTGATCATCGCGCTCACGGCCACCACCGGTGGCAAGAAGATCTTCGGCCGGGCCACCGCATCGGCAAAACTGGCGTAGCCCATGGCGCTCAAAACCGACATTCGCGGGATGGTGTGGCGGTACCCGGACTACTTCGAGGTGGGCCGCGAGCAAGTTCGCGGATTTGCGCGAGCGATCAAGTGCGACGATCCGGCCTGCTTCGACGAGGCAGCGGCCGCCGAGCTGGGCTACGGCACCATCATTGCACCGATAACTTTCGTGTCGATCTTCGCGAAACTTGTCCAGGACGATTTCTTCCGAAATGTCGACATGGGCATGGAGACCATGCAGATCGTCCAGGTCGACCAGCAGTTCCGCTACCACAAGCCGGTATTGGCCGGCGACAAGCTGTGGGCCCGGATGGACATCCATTCGGTGGACGAGCGTTTCGGCGCCGACATCGTCGTCACCAAGAACGTCTTGACCAACGACGATGGCGAGCTCGTGCTGGAGGGCTACACCACCCTGATGGGCCATCAGGGTGATGACTCCATCCAGCTCAGGTGGGACAAGGAATCCGGGCAGGTCGTCAGAACCGCGTAATTAGTATCTGGCTCCTGCGCCGATGTACACTCGGACCTCGGGGTTTTCCCATAACAGCGCGCTGTCCGTCGGTTCGGCGATCACCGAACGGAGAGCGCGCGTGTCGTGTAAGCCCCGGTAGGTAAGCGCAGGTTGGCCTGCCAACCGCGAAGGGGCGTAGCTCAAATGGCAGAGCAGCGGTCTCCAAAACCGCAGGTTGCAGGTTCAAGTCCTGTCGCCCCTGCTGAAGGCGAAGACGTGCCATGCTGGACACTGAACGGGTGCCCGATCAGCACGGGACGGATCGCAGGATAGCTAACGAACAAAGGAGCATGCGGTGAGCGACGAGACCGACGTTGCCAACGACGCCGCAAGCGACGGCGGCGACACTGACCACAGTCGCGCCAGCGGTGGTCGCACGGCCGTGGTGACCAAGCCTGCAGCGCGGCCGCAACGTCCTACCGGCAAGCGGTCTCGGCAGCGAGCGGCCGATGCCGACGAAGACGTCGACATCGAGTCGCCGGACGAGGCCGAGGTCGCCGCGCAGGACACGGCCACGAAAGCCCGGACATCCAAGAAGGCCGGTACCGGCAAAAAAGCAAAGAAACCGGGGGACCGTCCAGCTAACCCGTTCGTATTCGTCTACAACTACCTCAAGCAGGTCGTTGCAGAGATGCGGAAGGTGATCTGGCCGAACCGCAAACAGATGCTCACCTACACCTCAGTGGTGCTGGCGTTTCTGGCCTTCATGGTGACGCTGGTCGGTCTCGCAGACTTTGGCCTGACCAAGCTGGTCCTGTTGGTGTTCGGCTGAGCGAGTGACAGAGAGGACTGAAAACCGTGACTACCTTCGACGGTGACACGTCCGCGGGTGAGGCGGTCGACGTGCAAGAAATCGCCGAGGCCGAGGCTCATACGGAGCCGGCTGAGGAGGAGGTCGACCCGGCCGCCGCGCTCAAGGCGGAGCTACGCAGCAAACCCGGCGACTGGTACGTCGTGCACTCCTACGCGGGATACGAGAACAAGGTCAAGGCCAACCTCGAAACCCGCGTGCAGAACCTGGACGTCGGCGACTACATCTTCCAAGTGGAAGTACCCACCGAAGAGGTCACCGAGATCAAGAACGGCCAGCGCAAGCAGGTCAACCGCAAGGTGCTGCCCGGCTACATCCTGGTGCGCATGGATCTGACCGACGATTCATGGTCCGCGGTGCGCAACACCCCCGGAGTCACCGGGTTCGTCGGCGCGACGTCCCGCCCGTCGGCGCTTGCGCTTGACGACGTGGTGAAGTTCCTGCTGCCGTCGGGCGCGACGAAGAAGGCCACCAAGGGTGCCGCCAGCGCCGCCGCCACCACCGAGGCGGGTGGCCTGGAGCGTCCGGTCGTTGAGGTCGACTACGAGGTGGGCGAATCGGTGACGGTCATGGACGGACCGTTTGCCACGTTGCCGGCGACGATCAACGAGGTCAACGCCGAACAGCAGAAGCTCAAGGTGCTGGTGTCGATCTTCGGCCGCGAAACGCCGGTGGAACTGACCTTTAACCAGGTCTCCAAGATCTAGAACGTCAGGAAGGAAAGCAACACCTCATGGCCCCGAAGAAGAAGAAAGTCGTTGGACTGATCAAGCTGCAGATCCAGGCCGGGCAGGCCAACCCCGCCCCGCCGGTCGGGCCCGCGCTCGGCCAGCACGGCGTCAACATCATGGAGTTCTGCAAGGCGTACAACGCCGCGACGGAGAACCAGCGGGGCAACGTCATCCCGGTGGAGATCACGGTCTACGAGGACCGCAGCTTCACCTTCGCGCTCAAGACGCCGCCCGCCGCCAAGTTGCTG
>DATKEW010000173.1:0-21976 GCA_035511785.1 Mycobacterium sp.
GTTCAGCATCGAAGAAGTGGTGCTGCGGCTGCGCGCGCTGCTACGACGCACCGGCGTGACGACGGTGGACAGCGGCGCGCAGCTGGTGGTCGGGGACTTGGTCCTGGACGAGGACAGTCACGAGGTGACGCGGGCCGGCGAACCGATCTCGTTGACCTCCACCGAGTTCGAGCTGCTGCGATTCATGATGCGCAACTCCAAGCGGGTGCTGAGCAAGGCACAGATCCTCGACCGGGTATGGAGCTACGACTTCGGCGGCCGTTCCAACATCGTTGAGCTGTACATTTCCTACCTGCGCAAGAAGATCGACAACGGTCGCGAACCTATGATCCACACGCTGCGCGGCGCGGGCTATGTCCTCAAGCCGGCCCGCTAAGACAGGGCGAGCCTGGTCGCTTCGGCTGCGGCTTTTGGTCGGGCAGGTCGTCGTGCTCGCCCTGGTGTGTATCGGGATCACGGCGGCAACCGAACTGGCGCTGAACCATCACCTGGTGAAGCAGCTCGACGCGCAACTCGGCGGGACCTCCTACCGATCGGCGCTGATGTACCCCGAACCGAACCGACCGGGGTGGCACCACGAGCACTCCTACTATCCGCGGCCGGGCCCCGGTCCAAGATTCCTCGACGCCCCGGGGCAGCCCGCCGGCATGGTCGCGGCGGTGGTCAGCGACGGCAAGATGGTCGACGCCGGCTACACGACCAGCAGCGGTGCCCGGGCTGCGCTGACCGACAAGGCGCAGGCCCAGCTGACGGCGATCGCCGGCAGCCGCAAACCGGTGACCCTGAATCTCGATGGCCTGGGCCGCTATCGCGTCGTCGCCGCCCCGAGCCGGCGCGGCGGCGACGTGATCGTCACCGGTCTGTCGATGTCCAACGTGGACGCCACGTTGATCCGGATGCTGGTCATTTTCGGGATCGTCACCGTGGTCGCGTTGGCCGCTGCGACGATCGCCGGCGTCGTCATCATCAGGCGGGCGTTGGCGCCGCTGCGTCGCGTCGCGCAGACCGCGCGCAAGGTTGCCGATCTCCCGTTGGCCCGCGGTGAGGTCGAGCTGCCGGTGCGGGTGTCAAAATCCGACGCAAACCCGTCGACCGAGGTGGGCCAACTCGGGTCGGCGCTGAACCGGATGCTCGACCACATCGCGGCCGCGCTGGAGGCGCGTCAGGCCAGCGAGACCCGGGTGCGGCAATTCGTCGCCGATGCGAGTCACGAACTGCGCACGCCGCTTGCCGCGATCCGCGGCTACACCGAACTCACCCAGCGCATGGGCGACGACCGCGAGGCGGTGGCGCACGCGATGAGCCGGGTGGCATCGGAGACAGAGCGGATCACGCGCCTTGTCGAGGATTTGCTGCTGCTGGCCCGCCTGGACTCGGGCCGCCCGCTGGAACGCGAACCGGTTGACCTGTCACGCCTGGCGGTTGATGCGGTCAGTGACGCGCACGTCGCGGGACCCGATCACCAATGGGAGCTTGACCTGCCCGAAGAGCCGGTGGTCGTCACCGGTGACGCGGCGCGGCTGCATCAGGTGGTGACCAATCTGCTCGCCAACGCGCGCATCCACACCAGCGCGGGCACCGTCGTGACCACGCGATTGTGCACCGAGCCAACGTATTCCGTGCTGCAGGTGATCGACAACGGTCCCGGCATTCCGGCCGAACTTCAGTCGGAGGTGTTCGAGCGGTTCGCCCGTGGCGATTCGTCGCGCTCCCGAATAGGCGGCAGCACCGGGCTTGGCCTGGCGATAGTTTCCGCAGTTGTCAAGGCGCACAACGGGACTATCACAGTGAGCAGCTCACCCGGCCATACCGAGTTCACGGTGCGGTTGCCACTCAACGGGTGGCAACCGCCCGCATCATCGACTAGCTAGAACAAGTCACGTCGATTTCGAACGGCTTGTTCACCGGTTGCATCGGGTTGGCCATGTCGACGCCGGTGGCGGTCCCGGTGATCTTGTAGCTGTTGCCGTTCTTGGTCGCCGAAGCATTGCCCTGGCCGGTCCCGGACGTGTAGGCGAGCGTTACGCCGTTGACGTTGCCGAGCCCAACCGACTTCACCTCGGGCGGGTTGGCATCGGTCAGCACAGCGCCAATGCCAGTCGCTGCCCCGCCGATCGCGATGTTGACGGTGCCGCCCGCCGTCGTGCAGACGACCGAGCCGGTCACGTTCTGGTTCTTCCCGTCGATGGTCACCGTCGGTCCTCCGCCGGCGCTCGCCGCCGCGCTTGCGCCCGAGGAAGCCCCGCCGCCTGTGCTCGACTTGTTGCTCGAACAGCCAGAACTACCCGCGGCCAGAATTGCCGCCGCTGCTACCGCGATCGTCAGTTCACGCTTCACCTGTTCTCCTTCGCCCGATGGTTGCGGTCCTCGCTATCGAGGGCCGTCTGGGCAGTATGCGGGTTTGCCGGGCCGCATAGAAGGGGTTCGGCGAAATTGTTTCGCTTTGGTTAACCGGCCGGCTCTCAACACGTCCTTTCAGGGAAGCGCGCATTAATGGCAATGTATTGCCGGTGGACCACAAACCCCCCACCGCAGTCATCGAGTCCGCACATCGCGAACATGCCCTGCCATTTCATGACACAACGGATTTTGACAATGCCGATCGTGGATTCATCGCGGCCTTGTCCCCATGCATCGTCAAGGCGGCCGACGGCCGCGTGGTGTGGGACAACGACGTCTACTCTTTCCTCGACGGTCCGGCTCCCACAACGGTGCACCCCAGCCTGTGGCGGCAATCGTCGCTGGCCGCCAGGCAAGGTCTCTACGAGGTGGTGCCGGGCATCTATCAGGTTCGCGGTTTGGACATCTCGAACGTCACCTTCGTCGAAGGCGACACCGGGATCATCGTAATCGACCCCCTGGTATCCACCGAGGTGGCCGCTGCGGCGCTGGCCCTGTATCGCACCCACCGCCGCGATGACCGTCCCGTCGTCGCGGTGATCTACACCCACAGTCACGTCGACCATTTCGGCGGCGTGCTGGGCGTCACTTCACAGGCGGACGTGGATGCCGGTGCGGTCGCCGTGCTGGCGCCAGAAGGTTTCATCGAGCATGCGGTCAAGGAGAACGTGTATGCCGGTCCCGCAATGACGCGCCGGGCCACCTATATGTACGGCACCTTGCTTCCGCGGGGACCGCAGGATCAGGTGGGCTGCGGTCTCGGTCAGGCGCCGTCCACCGGTGAGGTCGCCGTCATCGTGCCGACGATCGACATTCGTGAGACCGGTGAGAAGCACACCATCGACGGCGTGGAGATCGAGTTCCAGATGGCGCCCGGTACCGAGGCGCCCGCCGAAATGCATTTCTATTTCCCCCGCTACCGCGCGTTGTGCATGGCCGAGAACGCCACCCATAATCTGCACAACCTGCTCACCCTGCGCGGCGCACTGGTGCGCGACCCACATGCCTGGTCGGGCTATCTCACCGAGGCGATTGACACCTTCGCCGACCGCACCGACGTGGTGTTCGCTTCCCATCACTGGCCGACCTGGGGACGCGAAGACATCGTCGAGTTCCTATCACTGCAACGCGACATGTATGCGTATCTGCACGACCAGACGCTGCGGCTGCTCAACCGGGGATACATCGGTGTGGAAATCGCCGAAATGTTCCAAATGCCACCCGCGTTGGAGCGTACCTGGCATACCCATGGGTACTACGGATCGGTCAGCCACAACGTGAAGGCGGTCTACCAGCGCTACATGGGTTGGTTCGACGGCAATCCCGCACGACTGTGGCCACACCCGCCCGAAGCGCTCGCCCCTCGTTACGTCGACGCGATGGGCGGCATCGACCGAGTGGTGGAACTCGCCCAAGCCGCCTTCGATTCCGGTGACTTCCGTTGGGCGGCAACGCTACTCGATCACGCAATCTTTACCGACACCGATCATGCGGTGGCCCGTGCGCTGTACGCCGATACGCTGGAGCAGCTTGCCTACGGTGCCGAAAACGCGACGTGGCGAAACTTCTTCATGAGTGGTGCAACCGAATTGCGCGACGGCAACTTCGGCACCGCCGTTACCGCCGCCTCGATCTCGATGCTCAACCAGCTCACCGCGGAGCAGCTCTTCGACAGCTTTGCTCTGCGGGTCGACGGACCGCGCAGCTGGGACCTCAACATCGCCATTGATATCTCGTTCGCCGATCTGGGCGCCAACTACCGGCTCACCCTGCGCAACGGGGTGCTCGTTTATCGCAAGGCTGCCGCGGACTCTGCGACGGCAAGCGTGACGGTGAAGCTGGGCAGTAAGTTTCGGCTGCTGGCGGTGGCGATGGGTGACGTCACCTCGCCCGGGCTCGAAATATCCGGTGACCAGACGGCGCTGCAGGCGTTCCTGGGTGTCCTCGACGAACCGGACCAGAATTTCAACATCGTCACTCCGTAAGCGGCAGGACGCTGCCGACATTGCCGCTAGGGCTGTGGCCCAGCCTCAAATGACACCATGACGGCAATCTCGGCGAGGGCGACGTCACGCCGTAAGAACTCACGCGACGTCGATAACCACCTTGCCCAGGACCTTGCGCTCGGCCACGTGCCGTACTGCCGCCGGCGTCTCGGACAAGGGGAATCGTGCGCCGATGTAGGGCCGGATCGTGCCGGCGGCGAACATCTGCGCCAACTCGTCCATATCGCGGGTGGCCTCGGCCGGGTGGTCGCCCAGGAACGTGCGGATCTCCATACCGCGGACGGTGATGTCCTTGAGCAGAACGAGATTGAGAGGGATGGCCGGGATGGTCCCGGCGGCGTAGCCGAGGGTGACGAAGGTTCCACCGCGCGCGAGACCGCGCAACGCCGGCTCCGAATAGGACCCGCCGACCGGGTCGAGGACCACCCGGGCGGAGTCGCCGGTGAGCTCGCGGATGCGGGTTTTCAGGTCGTCATGGTCGTAGTCGACGGTGGCTTCCGCGCCGCGCTCGCGGCATAGCTCGAGCTTTTCCGCGCTGGACGCGGCTGCCAGCACTCGAGCCTTCATGGCCACCGCCAGGTCGACGGCGGCCAGACCCACCCCACCCGCGGCGCCCAGGACGACGACCCAGTCGCCTTCTGCGACTTCGGCAACCGAGCGCAGCGCGTGATACGCGGTGCGGTAGGTCACGCCGAATGCGGCGGCGGAAGCAAAGTCGACGTCATCGGGGATGACCGCCGCGCTGGCCGCGTCGAGCAGCGCCTGCTCGGCGAACGCGCCGAATGTCGTGCCGAATACCCGCTGGCCCAGGTGAAATGGCGTGCCTTCGCCGGCGACCATCACTTCGCCGGCGATCTCGTTGCCCGGTATGAACGGCGGCGGGATCCGGATCTGGTACTTGCCGGCGATGAACAGCACGTCGGGGAAGTTGACCGCCGCGGCGTGGACCCGCACGAGCAACTGGCCGGGACCCGGGACGGGCTCCGCAATGTCGGTGAGCACCAGGTCCTCCGGTGGGCCGTAAGCCTGGCAGACGACCGCGCGCATCACTTGACCCCCAGCCCCTGCAGACAGAACCGCACCACGTGCGCGATGTCGTCGGGGCCAGGCCGGTCCGCCGAACCCACGTAGCGCCGCAGCGTCGCGGAAGTACAGCAGAACACCGCCTCGACGTCGCGATCGACATCGCTACTCCCCAGCGCCGCAACGGGTTCGATCAGCAGATCACGCAGCGGCCGCAGCATTTCCTGGTCGGCCGCTCGCCAATTGGTCCCCGCCGACATCTGTCCGGCCGCTGCGCGGCTCTTGCTGACCAGGTGTGGGTCGGCCACTTGTGCCAGCGTGCCCTCGATCCAGCGCGCAACCTTTTCTTGCGGCCTGGACTCCTTGGCCATCTGATGATGAAGGTAGGACACGACGATCGCCACCCCGCGCTCCATCACCGCCAGGATGAGATCGTCCTTGCCGGCGAAGTACCGGTAGAACGCCTTGTTCGACGAGCCGGCCTCGGCGACGATATCGCTGACGCGCGGCGGCTCGGGTGCGACCCGTTCCATCACCCGCACCGCGGCGGCCAGGATGCGTTCCACCTCCTCGGTGGCCTCCCGCTGGCGGTCGTCGAGTGCCCGCTCGATGGCCGCGGTGACTCGGTTGTTCACGGCGAATCGGGAAGCGACGGAACCTGATCGACCAGCTCGCCGTACTTGGCACGGGCGGCTTCGCGGCGGACGTCCAGCGACTCGCTGGGCCACTCAGCGTCTTCGGCCTCATACCCCTTGAGTAGCATACGGGCGAGGTTGACCTTGTGCGCCTCGGTCGGCCCGTCCGCCAGGCCAAGTGCGATGCCGCCGAGGAGGACATTGACCAGTGGTAGCCGGTCAGTGAGCCCGAGCGCGCCGTGCACTTGGATCGCCCGCAGCGCAATCGATTTGAGCACCTGCGACGCCAGGATCTTGCAGGCCGCGATCTCGGCGCGGGCCGCTGGCTCGTCGCCGTTGTCGATCAGCCACGCCGCGTGCAGCACCGTCAGCCGAAACGGTATCAACTCGGTGTAGGAGTCGGCCAGGAATTCCTGCACCAGCTGCTTATCGGCCAGCGAACTACCCTGCGTGAAACGGCTTTTCGCGCGGCGTGACATCATCTCGACGGCGCGCTGCGCCATTCCGATCGAACGCATCGCGTGATGCAGCCGGCCGCCGGCCAACCGGGTCTGCAGAATGAGGAAGCCCTGACCGGGTTCACCGAGCAACGCATCCGATCCCACCCGCACCCCGTCGTAGTGCACCAGGGAATGCCCCGGTTCATGCGGGTCCGCTCCGACCAAATGATGGGTGGCTTCCACATTCAGTCCCGGGGTTCCCGCCGGGATCAGGAACGTCGATGCGCCGCGATGGACGGGCACGTCGGGATCGGTGATCGCGACGACGATGAAGAACGAGGCCACAGAGGCGTTGGAGGAGAAATACTTTCGCCCGGTGATGACCCAGTCTCCGCCGTCGCGGACAGCCCGGGTGGTGAAGACCCGCGGATCGGCGCCGCCTTGCGGTTCCGTCATCGAGAAGCAGGAAAAGATTTCTCCGGACAGCAATCCGGACAGATAGCGGTCCTTCTGATCCTGGGTGCCGAAGCGGGCGATGATCTCCGCGTTGCCGGTGTCGGGCGCCTGCGTGCCGAATACGATCGGCGCCCACGGGCTACGGCCCAGAATCTCATTGATCAGCGTCAGCTTGACCGCGCCGAAGCCTTGACCGCCCAGTTCCGGGCCCAGATGCGGTGCCCACAAGCCATTGTCGCGGACCTGCTGCTTGAGCGGATCGACGATCCGGCGGCGCTCGTCGTTGAGCGGCAGGAACTCGCAACCCGGGAAAAGCACTTCGAGAGGCTCCACCTCCTCGCGCACGAACTCCCGGATCCAGTCGAGCTTCTTCTCGAACTCCGGTTCAGTAGAGAAGTCCCAAGACATTCGAATACTCCTACTCTTCAGTGCGTGTCAGGGGATCCCGCCGTCGGCGCGCAGGATCGATCCGGTGGTGAAACTGGACGCGTCGGAAGCCAGAAACAGAGCGGCCCCGACGATTTCGCGCGGGTCCCCGGCGCGCTTCAAGGCGAGATGGCCGAAATTGTTGCCGCCGCTAAGATCCCACGCTTTACTCACGTCCGTCAAGTAGGGTCCGGCCATCAGCGTGTTTACCCGCACGGTCGGTCCGAACGCCTGTGCCAGCCCTTCGGTCATGGCGTTGAGTCCGGCCTTGGCCGCGGCGTAGGGAATGATGCCGCCGTTCGGACGCAGTGACCCGGCGGAGCTCACGTTGATGATGGATCCGCGGCCGGCGGCCACCATCCGCTCGCCCACCAACGCCGATAACCGGAAGGGCCCCTTGAGATTCAGGTTAACCACAGCGTCGAACAGCTTCTCGCTGACGTCGGTCAGCTTGTCGTACAGCGGTGACATGCCCGCGTTGTTGATCAACGTGTCGACCTTGCCGAACCGCTGGTATGTCGCGTCGACTAATCCGTCGAGCTGGTCCCAGCGTCCAACGTGCACCTGATACGGCATAGCGGACCGGCCGGTGTCCGCCTCGATCTCCTTGGCAGTGGCCACGCAGTTGTCCATATTGCGGCTGGCGATCACCACGTCGGCGCCGCAGCGAGCGGCGGCAAACGCCATTTCACGGCCCAGCCCACGGCTGCCGCCGGTGATCAGTATTACCCGGTCGGTGAGGTCGAAAAGGTTGTCCGCATAACCCATTTCAGCGTCCCTTGGTCGGCAGCGACCGCGAGAGCTCGCCTGCCTTGGCGATCAGCTCAAGAATCATCGGCCCGAAGGCTTCGGTGATCTTGGGATCGACTTTGCCGGTTCTCACCCCGGCGGCGTATGTCTTTTCCAGCACGATCCCGAGTTTCCAGTTGGCCAGCACCAGGTAGTAGTCGATGTTCTCGGTGGAAAGCCCACTGATGGTCTCGTAGCGCTCGAGCAATTCACTGCGGGTCGGCATGCCCCGCATGTCGAGATAGAACCCGTCGGAACGCGGATTTTCGCCGTCGTAGCCCAGCAGCGCCCAGGCGAGATCCAGCAGCGGATCGCCGACGGTGGTCATCTCCCAGTCCACGATCGCGGCCAGTCGAGCCGGCCGTGCATGCGCGAACATCACATTGGCGAACTGGTAGTCGCCGTGCATGATGCCGGGCTTGTACTGCGCGGGCCGGTTGCGGCGCAGCCAGTGGGCGGCCTCGTCCAGTCCGGGCAGTTCGCGCACCTTGTAGGCGTCGAGAAACCTCAGCCAGCGATCGACCTGCCGATCGTGGAATCCTTCCGGGCGGCCAAAGCCCTCGAGCCCTTGCGCGCGCCAATCCACCCGGCCCAGCTTGGCGGCGCCGGCGACGAGTTCGAACGCAAGGCCCCGTCGTGCCTCCAGGTCGGTGTCGAAGGGCGCTTGCCATCCGCCGTCCATCGGGCTCCACCCGTCGATGGCCCGCATCACGTAGAACGGCATGCCCAGCACAGCGCCGGTGTCGTCGGCTGCGAGCAGCGCCGCGTGCGGTACGTCGGTGCCGGACAGCGCCCGTACCAGCCAGATCTCGCGCAGCAACCCGTCGATGCGAGCAGCGTCGGCGCGTGCACCGGGCATCCGCAGCACCATGCGCTCAGGACCACGCCGAATCAGGTACAGGGTGTTCTGGGAGCCACCCTTGAGCTGTTCCAGTGATGGCTCTTCGCCGTTGCCCGGTGCGTCATTGGCATCCAGCCACCGCCCAAGAACACCCGGATCCAGTTGGGTTTCGCCAGCAGTCGTCATAGTCCGCACACCCCGCTCTCCACATGGAGAATAGCATTCTCTATGGGCCTGGTAAGAGGGTCAGCGCTCGGGCTTGTGCGCGCTGAGCAGGAATCCAGGCGCCGCGAGGTGGCCGTGGTTGTCGCGTTCGACGTTCGGCAATGGACCACCTGAAGACTCGAGTGCATCGGCGTTGCCGTAGACCTTCGCGGGGCGGACATCATCGACTCGCCAGAGCGTCGAGACGACGTCACGCAACTCGTGTTCGGTAAAGCCGCGCGGACCTGGCCGGTCGCTATCGTGCTGCTCGCCCAATGCCCCGGCGGCGAATGCCAGGATATATAGCGCTGCACCCGGCGCGCCGGCCCGAAAGATCGACTGCAGGTAGTCTTGGCGCCTCTCGGGCGGTAGCGCGTGCAACAGTCCGCTGTCCAGGATGGTGGAGAAGCGCCCGTCGTAGCCACGAAAGCTGGTGACGTCGGCCTGCGCGAAAGTCGCTGTCGTCAGCCCTTGTTCGGCTGCGGCCGCGGCCGCGGCCGCGACCGCAGGCGCGCTGGCGTCCAGCCCGACAACGGTGTAGCCGCGCGCGGCCAGGGCCAGCGACAGGGCGGCATGGCCACAGCCGGAGTCCAGCACATCGCTACGCACCTTGCCTTGATCGATCAGGGCCGCCAGCTCGGGTTGCGGCCGCCCGATGCTCCACGGAGGTGGTGCTTCCTGTCGGTACGCGGCGTCCCAATCCATGCTCGGCTGGGTCATCTGTCCTCCTTCGAGATCGGCGTCCTCTCACCGATGCCATTCTGGCAATGTTTGATGCTGACCGTCAGGAGACTGCCGCGCACCGCGCGCCGGCGTGCGATGAGAGACTGGCGAACCGGCCTCACAGCCCGACGACGGGAGAAACATGCAAGTGCTTCTGGTCCGGCATGCGTTGCCGCTGCGCAGCGAACACGGCCAGGGTTCCGACCCGGACCTGTCGGACCAGGGTAAGGCGCAAGTCGCGCGCCTGCCCGAGGCGCTTGCCAGGTTCCCGATCTCCCGGGTGGTCAGCAGCCCGCAACGGCGCGCCATCCAGACCGCCGAACCGGTCGCGGCGGCACGGGAGCTGTCCGTCGAGGTTGACGAGCGATTCGCCGAATACGATCGCGACCTTCCGGTGTACATCCCCATCGAGCAGATCCGTGAGGAAAACCCTCAGGAGTGGGCGCGACTGGCCCAGGGCCATCTGCCCAGCGCGGTCGACGAGGACGCGTTCCGGGCGCGGGTGCTGGCGGCGGTGGACGATCTCGTTGCCGCCGCCGATCCCGAAGACACCGTTGCGGTGTTCAGCCACGGCGGGGTGATCAACCTGCTACTGCACGAGATTCTCGGGACGCCCCGGCTGTTGTCGTTTCCCGTGGACTACGCATCGCTGACCCGTCTGCTGTACTCACGCTCCGGCCAGGCGACGGTGGCGACGGTCAACGCAGTCGACCACGTGTGGGACCTGTTGCCCCGCAATCAGCGATGGTAAACAAGTTCGGTGACTTCGGCTGACCGACTTGATGGGCTGGACCTGCCCGCGCTGGACCGGTATCTGCGTTCGCTCGGCATCGAGCGCGACGGCGAGTTGCGCGGGGACTTCATCTCCGGTGGCCGCTCCAATCTGACGTTCCGGGTCTACGACGACAAAACGAACTGGCTGGTGCGGCGTCCACCCCTGCACGGGTTGACGCCGTCGGCGCACGACATGGCCCGCGAGTACAAGGTGGTGGCGGCGCTGCAGGACACGCCGGTACCGGTGGCCCGCACGATCGCGCTATGCGAGGACGACTCCGTGCTGGGCGCGCCGTTCCAGATCGTCGAATTCGTTGCCGGGCAAGTGGTCCGCCGCCGGGCTCAACTCGAAGCCTTCAGTCACACCGTCATCGACGGTTGCGTCGACGCGTTGATCCGGGTGCTCGTCGACTTGCACAGCGTCGACCCGAATGCCGTGGGGCTGGGCGATTTCGGCAAGCCCAGCGGCTACCTGGAACGGCAGGTGCGCCGATGGGGCTCGCAGTGGGAGTTGGTGCGGCTGCCCGACGACCACCGCGATGCCGATGTTGAGCGGCTCCATTCCGGTCTGCGCCAAACCATTCCGCAGCAGAGCCGTACGTCGATCGTGCACGGTGACTACCGGATCGACAACACCATCCTGGACTCCGAAGACCCGACGCGGGTCCGCGCCGTTGTCGATTGGGAGCTCTCGACGCTGGGGGACCCACTCAGCGATGCTGCCCTGATGTGCGTGTACCGCGATCCGGCGCTGGATTTGATCGTCAACGCGCAAGCCGCCTGGACGTCGCCGCTGCTGCCGACGGCCGACGAGCTCGCGGACCGGTACTCTCTGGTTGCCGGGTTACCGCTCGCGCATTGGGAGTTCTACATGGCGCTGGCCTACTTCAAGCTCGCCATCATCGCCGCGGGCATCGATTTCCGGCGGCGTATGTCGGACCAGGCTCGCGGGACGGACTCTGATCACACGCCTGAGGTCGTGGCACCGCTGATCGCCCGCGGACTGGCCGAGCTCGCCAAGCTGCCCGGTTAGCCGCCGACTCGCGTCGTTTGTGCGGCTACGGCTTCGACTATGCGTTGACGGCGGAAATCCGGTGATTATTCCGCCTAGGATGCACAGCCGGTAACACCCTGCTACTGCGAAGCTGCTGCGTGGTGCTGCTTGGCCGCGCGGCGCAGCTGAACGATCCGCGCCGTGCCGACGGCCACGGTGATCAGCCCGCCACCCACTGCGGCCAGCAGAATGGCCACGCCCAGCGGCAGGCTCCAGTGCCAGACGAAGAACTGAAACGACGCGGACGCCGTGTTCTGGGTGATGAAGATCAATAACAGGATCAGAATCAAGAAGCCGGCGATCAATGCCGTCCATAGGGCGCCGGCGCGGGTGAACTTGATAGCTGGTTCTGCGGATTTTGCGCCTTTCTCGGCGGCCGGGTCGGGCTTAGCGGGCGGTTGGCTGGGCGAGGCAGGGGTTTGGCTGCTCATAGTGTCATTTTTGTCCCATCCGGCCCGGAATGAAACCAACCACGCAGGAAACCTTCGCGGCGTCCCGTCATTTCTGCCGTTAGTGTCACCGGTATGAGGATGCTGCCGGGCGTGCGTCGCGCGACACACTTCGCGGCAGTGTGGCTGGCGACGGTGTGTCTGGTTGCGTCCTGTAGCAATTCCGATCCGATGGGGCCAGAGACACACAGCATGAAATCCATCGTGGTCGGGTCCGCCGACTTCCCGGAATCGGAGATTATCGCCGAAATCTATGCACAGGCATTGCAGATCAACGGGTTTGACGTCGGCCGGCGGATGGGGATCGGTAGCCGCGAAACTTATATTCCGGCGCTGAAGGACCATTCCATCGATTTGGTGCCGGAGTACATCGGCAACCTCTTGCAGTACTTTGAGCCCAAGTCCACGGTGACCATGCTCGATGCCGTCGAATTGGAGCTCTACAAGCGACTGCCCGGTGACCTCTCGATTCTGACGCCCTCGCCCGCATCCGACACGGACACGGTCACGGTCACCAGTGGAACCGCCACCGACTGGCAGCTGAAAACGATCGGTGACTTGGCAGCACACTCGCCGGACGTGAAGTTCGCAGCGCCCTCAGATTTCCAGGCCCGCCCGTCCGGGCTGCCTGGCCTGAAGCAGAAGTACGGACTCAACATCAGTCCGGGTAATTTCGTCGCGATCGAGGATGGCGGCGGCGCCGTGACGGTGCGCGCCCTCGTCGAGGGAAGGGTGAACGCCGCCAATATCTTCAGTACGTCGCCTGCCATCGCCCGAGAACACCTTGTTGTACTGGAGGACCCCGACCATAACTTCCTGGCCGGTAACATTGTGCCGCTCGTGAATTCGCAGAAGAAGTCCGATCATCTCAAAGATGTGCTCGACGCGGTATCGGCGAAGTTGACCTCGCCCGGGGTGGCCGCGCTCAACGCCGCGGTGGCGGGCAACTCGGGCATAGACCCTGGCCAGGTAGCCCGAAACTGGGTGCGGGACAACGGCTTCGACCACGCGCTGGGGCAATGATGTCCTTCCGGGGTGTGGACGACAAACGGATAGGTGCGCGTTGATCAGCTTCGACAAAGTCAGCAAGGTGTTCCACGGCGGCAGCACCGCCGTGGATCAGCTGAGCCTCGAAGTGCCCGACGGCAAGCTGACCGTCTTCGTCGGCTCCTCCGGCAGCGGCAAAACTACAGCGCTGCGGATGATCAACCGCATGGTCGAGCCGACTTCCGGCACCATTACGGTGGATGGGATCGACGTGTCCAAGGTCGACCCGGTGAAGTTGCGCCTCGGAATGGGTTATGTCATTCAGAATGCGGGGCTGATGCCGCATCAACGGGTGATCGACAATGTGGCGACCGTGCCGGTACTCAAGGGCCAGGGTCGGCGGGCCGCCCGCAAAGCCGCCTATCACGTGCTCGAACGCGTCGGGCTGGACGCCAAGCTCGCCACCCGATATCCGGCGCAACTTTCCGGCGGCGAACAACAACGCATCGGGGTGGCACGCGCCCTGGCCGCCGACCCACCAATCCTGCTGATGGACGAGCCGTTCTCGGCCGTCGACCCGGTGGTTCGTCACGAGCTGCAAAACGAAATACTGCGTCTGCAAAGCGAATTACGCAAAACCATCGTGTTCGTCACCCACGATATCGACGAGGCGCTCAGACTCGCCGACCACGTCGCGGTGTTCGGACGCGGTGGTGTACTGCAGCAGTACGACGAACCGGCTCGGCTGCTGTCGCGACCGGCCAACGACTTCGTGGCGAGGTTCATCGGTCTCGGCCGCGGCTATCGCTGGCTACAGCTCATCGACGCATCCGGGCTGCCGCTGCACGATATCGACCAGATCTCGGTGAGCGCTCTGGCCGACTGCGCCGGCACACAAATCACGCATGGCTGGCGATTGGTGGTCAACGACGACGGCGTGCCGCTGGGCTGGATCGACGCCGACGGTTGGCGACGTCACCGTGGTGGGGCGTCTTTGTCCGACAGCATCAGCGCCGTCGGTTCGCAGTTGCGTCCGAACGGCAATCTCAGCCAGGCGCTCGACGCCGCGTTGTCCTCGCCCTCCGCGGTCGGTGTCGCCGTTGACCGCGACGGCAAGGTCGTCGGCGGCATAACGGCCACCGACGTGCTGGCCGCGGTGGAAGCCCGACGCCAGGACTGACCATGCACTACCTGCTCACCCATCTCGACGACGCTTATGCGCTGACGGTGGTGCATCTGCGGCTGTCGCTGCTGCCCGTGCTGATCGGTCTGGCGATCTCGGTGCCACTGGGTGTGCTGGTGCAGCGCGCCCCGGTTCCGCGACGGCTGACGACGGCAACGGCCGGCGTTGTGTTCACCATTCCGTCGCTTGCTCTCTTCGTGGTCTTGCCCCTGATCATCGGAACCCGAATCCTCGACGAGGCCAACGTCATTGTCGCGCTGACGGCCTACACCGCCGCGCTGTTGGTGCGCGCGGTGCTCGATGCGCTGGACGCGGTGCCGACGCACGTGCGTGACGCCGCCACCGCGGTGGGCTACCCGCCGATCAAACGGATAGTGAAAGTCGAACTGCCGCTGTCTATTCCGGTGATGGTCGCCGGTCTGCGGGTAGTGGTGGTGACCAATATCGCGATGGTGTCGGTGGGCTCGGTGATCGGCATCGGCGGACTGGGCACCTGGTTCACCATGGGCTACCAGACCAACAAGAGCGATGAAATCCTTGCCGGGATCATCGCCTTGCTCCTGCTTGCCATCATCATTGACTTGCTGATCGTTCTGGCCGGCCGCCTCGTCACGCCTTGGGAGCGTGCTGCGCGGACGGCCCGTCGGCGTCGCTCGGTCGCGGCGCCGATAGCGGGTGGCTCCCGATGAACTTCCTCGAACAGGCGCTCTCCTACCTTTTGACCATCGCCAACTGGACCGGCCCGGTCGGGCTCGCGGCGCGCATCTTGGAGCACCTCGAGTACACCGCCATCGCGGTGGGCGCGTCCGCGCTGATCGCGATACCGGTGGGGGCGATCATCGGGCACACCGGCCGCGGCACGTTGCTGGTGGTGGGCGCGGTCAACGGACTGCGCGCGCTGCCGACGCTCGGGGTGCTGTTGCTGGGGGTGCTGATGTTCGGGCTGGGCCTCGGCCCGCCGCTGGTTGCCCTGATGCTGCTGGGCGTCCCGTCGCTGCTGGCCGGCACCTATGCGGGCATCGCCAATGTCGAGCCGACGGTGGTCGATGCCGCCCGCGCGATGGGCATGACGGAGACCCAGGTGCTGCTGCGCGTTGAGGTACCCAATGCGATGCCGTTGATCCTGGGCGGGATGCGCAGCGCGACGCTGCAGGTGGTCGCGACCGCAACGGTGGCCACCTACGCCAGTCTCGGCGGGCTGGGCCGATATCTGATCGACGGGATCAAAGAGCGCGAATTCCAACTCGCTCTCGTCGGCGCGCTGACGGTGGCCGCGTTGGCGCTGATCCTCGACGGCCTGCTGGCGTTGGCGGTGTGGGCGTCGGTGCCCGGCACCGGGCGGTTGCGCAGGGCCGTCGGCCGCCGGGACGACGTGACGCCGACCGCACTTACCGACAAACCCGCCGCGGTTGGTGGACACGCTCTACGGTAGGAGGGTGAACGCAGCTCCCTCTGATCCGACTCCGCGCGTTTGGCCGGCGATGTTAACCTGGCGCGCGCAGGATGTCTCTCGGATGGAATCGGTGCGAATCCAGGTGTCCGGCAAGCGAATCAGGGCGCACGGCCGTATCGTGGCGGCAGCCACCGCGACCAATCCGGCGTTCGGCGCATTCTACGAAGTGCAGACCGACGAGACCGGTGCCACCAAGCGATTCGGGATGACCGTCACGCTGGCCGAGCGGGAACGCCAGCTGGCCATCGCCCGCGACGAGGAGAACATGTGGCTGGTGACCGACCACCAGGGGGAGTCGCGTGCGGGGTACAACGGCGCCCTTGACGTCGACGTGGTGTTCAGTCCGTTCTTCAATGCATTGCCGATCCGGCGCCTCGGGTTACACCAGCGGGCGGAATCGATCGCGTTGCCCATGGTCTACGTGAACGTGCCCGAGATGACCGTGACCGCGGCCACCGTCAGCTACGCGAGCAAGGGCAGTCTGGAAGGAATCAAGTTACGTTCACCCGTCGCCGACACCACCGTCAGCGTCGACGCCGACGGGTTCATCGTCGACTATCCAGGGTTGGCAGAGCGGATCTGATCACGCCGCCCGCCCGGCCCGCGGCGGCCAGTTCCTCACGCCAGTTCTCCGCGCCGATGACGACGGTGAAGATGTCGGAGCGCGGGAACTTGTCATAACGGGTTCGCGCCGCGTGGCCGGCTTCGACAAGCTCGGCCACCGAGTTGTCCCAGTCGAGCGAGTCGCGCGCACGACTCAGCAACTCGATGACGCGGTCAAGTGCCGGCAGCAGTTGGCTGGCGTTGCTTTCGCACATCGCGCGCACCAGGTCCGGGGCGCTGGCGGCCACCCGCGTGCCGTCGCGGAACGATCCCGCGGCCAAGGCGAAGGCCAGCGGGACCTCGGACGCGGTGCTGGCCAGGGCCTCGGCGAGCAGGTGCGGCAGATGCGAGATGGCGGCCGCCGCGGCGTCGTGCTCATCGGACTTGGCCGGTACCACCACTGAGCCGCAGTCGAGCGCCAACGTCATCACCAACGACCAAACCACGGGGTCCACATGGTCGTCGACGCTGACGACCCAGGGAGCCATGGTGAACAACCCGGCATGGCCGGCCGTCCACCCCGACTCCGCGGTGCCCGTCATCGGGTGGCCGCCGACGAAGCGTTGCAGCAGGCCGGCCGCGGTAACCTCGTCGAGCACCGCGCTTTTGACGCTGGTGACGTCGGTCAATGGGCAGTTGGGGGCCGATTCGCCGATGTGGGCGAGCATGCTGGGCAGCGCCGGCATCGGCACGGCCAGCACGATCAACGCGCCGGTGTCGGCGGCACGGATCAGCGTCTCCGTGAGTTCGGTGCTGGCGTCAAAGCCATCGGCGATGGCTCCTTGCGCGCCTTCCACCGACCGGTTGTAGCCGAACACTTCGCGGCCGGCTTTTGCCGTGGCCCGCATGATCGAGCCGCCGATCAGTCCCAGACCGAGCACGCACACCGGTGTCTTCGTCGCAGTCCGAGCCACAGTCCAAGGTTGGCACAGTTCGGCACGCTGTGGTGGGTTCAGGTTCGCTCGCTCGGGTGCGTCTGTCTGGTCAAGGGGCCTGGTCAGCGACTAGCGTAGGCGGCCATGGGAGCACAACGGGCCTCGGCACAGGGCCCGTCCGCAGACACACCGGACGGCTTTGGCGTGGCGGTGGTGCGCGAAGAGGGTCAATGGCGCTGTTCTGCGATGGCCCCAAAGTCGCTGACGAGTCTGTCGGCCGCTGAGACGGAACTACGTGAACTACGGAGCGCCGGAGCGGTGTTCGGGCTTCTCGACGTCGACGACGAATTCTTCGTGATCGTGCGTCCGGCACCGTCGGGGACCCGGCTGCTGCTGTCGGACGCCACCGCCGCGCTCGACTACGACATCGCCGCCGAAGTGCTGGACAATCTGGACGCCGACATCGATCCCGAGGACCTCGAGGACGCGGAGCCGTTCGAGGAAGGCGACCTCGGGTTGCTGTCCGACATCGGGCTGCCCGAGGCGGTGTTGGGTGTCATTCTCGATGAGACCGACCTGTACGCCGACGAGCAATTGGGCCGCATAGCCCGGGAGATGGGCTTCGCCGACCAGCTGTCGGCGGTGATCGACCGCCTCGGTCGGTGACCACAGACGAAGATCTGATCCGTACCGCACTGTCGGTCGCCGCCACGGCGGGTCCCCGCGACGTGCCGATCGGTGCGGTGGTCGTCAGCGCCGACGGGACCGAACTCGCCCGGGCGGTGAATGCCCGTGAGGCTCTTGGAGATCCGACGGCGCATGCGGAGATCCTGGCGATGCGTGCGGCGGCCCGCGTGCTGGGCGACGGGTGGCGGCTGGAGGGCACCACGCTGGCGGTGACCGTCGAACCCTGCACCATGTGCGCGGGAGCGCTGGTGCTGGCTCGCATCGAGCGGCTGGTCTTCGGTGCCTGGGAACCCAAAAGCGGAGCGGTCGGATCGCTGTGGGATGTGGTTCGCGACCGTCGGCTCAACCATCGCCCGGCCGTGCGCGGCGGTGTGCTCGCGGCGGAGTGCGCCGCACCCCTGGAGGCCTTCTTCGCCCGCCAGCGATTGGGGTGAGCGGCGGGCGGTTCGGTAAGCTGCTCGGCGGTGGCGTGTCCGAGCGGCCTAAGGAGCACGCCTCGAAAGCGTGTGACGGCTAACACCGTCCGAGGGTTCAAATCCCTCCGCCACCGCCATAGTTCTACGCCTGTTATCGCAGGTGAGGCGCTTATTTCACGCCCCTGGCGCGGCGGCTGGGCGCGGTTTGGGCACACTTTGGGCACACTTTAAATCCAGCGCCTCCGCGACGGCATCGAGATCGGTATCGAACAAATCGGCATAGGTGTCGAGCGTGACCTTTGCTGATTGGTGTCCGAGCATGCGCGACAACGCCAAGACGTTCACCCCGGAGCTGATCGAGATTGAGGCGCAGGTATGCCGCAGATCGTGGGGCGTGATCTTCTGCACCTTGGCTCGCTTCACGGCACCCGCGAACCATCCGCCCACCGACTTCGGCCGCGGTAAATACGTGCCGTCGTCGCCGAACACCAGATCGTCTAGGCTGCGGCCCTCGCATTGCACAGCTAGTTCGTCGAGTACGCACTGAGGCACCGGGACCGACCTTTCCTTGCGGCTCTTCGTCCGTCCAACAGCGTGATCGACACCGAGCTGTACAGCATTGTCGTGGACACTCCGCCTACGGCGCAGGAACTGGACATCACGCACACGAAGCGCGACCGCCTCGCCCCATCTGATCCCTGCGTAGGCGAGTGTGAGCACGAGCGCCCGATGCTGCCCCGACTCGGCCGCCAGCCGAGCGACGTCATCGACCGTGAGATATACACGCCGCTTAGCGGTCTTGTCGGGCAGGTTCTCCACGCCGCTGCTCGGGTTCGCTGCCAGCCGCCGTCACTTCACCGCGTCATCAAGGACGCCGGCGAGCACCCCGTAGGCCCGCACCACGGTGGTTGCCCCCGAGGACTTACGCATGGTGGCGATCCATTTTTCGACGGCGGCACGGTCGACATCTGCGATTCGGGTGGTTGCCCATGCCGGTTTGACGTGGATGCGCCACGCTGAATCCAGTGTCCGGTAGTTCGATGGAGCCACATCAGCTTCCTTGCGGGACAACCACGCGGCGGCAAGCTCGCCGACCGTGATCATCCCGAGTCTCGGCGCCACGTAGGTACCAGTCATCTTCTCGACCTCGACCGTGGCCGCGAACTCTTGAGCGTCACGCTTCGTCCGGAAGCCGCGTTTCTTCGTTTGCGTCCGCTGCGGGGTCCGGTAGCGAACCATGTATCGCTTTGCGCCCGTTAACGTTTCGTAGGATTCAATCGTCGCCATCGGAACCGTCCGTGATCCACAGCCTTGGGTCACCCGGCCCCGGGTCCCATTCAGGCCGGGCATCGACAAAGAATCTGCGTTGTGGACGGGTGTAGCCGGGGAGTGTGGCGTCCGCCCTCAGCCACCGCCACAACCGCCCGACGGAAACGTCGACGCCCCCAACCTCAATCATCTTCGCCGCGTCTGCGGCAGACATTCCTGGCATCAGCAAGGTGATCGGAGACACGCCGAGCGCGGCCGCCAGCGCCATCAGGTCGTCGACATCGACTCTGCGCGTTCCCTTTTCGATTTGATCTACGGCGCTGTGGCCGAGCGGCCGGCCGACCTCCCCCAGCTTGTTCGACAGGCTCCGCAACCCGAGGTTCTGGTGTCGCCGGTGTCACCCTCCTAAAAACGGATTGTCCACGCGGGGAAGGTGGCCTGGACCGTTATGGCCGCCGGTTTGCATGTAGATGCTCAGCCTGTCTCAGTCCCGCTCGACTTCGGTGGCGGCGAGACGAATATCGCGAACATACAATGTGGTCTTGCGTTCGCGCTGCCACTCGGGCAATACTCACGGGACCCACCAGCTGGACGTATATGGCGATTGCCAGTCACCACTCGAGATCGGGTGATCATCTGGTAGGTCGGGGCTCCGGGCCAGGTGCTCGGCGAGGCGATCCACTGTCCGGCAGACGTGAATCATCCACTGCTCTTTTGCCAGCGTGTCGCGCAACTCCTGCTCGGTGACCGAGTCTTGGTGGAAAGCCTGCTTCGCCCACTGCTTTTGCTCGTCGTGTCAACTTAATCCCAACGCTGCACCCCGCCTGCGGTAGGACTCCGCTGGCTCGCCGAGGCGCATGAAATGTAGTGTGCGATTCGGGCACTCGCCCACAGTGTCGCCGAGCGCCAAAAAGTGCGCGAAAAGTTGACGCACCCTGTTTACGTCGTTGGCCACAGTCGAGAACTCTTCGTGGGGATGCCGCACGCGCAGTGCTGTGGCGATTCGGTTCATTTTGGTTGCTGGAGGGTCTGAAGCATGGTCGGGGCCTAAGCCGCCCGTGGCGAAGCTGCGAAGGTTCACTTCGGCCTTCACATTTTCCCAGCCGCCGATCACCTGCAGGACCAGCCGCTCGATCACTGCCGACGGCGTGAATGCATCATGGTCCAGGCGGCGTCGTACGCGATCTAGGCGACGGAAGGCAACCATAGTCGAGTGCCGACGTCAGTGGGCGCACACCGTTCTCGGTCTCCTCGGTGAGGATCATCCCGATGACCTCGAGATGATGGCCCTCGAGTCATTGGCTCGTGCAGCGCTCGCTATCTGCGACAGTCCCCAGGACGCCGGCGTCATCGCGCGGTTCGAGCAGGCCGGCACCAGGTTCTTGGAGATCAGCCCACCTCGCGATTGATCGGTCGACGGGCTTACGTCTGGGCCAGGCGTGCCGACTCACGGCTGCTGCCGCTCTGGCCCTGGCGCGGGTCTTGGACAACCCCAAAGCGGTGTCGAGTCAGCCGGCGGCCGCGAAGGTGCTGGCCGTGCTGCTGGACAAGCTGCGTTCGGCGTCGGCGCGTGGTCGTCGTGGCCATCTAACGGTCGTGCGGACGAAGACTGAGAAAGGCAGCGCCTGATTGTGCGTCACGGGCCGTACCGCGTGTCTTACTGCGTTCGGCGCCGCGCCGACCGCTAGGAGCTAGCGGTCAGATCCGCGCTCCGTTTCCCGCGGATTGACTATCCAGCCGAGAAGGCACGCTGCTATCACCAACACCCCGCCAACCAGCGTCCAGGGCGGCCACCAGGGTTGGGTGGGTTGGGTGGGCTCCTGGTGAGCGGCCAGCGCCACTAAGAAGCTGCCATTGTCGGTCGGCCCGACGCCCGGCAGCGGCTGAGTCTTGGTCACCTTGATCTGGGCGCTGCTACTGGGATCGTTGATCTGACCCCAGGCCAAGGTGGAGTCGTCGAGCAGGAAGGTGTCTTGGCTGCCCGTGGGTTGGCTACCGTCGTGGCGCACCACCTGCACTTGGCCGACTGCCACGGTCTGGTCCTCGGCGGGGACATAGGCCGAGACGTCCTGGTACACCTCCGGGGGCGCCGGCGGGGTGTAGTCCGGCGGCGGTGGGCCGTTCCAACTGTCCGGCGGTATCCAGGCCCCGCCGTGGAAGCTGCCCGACGCCAGATAGCTGTCGCCGACCGCGGTGAACGGGAACAGGCCAACGGTGGCGACATCGAGCACGATCCGGCCACCGGCCGGCACGTACGCCTCCCGGTAGGCGCCGTTGTAGAAG
>DATKEW010000174.1:0-11198 GCA_035511785.1 Mycobacterium sp.
TTCGCGTCGCTGCCGGCCGACCAGATCGCGCGAACCATCGCGCCCAACCTCCAGCGTTACCTCACCGGGGATCTGCCGGACGCGCTCGCGCCATGAGGCGGGCGTGCTCGTCGTCGTCGACGTCGCGGGCCTCGTCGATCAGCAGCACCGGGATGCCGTCCTCGATGCGGTAAGCGCGCCGCAGCCGCGGGTTGTAGAGCAGCTCCCCATCTCCCAAGTCCACCAGCACCAGCGGACCCCGGTCAGCGGGGCACACCAGGATGCTCAGCAGTGAATCGTCAACCATGTCAGTGCTCACCGCTCAGTTCTGACCGCACGGCCGGGGTCAGCCGGCGGAACTCATCGCTGCCCGCATCGAAGTACCAGACGTGGCGTCCCGCCTTGGGAATCCCGGCGGCCCGCAGGGCACTGACGGTGGGGCGGTAAGTCGCGCTGAACGTCATCTCCGGCACCACGCACACGAAGTCGGGTCCCAGCCCGACGGGCATTGTGGCGACGGCTTCGGTCAGGTCGGCCGCCGTGATGGTGGCTCCCGGTAGCAACGTCACCGCCGATACCGCCACCTCCTGGTCACCGACCGGCACGTTGTAGGTCACCGCGAGGTCGACGCCGTTGATCTGGCCGAGCGCGTCGGTGACCGGCTCGGCGTAGACCAACCCGCGCTTGGTGTGCACCACGGAGCCGCGCCTGCCCATCAACCAGTAGTCCGCGTCCTCGTCGCGCCGGAACAGGTACTCGGTCGATATCCAGGTATCGGCGGGGGCGAAAACGCCGCGTTTGACCGACGCGGTCGGGTCGATCGGACCGTTGGATTGAGCAAGCAGCACCCCGACCTGGTCGGTGTCGGCGACCTGCACGAAGCCGCGCTCGTTCTCCAGGATCAGGTCATGTTCGGCGTCGTAGGCGCCGAGCTCGACGCGTCCGGCGCCGGGCAGCGGACGGCCCTCGCTGCCGATCTTGGCGCCGGACACGTTGGCCAGCACCGCCTGTCCGTCCGTGGTGGCGAAGAACTCGACGACGTGAGCGGGCGCGAACGCGTCGACGACCCGCTGCCACAGCCCGGTCGGCATACCCGATCCGATGAACAGCCGCACCGGGTGATTGCCGTGCAGCACGAACGCCGGATCGTCGACGATCTCGCGGAGCATGGCCCAGGTGTAGGACACCACGGTGACGCCGTACTGCCGCACTTCCTGCACGAACCGGTCCGGCCGCAGCCCGCGCGACAATGCGATGCGGGTACCGCCGACGACCGCGCCGCCGAGGCTGACCAGCAGCGCCGACTCGTGGTGCAGCGGGGTCAGGCAGTACACCGTGTCCCTGCGGTCCAGGCCGGCGGCCGACGCGGTTCCGAAGGCCGACACCGCCCACCGGTAGTTGGTGATCTGCTTGGCCACCAGCTCGCCGCCGGCCGCGCTGAACGCGATGAACGCCAGATCCCGGGCCAATGCCGGGTTGGGGCGATACCACGCGGGCAGCTCGACCGCGTCCGGGTCGATCTGCTCCATGTCGATGACGTCGGCGTGCTCCGGCAAGTGCAGGTCGCGCATCTCACCGCCGCCCAGCACCAGTACCTGCCCCGGCATTTTTCGCGCGGCGTCGAGGTTGGTGGGGTCGGTCAGGATCTCGCTCACTCCCCCGAGCCGGACCGATGCGGCCAGGTCGGCGTCTGGGCGCATCACCACGGCGACCGCGCCCAGGCGGGACAGCGCGGCGATGGCCACCAGCGCACTGGGCCGCGTCTCCATCAGCACGCCGACGCGGTCGCCTTGGCGGACGCCGACTTCGATCAGGCCGCGAACGACGTTGTTGATACGCCGGTTTACCGCCTCGTAGGTGTGCACGCGCCCGTCGAACAACAGGAACTCGCCCTGCGGGGCGTCGTGTGCCTGCTCGTCGATGATGCGGCCCAGTGAGATTCGGGTGTGGTCGTTGATTTGTCCCAGCCGGGCCAATCGCGGCAGTGTGCGCGCGGTCTCCACGGCCAGGGTGCGCATGGATTTGTTGGCCGTGACCACCGCGCCGGCCGCGCCGCGCACCAACCCCAAGGCCGCCTCGGAGACTTCTCCGATGCCGTGCGCGAGCCGGGAACTGAACGCGACACCGCTGTCGGTGTGTTCGGCCGGCTGATCGGCCATCAGATCGATGCCGTCGGGCTTGTCGCCGCCGGTGGAAACCCACTGCACCCAGGCGGCGACGGTCGGCCAGCTCTCCTTCGCCGCCTTGGATCCGACCACCAGGCCGAAATGCCCTGTCCGGATGCTGCATTCGTAGACTTCGGCGTTGGGCGCCGCCCGCCGGATGCCGCGCACCGACGCGGGCTGGCCGATGTCGTCGACCTCGCCGACGAAGGCCAGCACCGGGCAGGTGATGTCGGTGAGCGTGACCATCTGCCCGCTGATGGCGAAACCGCCCGTCATCATGCGGTTATGGGCGATGAACTGCTTGAGCAGCTCGGAGATCGCCGGGCCGGACCAGGCGATCCACCCCTCGCGCTCGAGGAACCTACGCTGCTGCTCGCGCGGCAGTAGCGCGTCCCGGTCGTGCAGCTGACGCACGAAGTCGACACGGGCCTTGGCGGTCTTGAGTGGGTCCAACATCTGAAAGCCGGTGCGCGCCATCCAGCTTGGGATGTCCAGCCGGCTGAAGACGTGATCTGCCATGAAGTTGGCGGCGGGCGCGGCGAAGTTCGCCGGGATGCCCATCGGCAACGCGGCCAAGGTGTCCACCGGGGATCCGAATGTCACGATGCTGGCGATTTTCTTCGAACGCCGGTATGCCGCGGCCTGGTAGCAGAACATGCCGCCCTGCGAGTACCCGACCAGATGCACATCGTTGCCCGTCACGTCCTTCACGGTGTCGATGGCCTGGCTGAGCGCGACGATGTGGTCGGCCAGGTTGCGGCGCATGCCGCCCTCGACCTTGTCGGGCGAGCCGAAGTCGATGACCCAGGGATCAAGTCCGCCGGCGTGTAGGATGCCCACCGCGCCGTCCTCACGGGTGACGTCCCACATGTCGGCCGACATCATCATCGGGTGCACCATCAGCACGGGTGGCCCTACCGGCGAGTGACCGGGCCGGCTGTCCGGTGGAAAGTACCGCCGAAGCTTGTACATCGGCACGCTTTCGACGATCTGGGATGGCGACGGGACGCTCCCCGTTTCCAGGCCCCCCAGCCGCAGGACTTCCAGGCCGTTTTGCGCCGTGGCAATCAGACGCCGGACCGGCCGTGTGACCATCGAAAATTTGAGATCCACCCGCTGCTCCCTGAGTCTTGACAGCGTGGACATCATGGCACATCGGTGTGCTCGACGGTCTTGGTCAGGCCCTTTGCATGCGCGAGGGTGCCCGCGGCAGGCAGGCGGGTGGGCTTCGCGGCTTAGGGGGCGGCGTAGTGGGTTGTGATGCCCATCGAGTCGCTATCCGCCATTTCTCGCAACCGCTCGGCCATCCGGCGGTCCTCCCGTGCGAACTGCCGGTGGCGAGCCGCGTGCTCGCGGTATTCGTCCCCGCGATCGCTGTGTTCGGCGGCTTGCTCGTATGTCCAGGCGGCCCGGTCCTGACTCTCCGCGGACCTATCCATGCTGGCGGCCGCGGATCGCTGGGCTGCCCTCACCTGTTGCCGCGCTCCCTCGGCCCGTCGAGCGACGCGCACCGCCTGTTCGGCCGCCCGCAGGTGCATGTCACATTCGGCCTCGAGGACCTTGGCTGCGCTGGCCATCACCGTCACCTTCGACCTATCGTGCTTCATTTACCGCAGGATTACCCCCTGGCGCGGCTGAAACGGGCCCGCGTTCGGCGATTTGCGAGCCGCTGGCTCGCGTCGTCGTGGGGGCCCAGCCTCCGCTAGCGTCGGGTCGGTGGCACACCTACTGGGGGCCGAGGCGGTGCACCTGCAATATCCGACGCAGGTGGTCTTCGAGTCGGTCACGCTCGGCATCGACGATGGCGCGCGCATCGGCGTTGTGGGGCGAAACGGGGACGGCAAGTCCAGCCTGCTGGACCTGCTGACCGGTCAACTGCTGCCCGATTCCGGGCGGGTCACCCAGCGCAGCGGGTTGCGGGTCAGCGCGTTGAGTCAGGCAGACACCCTCGACCCGGATCGCCCCGTTGGCTGGACACTGGTCGGCGACCAGGCCGAACACCGCTGGGCGGGTGACGCGCGGGTACGCGACGTGGTCGACGGACTGGTTTCCGACATCGACTGGGACGCAACGGTCTCCACGCTCAGCGGCGGGCAACGACGACGGGTGCAGCTTGCCAGGCTGCTGGTGGGTGAATGGGACGTGATCGCCCTCGACGAGCCCACCAACCACCTCGACATCGAAGGCATCACGTGGCTGGCCGGCCATCTGCGGCAACGCTGGGCGCGCAACACCGGCGGGTTGCTGTTGGTGACACACGACCGCTGGTTTCTCGACGAAGTCGCCACCACCACGTGGGAGGTGCACGACGGGATCGTCGAACCATTCGAAGGCGGGTACGCGGCGTACGTGCTGCAGCGCGTCGAGCGCGACCGGCTGGCCGCGGCGGCCGAAGCCAAACGGCAGAACTTGATGCGCAAGGAGCTGGCCTGGCTACGGCGGGGACCACCGGCGCGGACTTCGAAGCCCAAGTTCCGGATCGACGCCGCCAATCAACTGATCGCCGACGTGCCGCCGCTGCGCAATACCGTCGAGCTGGCCAAGCTGGCAACCGCCCGGCTCGGGAAGGATGTCATCGATCTGCTCGACGTATCGGTGTCGTTCGACGGCCGCCCGGTGCTGCGCGATATCGAATGGCGGATCGGCCCGGGTGAACGCACCGGCATCGTCGGCGCCAACGGTGCCGGAAAGTCAACCCTGCTGGGACTGATCGCCGGCACCGTCGCGCCAGACACCGGCCGCGTCAAGCACGGCAAGACCGTCAAGCTCGCCGTGCTCGACCAGGGGGGTGATCAGCTGAGCCAAGTCGCCGATGACCGGATCGCTGACGTGCTGGGCAGGCTGCGCGGCGGCTATCAGGTGGAGGGCCGCGAGGTGACCCCTGCCCAGCTGCTGGAGCGACTCGGTTTCGGCCGGGGACAACTCTCCGCCCGAGTCGACGACCTGTCCGGTGGGCAGCGACGGCGGTTGCAGCTCATGCTCACGTTGTTGTCTGAGCCGAACGTTTTGCTCCTCGACGAACCCACAAACGACGTCGACACCGAGATGCTGACCGCCACCGAGGATCTGCTCGACTCGTGGGCGGGCACCTTGATCGTCGTCTCGCACGACCGGTATCTGCTCGAGCGGGTCACCGATCAGCAGTACGCGATTCTCGACGGCCGGTTGCGGCACCTGCCCGGCGGCATTGACGAATATCTGCGGCTGGCGGCCCATTCCCCGCCCATCGGGGAGCCACGGCCGCGACCGCTCGCCGCCCAGCCGCGGGCGGTGTCCGGCGCGCAGCGTCGCGCCGCCGAGAAGGAGCTTGCCGCGGCGGACCGCCAACTCGCACGGCTGGCCGACCGGATCGCGGCCAAACACACCGAACTCGCCGAGCATGACCAGTCCGACCACGTCGCGCTGACGCGACTGACCCAAGAGTTGCGCGACCTCGAAGATGAGGTTGCGGCGACGGAAACCCGCTGGCTGGAGCTATCGGAGGTGCTCGAATGACCGCGTACCGGCCGGTGCGTTACCCGCCCGGCGAGGCGTTACTCGCCTTGTACCGGCGACGCGGTGCGGTGATCAATTCCGGCGTCGGCCGATACGGCTACACCTATCTACTGGGCGGCGAGGCGAACAAGTTCGTGTTCGCCAATGCCGACGCGTTCAGCTGGCGGGAAACGTTTGAAAACCTTGCTCTCGTCGACGGGCCCACGGCCTTGATCGTCAGCGACGGCGACGACCACCGGCGCCGTCGCAGTGTTGTGGCGCCGGGGCTGCGTCACCGCCAGATCCAGGACTACGTGCAGACGATGGTGTCCAACATCGACACCGTCATCGACTGCTGGCAGCCCGGGCAACGGCTGGACATCTACCAACAGTGCCGCTCGGCGGTCCGGCGCAGCACCGCGGAGAGCCTGTTCGGCCTGCGGATTGCCATTCACTCCGACTTCCTTGGGGAGCAACTCCAATCCCTGCTGGACCTGACCCATCGGCTACCGCAGGTGGTGGCGCTGCAGCAGCGGGTCAACTCCCCGGGATGGCGGCGGGCGATGGCCGCCCGTGCGCGCCTCAACGACTTCATCGACGACCAGATCGCCGCCGCCCGCGCTGCGCCCAGACCCGACGACCACATGATGACGATGCTGATCAATGGTCGCGGCGAAGAGGGTTACGCGTTGAGCGACAACGAGATTCGCGATTCGATCATTTCGCTGATCACCGCCGGTTACGAGACCACCAGCGGCGCGCTGGCCTGGGCGATCTACACGCTGCTGACCTTGCCCGGTGCGTAGGACAACGCCGCAGACGAGGTCGATCGCGTGCTCGGCGACCGGCCGCCCGCCGCCGGAGACCTGGATGGGCTGACCTATCTCAATGGCGTGGTACACGAGACACTCCGGCTGTACTCACCCGGGGTGATCTCCGCCCGCCGGGTGATGCGTGACCTTTGGTTCGACGGGCACCGCATCCGCGCCGGGCGGTTGCTGATCTTCAGCGCGTACGTCACCCACCGGCTCCCCGAGCTATGGCCCGACCCAACCGAATTCCGGCCGGCGCGCTGGCATCCCGACTCGCCGGATTACCGCAAGCCCGCACCGCACGAGTTCATCCCGTTCAGCGGCGGCTTGCACCGCTGCGTCGGTGCGGTCATGGCGAGCACCGAGATGACGGTCATGCTTGCCCGGCTGGTCGCCAGGACCAGGCTCCGGCTGCCCGCTCAGCGCATTCGCGCGGCCAACCTCGCCGCGCTGGCCCCGCGGCCGGGACTGACCGTCGACATCGTCGACTCAATGCCAGCGCAGTAGCACCAGTTCCGAGCAGAACCCGGGACCCATCGCAAGCAACAGCCCGGGGCTTCCGCTGGGCGGCGGTTTGGCAATGGTGTCGCGCAAGATGTGCAGCACCGAGGCCGACGAAAGGTTGCCGATTTCGCCGAGCGAGCGCCAGGTCAGTTCGAGTGCCTCTGGGGGCAGCTCGAGGCTGTGGGTGATCGCGTCGATCACCTTGGGACCGCCGGGATGGCCCACCCAGGCGCCGATGTCGTCCTTGGTCAAACCGCGCGAGGCGAGGAACTTATTGACGTCGTCGGCCAGGTAGCGGTCGAGAACCGTCGTGAGCTCGGGAGACAGCACGAGCTGCAGGCCGGCGGAATCAACGTTCCAGCCCATGATGTGCAGCGATTCCGGGTACAGGCGACTGCGCGAATCGAGGATGTCGGGCCCACTAGCCGTCACTTGCTCGGCGCGACGGTCGCCGACGGCGACCACCGCGGCTGCCCCGTCGCCGAACATCGCCGTGGCAACCAGACCCGACACGGTTGGCTTGACCGCCGGGAAGGTGAGTGAGCAGAGCTCGACGGATACCAGAGCTGCGACTCCATTGGGCGCACCACGCAGATAGTCGTGTAGCCGGCCCACCCCTGCCGCCCCCGCTGCGCAGCCCAGACCGAACAGCGGCATCCGGCGCACATCCGGGCGCATACCGAGTCGTCCGGCGATCCTGGCGTCCAGCGACGGCACCGCAACGCCGGTGACGGTCGTGGTGGCGACCATGTCAATGTCTCGGGGTTGCAGGCCCGCCTCGTCAAGCGCGCCCAGCAGCGCCTCGCAACCTAGGTCGACCGCGTTTTCGATGAAGACCTCGTTCGCCTCGCCGAAGTCGGTCAGCGACGGATACGTCTCCAGGGGCAGAACCAGGTGGCGGCTGTTGACTTTTGCACCCGCATGCAGACGCCGGACAATCGCTTCGTGTTCCTTCAACACGGGGAACTCGACAATTTGGTCGGTAATCTCGCTCTGGCTGTAACGATGCGGTGGCAACGCACCAAACACACCTGCGATTACGCTCATGCCCTACCCTCTGCTCGAATAAGATCCCCCAGTGCCCGAAGTTTAGGCGGTCGTGTGCAGTACGGCAAAGTGACTGCTATTCAACATCTGTCAAATATCAGACCCCGGCACCTTCGCGTAATCGATTCTGCCAGCTCAGATTTCGTTATTCAATGCCGTCGTCTTCGTTCGGGTTGAGCGCCATCGCGATCAAGGCATCAGGACTTAAAGCGTCGATGAGGTCATCACTGACAGTTGAATCAGGAACGACCTTTTCGGGCTCGCCGGCGAGCAGTAATAGTTTGTCGAGCAGTCCGGTTCTGCGAAGCTCGGCGAGAGGAATCTTTCGCAGCGTAGACCAAACCTTCTCATCGTCTGATTCTTCGCGATCGCCGTGAAGAAGTTGTTGAAGGTAAGTGGCCAATGCCGCTGGAGTCGGATAGTCGAAGATCAGAGTGCGCGACAATGCCAATCCGGTTTCGGTTGTGAGGCGGTTGCGCAGTTCGACCCCGGTCAGCGACTCAAACCCAAGGTCTCCAAAGGCGCGGTCGGCGTCGATGTCGTGACCACCCGAGTGCCCCAAAACCGTCGCCGCATGCAAGCGCACCAACTCCACCAGCTGACGGTGCTGCTCCTCGGGGGGCAACGCCTGCAACCGCTCGGCCAGGCCCGCCCACCGGCTCGCGATGGGAGTCGGCACATCTGCGCCTGCGCCCAACCAATATCGGTGCCGGACGAACCCGTAAGTCGGCAACTCGACTCGACGGACTGCCAAGCCGCTGAACACCGCAGGCCAATCCACGCTCAGACCTGTGGTGAACAAGTGCCCCGCCGCCCTCAGCAGCGAATCGATTTCGGGGCGATCGTCGGCCAGCGTCATCACCGACGTGCCCTGCTGGCCTGTCAACGATTGATCCACCGCCGCCGTCAGCGCCGCACCGGGGCCCACCTCCACGAACACCCCGGCCCCCTGGGACTCGGCCAACCGCACCCCGTCGACAAAACGCACCGGCCGGCACACGTGCTCAACCCAATACTGGGCCGACCCGTAGCCCGCGCCGGCCAACTGCCCAGTCACGTTGGACACCAGCGCCATCCGCGGCTCTCCCGCCGACACCCCCGCCACCTCCTGGCCAAACTCCTCCAGGATGGGTTGCATCAACGGCGAATGAAACGCGTGCGAGACGGACAACCGATGTGTACGGCGACCCTGTCCCGCCAACCGATCCGCGATAGCAGCCACCGCGGCCTGCTCACCCGAAATCACCACCGAATTCGGGCCATTGACCGCCGCGATACTCACACCCTGGGTCAGCAGCGGCACCACCTCGTCTTCGCTGGCGGCCACCGCGACCATCGCCCCACCAGCCGGCAACCCCGCCATCAACCGGCCCCGTGCGGCCACCACCTTTGCCGCATCCTCCAGCGACAACACCCCGGCCACATACGCCGCTGTGATCTCGCCCACCGAATGACCCATCACCACATCCGGAACAACACCCCACGATCGCCACAACGCCGCCAGCGCGACCTCGAGGGCAAACAACGCCGGCTGGGCGAACTCGGTGTTTTGCAGCAGCGCTGCATCACCGCCCCAGATCACCTGCTTGAGCGGTGTCCGCAGTTGGTGATTCATTGCCCGCTCGGCCTCATCAAAAGCGTTGGCAAACAACGGGAAACGCCCATACAACGCCGCGCCCATCCCTAACCACTGCGAGCCCTGGCCTGGGAACACGAACACAGTCTTGCCAGCCGAACGCGCCCGACCCACCGGAGCCGCGCCCGGCTGCCCGGCAGCCAATCCCGTCAACCCCGACACCAACTGCCCGCGATCGCCACCTACCAGCACCGCTCGATGCTCGAACACCGACCGCGTCGTCGCTAACGACCACCCCACATCGGCCACACCCAATCCCTGGTCGGCGTTCACATGTGCCAGCAGCCGTCTGGCCTGATTCGCCAGCGCTTCGGCCGATCGGGCCGACAACACCCAGGCCACCACGGCGTCATCAGGTTCAGCCACGGGACTTTCCGGCTCCGTGGGAGGTTCCTCGACAAGCACATGCGCATTCGTTCCGCCCATCCCGAACGACGACACCCCCGCCCGTCGCGGCCGCTCGTGCACCGGCCAGGGTGTCAGCGCGGTGTTGACTTGCAGCCCGAGCTTTGTCAGATCAATCTCGGGATTCGCGCTGACATAGTTGAGACTCGGTGGGATCATGGCGTTTTCGATCGCCAATGCGGCCTTGAGTAGGCCGGCAATTCCTGCGGCGCTTCCGGCGTGGCCGATGTTGGTCTTGACTGATCCCACGCTCACCGGGCGATGCTGGCGCTCGGCGAATATTTCGCCCAGCGCCCTCGCCTCGACCGGGTCGCCGATTGCGGTTCCGGTGCCGTGGGCCTCGATGTAGTCGATGTCGTTGCTGCCAAGGCCCGCGCCGCGAAGCGCACGCCGGATGACATCGGCTTGTCCGGAAACCGAGGGCACGGCCTGGCCGGCGGAGCTGTGGCCGGCGTTGCCGACAGCACTCCCCCGAATGATTGCGCGGATGCGGTTCCCGTCCCCCAGCGCGGCGCGCAACGGCTTCAACAGCACCAGGGCAGCGCCTTCACCCCGCACGTAACCGTCGGCACGTCCATCGAACGCATAGGTGTGGCCCGACGTCGACAGCGCGCCGAATTCCGTTTCAAGCAATGCTGTTTCGTCAGCAAGATTGAGGTGGATCCCACCGGCTATCGCCAGCGGCGACTCACCCGTGCGCAGGCTTTCGCATGCCAGGTGAACCGCCACCAGGGAGGACGATTGACCCGAATCGACGATCATACTGGAGCCCTGCAACCCGAACGCATACGAGATCCTGTTGGCGATCATTCCCCGGCTGATCCCGGCAAACGAGTGATGATCGAGATTGTCGAGGTTGTTCGGGGCGTCGCGAAGCGTCAGGACGGCATAGTCATCGGTCATCGCCCCGAGGTAGATCGAAACCTGCTCGCCGCGCAGCGTTTCCGGCACCAGGAAAGCATCCTCGAATAGTTCCCAAGCCAATTCGAGTGCCAATCGCTGCCGGGGGTCCATCGTGCACGCCTCGCGCGGCGACAGGTTGAAGAAGTTCGCGTCGAACTCCGCGACATCGCCCGGCAACTGGGCTACTTCGAGTCCGGCGCGAATGAGGCGCCAGAAATCGCCGGGTCCAGCAGCGTTGGGGAACCTGCATGCCAGCCCGATGATTGCTACGTC
>DATKEW010000175.1:0-6707 GCA_035511785.1 Mycobacterium sp.
CGCGGTGAGCTGCAGACCATCGGCGCCACCACGCTCGACGAATACCGCAAGTACATCGAAAAGGATGCCGCGCTGGAGCGCCGCTTCCAGCCGGTGCAGGTCGGCGAGCCCACGGTGGAGCACACCATCGAGATCCTCAAGGGTCTGCGGGACCGCTACGAGGCGCACCACCGGGTGTCCATCAGCGACTCGGCGATCGTGGCCGCCGCCACCCTGGCCGACCGCTACATCAACGACCGGTTCCTGCCGGACAAGGCAATCGACCTGATCGACGAGGCGGGTGCGCGGATGCGGATCCGCCGGATGACCGCGCCGCCAGACCTGCGTGAGTTCGACGAGAAGATCGCCGAGGCGCGCCGGGAGAAGGAATCCGCGATCGACGCCCAGGACTTCGAGAAGGCGGCCAGCCTGCGCGACCGGGAAAAGCAACTGGTGGCCCAGCGAGCCGAGCGCGAAAAGCAATGGCGTTCAGGCGATCTCGACGTGGTCGCCGAGGTCGACGACAACGAGATCGCCGAGGTGCTGGGTAACTGGACCGGTATCCCGGTGTTCAAGCTCACCGAGGCCGAGACCACCCGGCTGCTGCGCATGGAAGACGAGATCCACAAGCGGATCATCGGCCAGGAGGATGCGGTCAAGGCCGTGTCCAAGGCGATCCGCCGTACCCGCGCCGGGCTGAAAGACCCGAAGCGCCCGTCGGGTTCGTTCATCTTCGCCGGCCCCTCCGGTGTCGGTAAGACCGAACTGTCCAAGGCGCTGGCCAACTTCTTGTTCGGCGACGACGACGCGCTCATTCAGATCGACATGGGCGAGTTCCACGACCGGTTCACCGCGTCGCGGCTGTTCGGCGCCCCGCCGGGATACGTCGGCTACGAAGAGGGCGGCCAACTCACCGAGAAGGTGCGGCGCAAGCCGTTCTCGGTGGTGTTGTTCGACGAGATCGAGAAGGCGCACCAGGAGATCTACAACAGCCTGCTGCAGGTTCTCGAGGACGGCCGGCTCACCGACGGGCAGGGCCGAACGGTGGATTTCAAGAACACCGTGCTGATCTTCACCTCCAACCTCGGGACCTCCGACATTTCCAAGCCGGTCGGCCTGGGCTTCACCCAGGGCGGCGGCGATAACGACTACGAGCGGATGAAGCAAAAGGTCAACGACGAGCTGAAGAAGCACTTCCGGCCGGAGTTCCTCAACCGCATCGACGAAGTCATCGTCTTCCACCAGCTGACTCGCGACGAGATCATCCGGATGGTCGACCTGATGATCGGCCGGGTCGCCGGCCAGCTCAAGAGCAAGGACATGGCCCTGGAGCTGTCCGACAAGGCCAAGTCGCTGCTGGCCAAGCGCGGCTTCGATCCGGTGCTGGGTGCCCGTCCGCTGCGGCGCACCATCCAGCGCGAGATCGAGGACCAGTTGTCGGAGAAGATCCTCTTCGAGGAGGTCGGGCCGGGACAGATCGTCACCGTCGACGTCGACAACTGGGACGGCGAAGGACCCGTTGAGGACGCGACGTTCACGTTCACCGGGACCCGCAAGCCGCCGGCTCAGCCTGATCTGGCGAAGGCCGGGGCGCACGCCGCGCCCGAGACGCAGTAGCGATTGCCGGAAACGGGCGGTTAGTCTCTGACGGGACTACCGCCCGTTTTCGCTTGCTCGAGAAGAAGGGCTCGCCGTGCTGATCGTCACCACCAACGACCTCCCGGGCTGGGAAATCCAACGCGTGTGCGGCGAAGTGTTCGGGTTGACCGTCCGTTCGCGAAACGCGTTCTCCCAATTCGGCGCCGGATTGAAGTCCATGTTCGGCGGCGAGCTGGCTGGAATGACGAAGAATCTGGCCAAGAGCCGCAACGAAGCGATGGGCCGGCTGGTCGCCGAGGCGCGCAATCGCGGCGGCAACGCGATCGTCGCAATGCGGTTCGACACCACCGAGATCGGCGACGTGTGGACCGAGATCTGCGCCTACGGCACGGCGGTCCAGGCGGTGCCGATCACCGATGCGGCGAAATACACGGCGAGTCAGCTCGGCTACGGGACGCCGCCGCAGCAGCCTTCCGTTTGATCAACGGACGGGTCCGCGGTTTAGACTGACGCGTGTTGTCGACGGGTAACGGAATCTGGTGAGACTCCAGAACGGTCGCGCCACTGTCCAAAGTCAGACCCGAAGCTCGTCACCAACACCCAAGCGGGACGCGATATCCCCAGAAGGAGTCAATTGTGTCCAATTCAGCGTCCAGTTCGAAGGCAACCGGCACCCGGTCGATCGATCTGTCGGCGGCACGTGCCGCGCTCTGGTTGGCGGCAACCGTCTTCCTGGCGCTCTTGGCGCTTTACTTCGTCGGAGTCGACCAGGGCGCGGTGTCGCTGTTCGGCAGTGATTCCCACGTGCACGAATTCGTACACGACGCGCGGCATCTACTCGGTTTCCCCTGCCACTGACTCCGGCCACGTGGAGAAGCGTCTGATCGCGCGCGGTCTGGTGGCGGGCGCGCTCGCCGCGGCGCTGGCATTCCTATTCGCGCGCCTGTGCGCCGAGCCTGTCATCGGCCGCGCGATCGCTTTCGAGGACGGTCGAACCGACGCCGAGAACGCGCACGGCGTGCACGAGCACGGCGCCGAGTTGTTCACCCGCGGGGTGCAGGCAAACGCCGGATTGGGTTTCGGTGTGCTCATTTTCGGTGTTGCGATGGGAGCCTTGTTCGCCGTGCTGTTCTGCGTCGTTGCGGCACGAGCGAGAAGTATTTCACCACAGGAACTTTCGGTACTTTTGGGGGCGGGCGCCTTCGGCGCGGTGTACCTGGTGCCGTTCCTGAAGTATCCGCCCAATCCACCGGCCGTTGGCCAGGCGGACACGATCGGGACGCGCACCGGGTGGTATCTGGTGATGATGCTGCTGTCGGTGGTGCTGGCGATCGCCGGGGTGTGGCTGGCCGGCCGGCTCGCTGCCCGACTCGGCAACTGGAGCGGTTGGCTGCTCGCGGCTGGGACTTATCTGGTGGCGATCGTCGTGGTGATGGTGTTGCTACCGGCCGTGGACGAGACACCGCAACCTTTGCGCGACGCCTCGGGTGCGATCATCTATCCGGGCTTTCCCGCTGACGATCTCTACGAGTTCAGACTGGTTTCGCTGGGTACGCAGCTGGTGCTATGGACGGCCATTGGCCTGGTGTTTGCGACGCTTGCAGGGCGGCTGCTGGGGGAGCGAGCCCAGAGCGGACAGGCATCGAGCACCTCGGCGTGACCGAGGTCGTCCGGCTGACCTTGGTGTCGCACGCGATGACCGACGCGATGGCGGCCGGGCGTTTTCCCGCCGACGAGCCGCTCAACGACACCGGCCGCCGCCTTGCCGAAGCCGTTGCCGCACTTGACATCGCCGGCGACACCCGCCAACTCACCGGACCCGAGCGGCGTGCCCGTCAGACGGCGCAGCTGCTGGGCTTGCAAGCCACGACGGAGCCGCGGCTGGCCGATCTGGATTGCGGGCGGTGGCGCGGCGAGGCGCTTGCGAACATCGGCCCCGCAGATCTCGAGGCATGGCTGACCGAACCCGCCCACGCCCCGCACGGCGGTGAGTCGATAGCCGACCTGATCCAACGGGTGGACGCGTGGCTGGAGTCGCTGACCGACAACACATTTCCGGCTGTGGCGGTGACGCATTCGGCGGTGATCCGGGCGGCGATCCTGCTGACGCTTGACGCCCCACCGAAATCGTTCTGGCGCATCGACATTGCACCGCTCGGCCGCACCGTCATGCACTTCCGAGGCGGCCGCTGGACGCTACGGTTGTAGTGATCAGTGCGGCGCGATCAACGCGAAGACCTGCTTGGCGACCCGCAGCATCCAGCCCGTCACCGTCGGACCGTGATCGCGGGGCCAGTTCAGCTGAAAGCTGACCACCCACGGCTGCTGCGTCTTGTCGACGGCGTACCAGCTGAACGTCAGGTCGCCCGGCAGGCCCCCGGCCTTTGCGCCGATGTACGGCCAGATGTTGCGGTCCAGCTGGATACCCGATACCGCAGAAAGGATCTGTCTGACCGGAGCGGCAGCCCCGACCGCGTCGGCTTGCAGCGCCGCGTGCACTCGGCAGATGTCCTCGGCGTTGCCGTACCACTCCGCGCCGTAGGTGGAGGCCGGGGTGTGGGCGCGGGTGGGATCAGGTTGATAGGGAGTGGAATTCGCCTGCGTCAACAACTGAGCACGGACTTGCGGGGAAGCTTGCTTCCACTGCTCGCGCAGATCCGGTTGGCCCCAGCCGACGGAGAACAGCTCGTACATAGTGGGGAAGGGTGTCATGCTGGCCGGATCGTGGTGGCCGGCCGTGACGAGCGCTTGCTCGATAGCGTGCGTGCCCATCCGCCCGATCAGCAAGTCGGTGGCCATGTTGTCGCTGGTGGCGATCATCTTCTCGGCGGCGCTGCGAACCGAAACATGCGCTCCGGGAGGCAATTCCAAGCCCGAAGAGCCGACGGCCTTGCTCTTGTCGGTGACCGTCAGTTGGTCATCCCAGGACACCGTGCCGTCTTTGATCGCACCCGCCAGTGCGTGCAGCACGTACAACTTGAAAATCGATGCCAGCGGCAGAGATTCGCCGGTGTTGGTACCTTGCACCGGGTCGCAGTGATCATTGTCGACCTTGGCGGCCTGGTAGGAGTAGCGTGCACCGGTCTTGCTCAACACCGCGTCGACGTCGCGCCACGAGGTGACCGCCGGAGGTTGCGTCTCGAGGTCGAACCGATCGACCCACCCGTCGTCGTCGGTGTGAATCCGGATGTCTTGTCGCGCGCCGTAGGAGGAGATGAGGTGCAGCGTGGCCACGCTGGCGCTGATGTCCACGCCGGCCAGGGTGAAGGGGCGATCCCACCACAACCCCTCCATCGTGGTTTCCACCGAGTCGACCTTGTCGGGGGCGGCGAGGGTGCGCACACCGACCGGACCGATCGGCCAGTCGGAGTTCAGCATGTCCAAGGTCTGCTGGGCCCGGATACCGGGAGGAGTCCGGGTGTCGATCTGCCGCCCCGGGTTCGCCGCATTCGCCTGCGGGGAAGGTGAGGGCGCGCAACCGGGCGCCAGGGTCACTACGAGTGCTGCGGCGGCGCTCAACGCCACCACCCGGCGTCGCGTGAGGCGCTGCTTGCTAGCCGGTCCGGTCGTTGGCGGCAACGTCCAGCACAACCTCGAATTCCAGGAGCGTCGCGCCAGTCGCAACGGGGTTCGCCCGGTGACCGGCATGGGCTTCGATGGCGGGCCCTTTCGCCCACGCCTGGAATGCTTCATCGGACTCCCAGTGTGTCACCACGAAGTAGCGGTCCTCACCCTTTACCGGACGCAGCAGCTGAAAGCCGAGGAAACCGGGCTGGTTCTCCACCGCGTGCGCCCGGTGGGCGAACCGTTTCTCCAGTTCGGGGCCAGCGTCGGCGGGTACCTCGATTGCGTTGATCTTCACCACTGGCATGCCGCTAGGCTACCGCGCCCCCTCGCCTGTCCAACTGTCGGGCGGGGCACGCAAGATGGTGACATGCCCGGCAATCTGCTGACTTGCCGCGGCGGCCACGGTGAGCCGTTGATACTGGTGCACGGCCTCATGGGCCGGGGCACCACCTGGTCGCGGCAGCTACCCTGGCTGACCCGGTTGGGCACCGTGTACACCTACGACGCGTTGTGGCATCGGGGCCGCGACGTCGATGATCCGCATCCGATCAGCACCGAGCGGTTCGTCGCCGATCTTGCCGACGCGGTGCGCGCATTGGGGGCGCCGGTCCGGCTGGTGGGTCATTCGATGGGTGCCCTGCACTCCTGGTGTCTGGCCGCGGAGCGTCCGGATCTGGTGTCGGCGTTGGTGCTCGAGGATATGGCCCCGGACTTCCGTGGCCGCACCACCGGCCCCTGGGAGCCTTGGCTGCATGCCCTTCCGGTCGAATTCGACTCCGCTGAGCAAGTATTCGATGAATTCGGACCAATTGCCGGGCAGTACTTCCTGGATGCCTTCGATCGCACCCCCACCGGTTGGCGGTTGCACGGCCACACGTCGCGATGGATCGAGATCGCCGCGGAGTGGGGTACCCGGGACTATTGGTCGCAGTGGCTGGCCGTGCGGGCGCCGGCGCTGCTCATCGAGGCCGGCAACTCGGTCACGCCGCCGGGCCAGATGCACGCGATGACCAAGACAAGTTCTCCGACAACGTATTTGGCGGTTCGGCAAGCAGGTCACCTGGTTCACGACGAAGCGCCACAGGTGTACCGCGAGGCGGTCGAATCTTTCTTCGCGGGCCTCGTCTCCTGAAGCGGCTACTCCTCGCCGGCCAATGCGAACCGGCCATCGACGGTCCGGGTCACCAGTCCGTCGGCAAGCAACGAATCCAGCGCCCGGTCACGCTGACCGCAGTCGGTCAGCCACGCCACATCCAATTGGGCGCGCGTGACTGGAGAGTCGTTGGCCCGCAAGACATCGAGCAATCGCCCGCGGACCTGACGGTCGGTTCCGGCGTAGGTCGCAACGCGGCGCGCCGGCGCCTGCGCCGGCGGATATCCGGCGTGCCGCCATGCGCACTGATCAAGCGGACATAACCCACATCGCGGCGTGCGCGCGGTGCACACCGTCGCACCCAATTCCATCAGGGCCACCGAAAATGTCGGCGCCGTTTCGTCGGGCGGCAGCAGCGCCGAGACGTCGGCGTGGTCGCGCGTCGCAGAGGGTGTGCCGGCGTCGGCCA
>DATKEW010000176.1:0-2371 GCA_035511785.1 Mycobacterium sp.
AGGAAGATCTCGTCGTCGTCCACGTAGTAGGCGATCAGGTCGTCGATCACGCCGCCGGATTCGGTGCAGCACAGTGTGTACTGAGCCTTGCCGGATTGCCCCTCGCCGGGGCCGATGCGGCCCAGATCGTTGGTCAGCGCGGAGTTGACGAACCACGCGGCACCCGGTCCCCGGATCAGCGCCTTGCCGAGGTGGCTGACATCGAACAGGCCGACGGCGTTGCGGGTGGCGTTGTGTTCGCTGACGGTGCCGGCATAGGACACCGGCATCAGCCAGCCACTGAATTCGGCGAAACTGGCACCCAACTCGCGATGGCGGTCTTCCAGCGGTCCCTTTAGCAGCTCCGGCGCATCGCTCACGGCGTCCCACCCTAGCTCGGCGACGATGCGCGCCGTGAAGCGGCGGGAGGTGGGGGTACCTCCCAGCCGCGCAGCGGCTAGGGGGCGAGCCGCGCAATTCAACCTGGGCCCGCCCCGCTGCTGGCACACTTGGGTAGGTGTCCGATTTCGATGACCTCGAGGCTGCCGGAATCGCAGACCCACGCCAGCGGGCGGACCTGATCAAGTACCTGGACGACCTCGGGTTCACGGTCGACGAGATGGTGGAAGCCGAGCGCCGCGGCCGGCTGTTCGGGCTCGCGGGTGATGTCGTGCTGTGGTCGGGACCCCCTGTCTACACCGTGCAAACCGCCGCCGAGGAACTCGGGGTGTCAGCCGAGGACGTCGCGCGAGCCTGGGCTTTGCTCGGGCTCACCATCGCCGGTCCCGACATCCCAACGCTCAGCCAGGCCGATGTCGACGCCCTGGCGACATGGCTCGCGCTCAAGGCGGCGGTGGGCGAGGACGGCGCGTTCGGCCTGCTGCGAGTGCTCGGTGCCGCCATGGCCCGGCTCGCGGAGGCCGAGTCGACGATGATCCGCGCCGGGATGCCGGACATCCAGATGACGCACACCCACGACGAACTGGCAACGGCGCAGGCTTATCGCGCCATCGCGGAGTTCATCCCTCGGCTCGGGGCGCTGATCGACACCGTTCATCGCCACCATCTGATCAGCGCGCGAACCCACTTCGAGGGGGTCATTCGCGATCCATCGGCGGCCGTGGTGTGCGGCATCGGCTTCGCGGATCTGTGCGGCTTCACCGTGTTGACCCAGGCGCTCACGCCCGTGCAGTTGTCGCACTTGCTCAACGAGTTCGCCGGCGCCGTCTCCGACGTGGTGCATGCCGACGGCGGCCGGGTGGTGAAGTTCATCGGCGACGAGGTGATGTGGGTGAGCCGGCTGCCCCAGCAGCTCCTGAAGGCGGCGGTTGATCTCGTCGACCATCCGCGGGCGAGCGAGGAGGGACTGCAGGTCCGTGCCGGTCTTGCGTACGGCACGGTGCTCGCCATCAACGGGGACTACTTCGGCAACCCGGTCAACCTGGCCGCGCGACTCGTGGCGGCCGCGGCACCGGGGCAGATACTCGCCGATTCAGCCCTGCACGACGAGTTGCCGGACCGGCCCGCGGTCGCCCACGGCCCGCTGACGCTCAAGGGTTTTGACGCCCCGGTGACCGCCTTCGATTACTCGGCAGGGACGCTGCCGATCTAAGCCCTACCCCCGGTGACTAGGGTGATTGCCCGTGACCATCAAACCGGGTTACCAATCACCTTCCGTCAACGTCGCCACGTCGCTGCCGAAACGTAGTGCGGGTTCTTCGGTATTGCTTGTGCCGGTCGTCTCGACCGGCGACGAAGACCGGCCAGGCGCAGCCATTGCCTCGGCCGAGCCGCTGCTGCCCGGCGAAGCGATCGCCGAAATCGAGGCCGGCATGCGGGCGCTGGAGGCCACCGGTGGCAGTGAACAGGTACACCAACTGGTGGTGCCGTCGCTGCCAGTGGCCAGCGTGGTCACGATCGGCCTGGGCAAACCGCGATCCGAATGGCCGGCAGACACCATCCGTCGCGCGGCCGGTGTGGCGGCGCGGTCGCTGGGCGGAGCCGAGGCGGTGATCACCACGCTGGCCGAGTTGCCCGGTGAAGACGTCTGCGCTGCCGCCGTCGAGGGGCTGATCCTGGGCAGCTACCGGTTCACCGACTTCCGCAGCGACAAGACCGCGCCGAAAGACAAAGGGCTGCGCAAGATCACCGTGCTGGCCTCCGCAACCAAGGGAGCCAAGGACGCGAAGAAACAGAGCGCGCACGGCGCGGCCGTCGCGACCGCGGTCGCCACCGCGCGCGACCTGGTCAACACCCCGCCGAGCCACCTCTTCCCCGCCGAATTCGCTAAGCGCGCAACGGCTTTGGGTGAATCCGCGGGCCTCGAAGTCGAGGTGCTCGACGACAAGGCGCTGCAGAAGGGCGGCTACGGCGGAGTGATCGGCGTCGGCCA
>DATKEW010000177.1:0-19091 GCA_035511785.1 Mycobacterium sp.
CTGCGCGATCATCTCGGAGATCCGGGCCCGCAGCTGCGGTACCGCGTCATTGCTGCGCAGGAAGTCAGCGACGATGGTGTCGTGATCGACACCGATCGCTTCCAGCACCGAGGCCACCACGAAGCCGGTGCGGTCCTTGCCCGCGAAGCAGTGCGTGAGCACGGGGCGTCCAGCGGCCAGCAGGGTGATGACGCGGTGCAGCGCAGGTTGCGCTCCGTTACGCGTTGGGAATTGCCGGTATTCGTCGGTCATGTACTTAATGGCGGCCTCGTTGATGGACAGGTCGGACTCGTCAGAGTCACCGCCTTGACCGGTAAGAAGCCGCTGGAATGCGTGTTCGTGCGGGGCCTGGCTGTCGATGTCGGGCTCGTCCTCGCCCCCCTCATCTCCAAGGTCGGGGAAGGGCAACAGGTGGACCTCGACGCCGTCGGGAACCAGCCCCCGACCGCGCCGGGCGACCTCCCGAGACGCGCGCAGGTCGGCGACGTCGGTGATCCCGAGCTGGCGCAGCGTTGCCCGGCCCTCGTCATCGAGGCGGCTAAGCTCGCTGGATCGGAAGAGTCGCCCGGGCCGCAACACGGGGGCGGAGTCCGCGACGTCACGGAAGTTCCAGGCGCCCGGCAGTTCCCGGACGGCGGCCTCAGCCATGCGGGGTAACCGCCGCGGCGAGCGCGGATTGCTCGCGGCCGATCTCGGTGCGCGCGATGGTCCGCATGTGCACCTCGTCGGGTCCGTCGAAGATCCGCATGGCGCGATGCCAGGCGTACAGCCGGGCCAACGCGGTGTCCTCGCTGACACCGGCGGCCCCGTGCACCTGGATCGCCCGGTCGATGACGTCGCAGGCCACCTGCGGCGCCACCGCCTTGATCTGGGATACCAGCAGATGGGCGGCCTTGTTGCCGTGCTGGTCGATGGTCCACGCGGCCTTCTCGCACAGCAGCCTGGCCTGGTCAATCTCGTTGCGGGACTTGGCAATTGCCTGCTGGACGAGGCCTTGGTCGGCCAGTGGACGGCCGAATGCGATCCGGTTGCGCGCGCGGTCGACCAGCAGTGCCAGCGCACGTTCGGCTCCGCCCAGCGCACGCATGCAGTGGTGGATGCGGCCCGGCCCCAGCCGCGCCTGGGCGATCGCGAACCCGCCGCCCTCTTCGCCGAGCAGGTTGGTGACCGGCACCCGGACGTTGTCGTAGACGATCTCGCTGTGCCCGGGCTGGTCCTGGTAACCGAAGACCGTTGTCGAGCGGACGACAGTCACGCCCGGCGTATCGATTGGCACCAGGACCATCGACTGCTGTTGGTGGCTGGCCGCCTCGGGGTTGGTGCGGCCCATCACGATGAGGATCTTGCAGCGAGGGTCCGCCGCACCAGAGCTCCACCACTTGCGGCCGTTGATCACATAGTCGCCGCCATCGCGCTCGATGGACGTTTCGATGTTGCGGGCATCGCTGCTGGCGACCGCCGGCTCGGTCATCGAGAAGGCACTACGGATCTCACCGTTGAGCAAGGGCTCCAGCCACTGCTTGCGCTGCTCGTCGGTGGCAAACAGGTGCAGGGTCTCCATGTTGCCGGTGTCGGGCGCCGCGCAGTTGAGCGCCTCGGGCGCGATCTCCAGGCTCCAGCCGGTCAGCTCGGCCAGCGGAGCGTAGTCCAGGTTGGTCAACCCCGACTCGGCCGGCAGGAAGAGGTTCCACAGGCCGGCCGCCTTGGCCCTGGTTTTCAGTTCCTCGATGATCGGCGGAACGGTGTGGTCGTTCGGTCCGGCGTCGTGCCGGTATTTGTCGTATTCGGCCTCGGCCGGAAAGACATACTCGGTCATGAAGTCGGACAACCGCTTGTGGTAGTCGATAGCCTTGGCCGACATCGCAAAGTCCATGTCAGCCACGATAGGACACGTGTCGAAACGCCTCGTTTCAGGTCGCCGTCGCGACACTTACACCACGCACACGACACGCTGCTCGGGCTCAAGGGGTGCGTGGCTTCAGTCGGGAGAACTGCCAGCGCACGATGGACCTCATGACCGAGACATCCGGGTCCAAGCCCCCGCTTCCACCGTTCACCTACGAAACAGCGCTGCAGAAGGTCCAGGCCGCCGAAGACGCCTGGAACACTCGCGACCCCGAGCACGTCAGCCGGGCCTACACGCCCGACTCGCAATGGCGAAACCGCAGCGAACACATCGTCGGCAGGGACGAGATCGTGGCGTTTCTGACCCGCAAGTGGCAGCGCGAGCTCGACTATTCGCTGCGCAAGGGCCTGTGGAGCTTCCACGGCAACCGCATCGCCGTGCGCTTCCAGTACGAGTGCCGTGATGACAGCGGTCAGTGGTATCGGAACTATGGCAACGAACTGTGGGAGTTCTCCCCGTCGGGGTTGATGACACGCCGCGAAGCCAGCATCAACGACGTGCCGATTGCCGAGTCCGAGCGACGCTACTTTGGGCCTCGCCCGGCGTCAGAACGCGGCCAAGACTTCCCGCTCTGGTAACGGCGGATAGGGTGGTCAATCCGACGGGGTCCGCAACACGGCAGCTAGTGACAAAGGAAAGTAGATGTACGCGCCATGACAGACCCGCAGACGACGGTCGGGGTGGTGGCTGAGTCCGGGACCGATGAGCGGCGTGTCGCGTTGGTGCCCAAGGCGGTCGCGTCGCTGGTGCATAGTGGGGTGGCGGTCGTGGTCGAGTCCGGTGCCGGCGAAGGGGCATTGCTGCCCGACGAGCTGTACACCGAGGCCGGGGCCAGCATCGGCGATGCGTGGGGCGCGGACGTTGTCGTCAAGGTCGCACCGCCGACCGCAGACGAGGTCGGCAGGTTACGCCGCGGGCAGACACTGATCGGCTTCCTTGCACCCCGTAGTGCCGACAGCTCGATCGACGCGCTGACCCGGGCGGGGGTGCAGGCGTTCGCGCTCGAGGCCATCCCGCGAATCTCGCGAGCCCAGGTGATGGATGCATTGTCGTCGCAAGCCAACGTGGCCGGATATAAGGCTGTGCTGCTGGCGGCCTCGGAGTCGACCCGGTTCTTTCCGATGCTGACGACGGCCGCCGGAACGGTGAAGCCCGCCACCGTGCTGGTGCTCGGTGTTGGCGTGGCCGGGCTGCAGGCGCTCGCGACGGCCAAACGGTTGGGGGCGAGAACGTCTGGCTACGACGTGCGTCCGGAGGTCGCGGATCAGGTGCGGTCGGTGGGGGCGCAGTGGCTCGATGTGGGCATCTCGGAAGTCTCAGCGTCCGGTGAGGGTGGGTACGCCGGGGAACTCACCGAAGAGGAACGTGCCCAGCAGCAAAAAGCATTGGAAAAAACGATCAGCGGATTCGACGTGGTGATCACCACGGCGCTGGTCCCGGGCCGGCCCGCGCCGCGTCTGGTCACCGCCGCGGCGGTGGAAGCGATGAAACCCGGCAGTGTGGTGGTGGACCTGGCCGGAGAGGCCGGTGGCAACTGCGAGCTCAGCGAACCGGGACAGACCGTGGTCAAGCATGACGTCACCATCGCCGCGCCGCTGAACCTGCCGGCGACAATGCCCGAGCATGCCAGCGAGCTCTACAGCAAGAACATCACGGCGTTGCTCGACCTATTGATCACCGACGGCAAGCTGGCGCCGGACTTCGATGACGAGGTCGTCGCGGCGGCCTGCGTGACCCGCGCCGGCGACGATGCAGAGCGAAGCGATGGGGAGGAGCGGCGCTAGTGATCCCCGCGGGCGGAGAAGACGCGTAAATGTTCGGGATGTACGACGAGCTGTTGGCGAACCTGGCGATCCTGGTGCTGTCCGGATTTGTCGGGTTCGCGGTCATCTCCAAGGTGCCCAATACGCTGCACACGCCGCTGATGTCGGGAACCAACGCCATCCACGGCATCGTGGTGCTGGGCGCGCTGGTGGTGTTCGGGGCGGTTGAGCACCCGTCGCTGGCGGTGCAGATCATCCTGTTCGTCGCGGTGGTGTTCGGCACGCTCAACGTCATCGGCGGTTTCATCGTCACCGACCGGATGCTGGGTATGTTCAAAGGCAAAAAGCCTGTCCCGCAAGCCAAGCCGGATGAGGTCGCCAAGTGAGCTACCTCGTCACGATCCTCTACTTCATTTCGTTCGCACTGTTCATCTACGGCTTGATGGGCCTGACCGGCCCCAGGACCGCGGTGCGGGGCAACTTGATCGCCGCGGTGGGCATGGCCATCGCGGTGGCGGCGACGCTGGTCAAGATCCGGCACACCGACCAGTGGGTGCTCATCACCGCCGGCTTGGCCGTGGGTGTTGTGCTCGGTGTTCCTCCGGCGCGGTTGACCAAGATGACCGCCATGCCGCAGCTGGTGGCGTTCTTCAACGGCGTCGGCGGTGGCACGGTCGCGCTCATTGCGCTTTCGGAATTCATTGAGACCAGCGGCTTTTCGGCTTTCCAGCACCGTGAGTCCCCAACCGTCCACATCGTGGTGGCTTCGTTGTTCGCCGCGATCATCGGGTCGATCTCGTTCTGGGGATCGACCATCGCGTTCGGCAAGCTGCAGGAGATCATCTCCGGATCGCCGATCCGCTTCGGCAGGGCCCAGCAACCGATCAACCTGCTGCTGCTGGCCGCGGCCATCGGCGCCGCCGTGGTCATCGGCCTGCACGCGCATCCCGGCACCGGCGGGGTGTCGCTGTGGTGGATGATTGGGCTGCTTGCCGCCGCCGGCGCGCTGGGCCTGATGGTGGTGTTGCCCATCGGCGGCGCCGACATGCCGGTGGTCATCTCACTCCTCAACGCGATGACCGGGCTGTCGGCCGCCTCGGCAGGTTTGGCGCTCAACAACACCGCGATGATCGTGGCGGGCATGATCGTCGGTGCCTCCGGCTCGATCCTGACCAACCTGATGGCCAAGGCGATGAATCGCTCCATCCCCGCCATCGTCGCCGGCGGATTCGGCGGCGGTGGCGTGGCTCCCAGCGGCGACGGCGGCGGCGACAAGCACGTCAAGTCGACGTCGCCCTCCGATGCGGCGATCCAGATGGCGTATGCCAACCAGGTGATCGTGGTCCCGGGCTACGGCTTGGCCGTCGCGCAGGCGCAGCATGCCGTCAAAGACATGGCCAACCTGCTCGAAGAGCGCGGCGTGCCGGTGAAATACGCGATCCACCCCGTTGCCGGCCGCATGCCCGGGCACATGAACGTGCTGCTGGCCGAGGCCGAGGTCGACTACGACGCAATGAAAGACATGGACGACATCAATGACGAGTTCGGCCGAACCGACGTGGCGATCGTCATCGGCGCCAACGACGTCACCAACCCTGCGGCCCGCAATGAAGCCTCCAGCCCTATCTATGGCATGCCCATCCTCAACGTGGACAAGGCCAGGTCGGTGATCGTGCTCAAGCGATCGATGAATTCCGGCTTCGCGGGCATCGACAACCCGCTGTTCTATGCCGAGGGAACCACGATGTTGTTCGGGGACGCGAAGAAATCGGTGACCGAGGTCGCCGAGGAACTCAAAGCGTTATAGACGCGACCTAGACGGGCGGGTACGCCTGCGGAGGATAGCCATTGCCGTCGGTGACCCCGCGAAACCCCCACGTGAGGTACCTAAAAAAGAACTCGATTTCGTCGCTACCGTCGTAATCCGGACTTGGATCCATCGTCCCACCTCTCGACTCGCGACTATTTCGATCGAAGTCTAATCCCATCAGTGCCGGTGCGACAGGCGGTGGCCTTAAACTGTCCAACCAGTTGATTGATAGTTTGCCTTATCCGGGCCCCACCAGAAACCCCATCCGGCCTTGCCGGCAGCGACGATAGTGAGTCTAGATGCCAACCGACAGCTTCACGCCCAATGGGTTAACACGCCGCGAGGAATTGCTGGCTGTTGCCACCAAGCTGTTCGCCGCCCGCGGCTACCACGGCACCCGGATGGACGATGTCGCCGACGTGATCGGCCTGAACAAAGCGACCGTGTACCACTACTACGCCAGTAAGTCGCTGATCCTGTTCGACATCTACCGGCAGGCCGCCGAGGGCACCCTCGCCGCCGTGCATGACGACCCGTCCTGGACGGCCCGCGAGGCGCTCTATCAGTACACGGTCCGGCTGCTCACCGGTATCGCCGGCAATCCCGAGCGGGCCGCTGTGTATTTCCAGGAGCAGCCGTATATCGCCGAGTGGTTCACCACCGAACAGGTCGCCGAGGTCCGCGAGAAGGAGGCTCAGGTCTACGAGCACGTGCACGGCCTCATCGACCGCGGGATCGCCAGCGGCGAGTTCTATGAGTGCGACTCGCACGTCGTGGCCCTGGGCTATATCGGGATGACGCTGGGCAGCTATCGCTGGTTGCGCCCGAGCGGACGGCGCACGGCCAAGGAAATCGCTGCCGAGTTCAGCACCGCACTGCTGCGCGGACTGATCCGTGACGAGTCGATCCGGAAGAATTCTCCGCTCGGCCAGTAGCGGCCGCGCGTCAGTGGATGGGCGGGATCAAATGCAGTACGTCCCCGACGGCGCCACTGAGCACGGACAGCCCCGTCACGCTCGGCTGGCCCAGGAAGAAATTCAGGCCCGGGTCTATAGACGGGACGTACGGGTAGATGGTCGGCGTTGCCGACTGCGGCAACAATCCAAGATCCACCAGGGCGGCCTGGGGTCCTTGCACGGCCCCAACGGCCAGGTCTCGGATGGTCGTGACTGGATTGACCACGTCGAGCAAACCGGCCGGGGTGGGAATGTTCGCATAGTTGAGGCCGGGCCCGTAGGAGCCGTAGCCCAAGTCGACGAGCACCCGCAGGTCGGGCTGGACTAGGTCGGCGATCGGGTTACCGACAAACGGGATATCGCGAATCGGCTGGAGCAGCGGCAGGTCCTGAGTCAGGAACTCGTAGTACTGGGTGCTGCCGGTGTAGCCCGGAGACGTCGGCAAGGTCACGGCGTTGGCAACCTGGGCGGCCGTGAGAGTGGGATAGGTGCCGTGCAAGACGAAGGCGCCCGCGACGGCGTTGGCGTCCGACACGATATCGAGCGGGTATTGCGGGGCGTTTGGGATGCCGTCGTATTGGATCGCGAAGATGCTGGTCGGATAGGGAGAATTCGGTGGCGTCGCGCCGTTGAATGGCACATCCAGGAAGGGGATGTAGAAGCCGGGGAAGCGCTCGAAGATGCCGCCGACGGGGTTGTTGGGATCAGCAAGCAGCATGAAGGACAGCTGGCCTTGAAAGGGCGAGCCCGCCGCCATGAGGGCGCTTATTTCGTTGGTGGCGACGGTGGCGCTCTGCGAGTAGCCGACAACCAGGGCGCTATTTCCCTGCGTGAGTACCCCGGTGGGACCTACAAGCGCGGTGTTCAGCAGGTTCACACCCTGAGCGACGGATTGGCCGAACGTCAGGTTGCCGAGGCTGGGGGTAATCGGCCAGAACTGCTCGGGAGTGAACAGGCCTTGCGGAATCGCCCCAGAGAAAAGGGGATTGGGCTTGATGTACGAATTGAAAATGCTCGTCACGTAGCCCGGATCAGGTGTCGGGTTACGGGTGCCACCCATGATCAACGCAATCAGCGGGTCCGCGGACGCCGCCTTTGCCATCGAAGTCATCGCACTGACCCCGGTGGATCCGCCGGTGCCGACCGCCGTTTGCCCGAACAGCGTCTGGATCGGCGCGGTGATTGCGTTCAGGGCGTTCGGCGGGCCGGCCGTCAGGGCCGAGTTGGCCGCCTCGGCCTCCAGGTATGCGTTTCCTGCGGCGGCCAGCGCCTGGGTGAACTCGTTGTGGAACGTGGCAGCCTGCGAGATGACCGCTTGGTACTCCTGGCCGTATGAGCCGAATAGTTTTGCGATAGCCGCCGACACTTCATCCTGGGCCGCGGGAAGCAAACCGGTTGTCGGGCCGGCCGCGTTCGAGCTGGCCGTGCTGATCACCGAACCGATGTTTTCCACATCGCCGGCCGCGGTCGCCAGCATCTCAGGGGTGGTCAGCACGTACGACATCTCCCCGTCCTTCCCCAAGACCGGCGACTTCGCGTCAATCGGAGACGGGCCAGCAAACCTGGCCGCGGCAAGACCCCGAGTACCACCAGAGCATAGAGCTGTAGCCAGGGGAAGTTCGGCGTTTTGTCTAAGTCGCACCCGCTGGCCGGACGTGAGTCGGGCCGGTATGCGTCCCGGAAATTATGGACTAGTGTCTAGAAAAGTTTTTGAGCCTGCAACGGACGGAGGCAGTCATGGCGATCCGCGTCGCGCACGTCGGCACCGGAAATGTCGGAGGGCTGGCCCTGGCCGAACTGATCACCAATCCGCAGTTCGAACTGACGGGCGTGTGCGTATCCACACCGGAGAAGGTGGGCAAGGACGCCGGGGAACTGTGCGGCGTCGGCCTGGGCGCCGGCACCGTGACGGGCATCGCGGCCGTCGGAGACCTCGACGCCATTCTGGGCGCTAAGCCCGAGTGCCTCGTCTATTGCGCCATGGGTGACACCCGGCTGCCCGACGCGATGGCGGACGTCATGCGCGTCCTGGCCGCCGGCGTCAACGTCGTCGGGTCTTCGCCGGGGATGTTGCAGCACCCCTGGGGCGTCATGCCCGACAAATACATCGCCCGCGTCGAAGACGCAGCCCGGCAAGGCAATTCGAGCATCTTCATCAACGGCGTCGACCCCGGATTCATCAACGACCTTATCCCGTTCGCGCTTGCCGGGACGTGTCAGCGAATCGAGCAGGTGCGCTGCATGGAGATCGCCGACTACGCGACCTACGACGGCGCCGAGGTCATGCACTACATGGGGTTTGGCCGTCCCCTGGACGAGGTGCCGATGCTGCTACTGCCGGGCGTGCTCAGCATCGCCTGGGGGTCGGCGATCCGTCAGCTGGCGGCCGGACTTGGCATCGAGCTCGACGAGATCACCGAGTCCTATCAGCGCGAGCCGGCGCCGGAGGACTTCGACGTCGCCGTGGGGCGGGTGGGCAAGGGCACGATGGCGGCGTTGCAGTTCGAGATCCGGGGCATGGCGGGCGGGCGGCCCGCCATCGTCGTCGAGCACATCACCCGTCTGCGGCCCGACCTGCGACCCGACTGGCCGCAACCCGCTGCGGGCGGTGGTTCGTATCGCGTCGAGATCACCGGGGAGCCGTCTTACGCCGTGGACATCGTTCCGAGCAGCCGCAAGGGTGACCACAACCACGCCGCGATCGTCGGCGCCGCGGGCCGCATCGTCAACGCCATCCCGGCGGTGATCGCCGCGCCGCCCGGCATCAGGACCACCCTCGACCTGCCGCTGGTAACCGGCAAAGGCCTATACGCGCCAAACACTTTGGTGGCCACCTAAATCGAAAGGAGATCCGTGTGGGACGGGTAGACGGAAAAGTTGCACTCATCAGTGGTGGTGCCCGCGGGATGGGAGCCTCGCACGCTCGCCTGCTCGTGGAAGAAGGCGCCAAGGTGGTGATCGGCGACATCCTCGACGACGAGGGCAAAGCGCTGGCCGACGAAATCGGTGACGCCGCGCGCTACGTCCACCTCGACGTCACCCAGCCCGACCAGTGGGACGCCGCGGTCGCAACGGCGACTGGCGAATTCGGCAAGCTCGACGTGCTCGTCAACAACGCGGGCATCGTCGCGCTGGGGCAATTGAAGAATTTCGATCTGGCCAAGTGGCAGAAGGTCATTGACGTCAATCTGACCGGAACCTTTCTGGGCATGCGGGTCGCCGTCGAGCCGATGACCGCGGCCGGGGGCGGCTCGATCATCAATGTGTCGTCGATCGAGGGACTGCGCGGCGCACCGGCCGTACACCCATATGTCGCGTCGAAGTGGGGGGTACGCGGCCTGGCCAAGTCGGCGGCTCTGGAGTTGGCGCCGCTGAACATCCGGGTGAATTCGATTCACCCGGGCTTCGTCCGCACGCCGCTGACCGCCAACCTGCCGGACGACATGGTCACCATCCCGCTCGGCCGCCCGGCCGAGTCTCGGGAAGTGTCCACTTTCGTCGTGTTCCTCGCCAGCGATGACTCGTCCTACGCCACCGGCAGCGAGTTCGTCGTGGATGGCGGCCTGGTAACCGACGTGCCACACAAAGAGTTCTAGGACGGTGCTATAACCGCGAGCATGCTGCGCAGCCTGGCGACCGCGGTCGGATCGAATCACGTCGTCACCGACCCCGACGTCCTGGCCGGCCGCTGCGTCGACCACACCGGGCGCTATCGAGGCCGGGCCAGCGCGCTGGTGCGGCCGGGTTCGGCCGAGCAGGTCGCCGAGGTGCTGCGGGTGTGCCGCGACGCCGGGGCGCACGTCACCGTGCAAGGCGGCCGGACCTCGCTGGTGGCCGGCGCAGTTCCCGAGCATGATGATGTGCTGCTGTCCACCGAACGGCTGCGCGCGCTCGGCGACGTCGACACGGTCGAGCGCCGCGTCGAGGTCGGCGCCGGGGTCACGCTGGCCGCGGTCCAACACGCCGCAACCGCAACGGGTTTGGTGTTCGGTGTGGACCTGGCCGCCCGGGACACGGCGACCGTCGGGGGCATGGCCTCGACGAATGCCGGCGGACTGCGCACGGTTCGCTACGGCAACATGGGCGAGCAAGTCGTCGGCCTGCAGGTGGCGCTGCCCGACGGTTCGTTGCTGCGCCGGCACAGTCTGGTGCGTCGCGACAACACCGGCTACGACCTGCCGGCGCTGTTCGTCGGTGCCGAAGGCACCCTCGGTGTCATCACGGCGCTGGATCTGCGGCTACACCTCACCCCGTCGCATCGGGTGACGGCGGTGTGCGGGTTCGCCGACCTCGAGGCGCTGGTCGACGCGGGCCGGACGTTTAGGGACGTGGACGGGATCGCTGCGCTGGAATTGATCGACGGCCGGGCCAGTGCGCTGATGCGCGAGCATGCCGGGGTTGGCGCACCGGTGCAGGGCGACTGGCTGTTGCTGGTGGAACTCGCGGCCGACACCGATCAGACCGATCGGCTCGCCGACCTGCTCGCGGGTGCACAGATGTGCGGCGAACCGGCGGTGGGAGTGGATGCCGTTGCGCAGCAACGGTTATGGCAGGTTCGGGAATCGCTTGCCGATGTGCTCGGTGTGTACGGGCCACCGCTGAAGTTTGACGTTTCGTTGCCCTTGTCGGCGATCGGCGGGTTCGCTCGAGACGCGGTCGCGTTGATCCGCGCGCATGTCGCTGAGGCGCTGCCGCTGTTGTTCGGTCATATCGGTGAGGGCAACCTGCACCTGAACGTGCTGCGTTGCCCGCCCGAGCGCGAGCGAGAGCTGTACGGGCCGATGATGGATCTCATCGCGCAGTGCGGTGGCAATGTGAGCTCCGAACACGGGGTCGGCAGCCGCAAACGCGCCTACCTCGGAATGTCAAGGGAGGCCGCCGATATCGCCGCGATGCGGACGGTCAAAGCCGCATTGGACCCGACCGGCTACCTCAACGCCGCGGTGTTGTTCGACTAAAGGTGCCCCCGAAACTGCAATTACCGACGGCGCTACTCGGGAAATGCGTTGCCAGTTGCACTTTCGCGGGTGCTATCCGTTGCCCTTGATTCCGACCGCATGGCGCAGTTGTGCCAGGAATTCATCGGCGTCGTCACTTCGAACGATGTAGTGCGATATGGCGATCCGGATCACGGTCGCGGCTTTTACCGCGGCATTGGGCCCGGGAAGGTGCCGTTGCAGACCGTCGCGCATCTGCGGCATGACGCGGGAAAACTCGGCGATCGTGTGCTCGGGTTCGACATCGACCATGCGCACACCCGAATACGAGTGTTGGTACTCGACGATGAAGCGCAGCACAGCGTCGAGCTTGTCGACCCCCTTCAGCCCCGTGGTCGCTTTGACCAAGCCACTTTCGAAGACCTGCCGCTCGTAGCTTGAGAATGCCGACAGCAACTCATCCTTGGACGCGAACCAGCGGTACAGCGTGGGTCGCGAGACCCCGGCCTGGGCAGCGACCTCTGACAGGCTGAGCTTGGTTTTGCCGTTTCGACCCAATACCTCGGCGGTTGCCGCGAGGATGCGCTGTCGCGTCGACGTGTCGATGTCGGTTGCCGGGGCCAGCTGGCTCATGTCTTCCGCTCCTATGTCACGTTCGCCCGGGGCGTCGACGCACCAGCACCGACTGCTGGATTGCGCCGATCGCGCCGTGCTCGTCAAACAACGTACCGACCGTGGCCCCGATCCCGTCCGGCCCGTAGTTGGTCTCGGCTCGAAAACCGATCCAGTCACCGTCGGGGATCCGGAACACATGCACGGCCAAGTCGGTGTTGAGGAAGGTCCACTTGGTGATGTCGATCTTGCTGCCGATGCCGTTGGCGCAGTCGGCGACCGCGAACAGGCGCTCCAGCTGTGTCATCGTCTCGCCGTTGACGAGGCCGACAGTCGGTTTGATCCAGGATTCGCCCGGGCCCTTGTTCAGCGGTTCGGTCGGCCATCGCCAGTCCAGGCTGTGCACGTAATTGCGGTCCCAATCCTTGGCGAGGTCACGGCTGCGTGCCTCGGCCAACGGGCGGGGCAGGGGTGCCGCGGCGTGCGCCAGGGTCTGGGTATCGAGCTGCTGCAACCGCCATCCGCTGGCACGGGCGACGGGCCGGGGTTGACCATCGGGGCCCGGGGCCAGCATCTCGGCGCTGACCAGTTCGATCTGTTTGCCGCCGCGTTGCAGCTGCGGGCGAACCCACAGGTCGCCTTCGGCCGGCACCGGGCCCAGCAAGTCGATGACAACCCGGGACAGCCGGGTGTCGTCGCGCTGTTCGCACCGCTCCAACGCCCGCACCAGCAACGCCGACACCGGCGCGGCGTGCTGTATCGCAGCCGTCCAGGTGCTGCGCACCAGATCGGTCGCCCTGAACTTCTCGCCCAACGCGTCCGCGTGATCGATGAGCTCGTAATAGGAGTCGGTCATCGGCTACCTTTCTGGTCTCAGGGCAGACCGGCGCCTGGAGTGGCAACCGTCACGGCGTCGAGCCGGGAAAGCCGGGTGCCGGCCAGGCGCTGGGGATACGCGTCGGTGCTTGACAACAGGAACAGCGTGCGGCGTTCGGGGCCGCCGAGCGCACAAGCGATGGCAACTCGCTCGCCCATATCGACGCGATCTGTGACGGCCCCGCCCGCGGTGATCCGCTCGAACTGGTGAGCCAGCGTCATCGACGTCCAGACCCCGCCTTCGGCGTCGAGCGCGATGCCGTCGGGCGGCCCGTCCAGACCGTGGGCGAAAATCCGGCGGTCATGCAGGTCGCCGTCATCATCGATCGTGAACGCGGTGAGTCGCCGGGCGATCGACTCCGCGACGATCAACGTCTTTCGGTCCGCGGTGATGACCATTCCGTTGGGGAAGTCGAGATCCTTGGCGACCACGGTGGCGCTGTCGTCGGGATCGAGGCGAACGATGACGCCGCCCTCGAACGCCTGGGACCCGATGTAGGCGCGCCCCGCATCGTCGACGACCATGTCGCCGAGGTTGGCCGGTGCCAGGTCGGACAGATCGGCGATGGTGACGACATTTTCCCCGTCATAGCGCAAGACTTGCCGGTCTTCGGTCGAGACGATCAGGAGTGACCCGTCGGGCCGGAAGCCGAGCCCCGACGGGGAGTGCCCGGGCAGCGGCAGCGTGGTCAATGAGCCACCCAGGTCGGCGGTGTGTACGGCTTCGCCCAGCATGTCGGAGAACCACAACAGACCCTCGAACCAACGCGGACCCTCACCAAAACAGAATCCGTTGGCCAGCTGCTCGGGGATCATCCGCTCATGCCTTTACAAAACACCGCAAAAGTGTCACGCACCGCGGGTACCGGTGTCAATCTGCTGATCGGGCAAGCTCGCGGGCGACGGCCTCGTGGTAGGCGTCGATCTTCGCCGGATTGGCCTGCTCGAAGAGCTGATCGGGCAGCGGGGCGTGTTTGTGTGCCTCGATCGTCATGGTCCGGGAGAACAACGTGATGTCCTGGCCCGGCCTGGTGAACCGATACGACACCGTGATGCGGCCCTCCATGCCGCTTTTTAAGCCGCCGGGGTCGTCGGCGTTGTGGCCGAGGCGGCCGACCGAGGTGAACACGAACAGCGTGGGACGCACGGCGATGGCCAGCTGCCAGGTGAAGATCCGGTCCGCATCTGGACCCGCTTCTTCCCAGGTGTCGCCGACCTTGAGGGGAAGGTCCGGCAATTTGCCGATGTGAGCGCTGCCGGGGTAGGTCTTCGTCCAGTTCGCCGGGTTGGTGACGAAGTCATATACGGTCTCCGCGGACTGGGTAAAGGCGGTTTCTGACGTGGTGTTGACGATGCCCAATTGTGTTGCCTTCCTCTGCTTTTCAGTGGTTCACTGCCCCGCCGCCGGTCGGCGGGCCGGGGCCCCAAAAAGTCAGCTTTACAAATCTTACCCAAAGTGTCACGCTGGGCCGTGAGCTGCTGTCTCGACGCGGCAATCCCTGGATAGCGAGAGGTGGAGCGGATTTGACCACGGAATCTGAGCAGGCGCAGTGGTCGGTCGAGGGTCTGCTGAACCTATTTGACGTGCAGGCTGACGGGCCCGACCGGTTCACCGCTGAGACCGGCGGTGACGTCGGGGCCGGCCAGGACGGCCGGCAGGTGGTGGAAGGCACCCAGGTGCTTGCGCAGGCCATCGTCGCCGTGGCGAAGCGATTCGCGGACAAATCGGTGCGGTCGGCCCACGTGGTGTTCTCCCGTGCCGTCACCGTTGGCCCGCCAATCGAATTTGTTCTCGACGTCGTGGCTGAGGGCCGGTCTACCGCCACCGCGGTCGTCGCCGTGCACCAGAATGGGCGACGCTGTCTGAGCATGACGGTGCTGGCCGACGTGCCGACTGGCGATGTCATCCGACACCACCTGCCGCGGCCCGATGTGGCGGCGCCGGCCGATGCCAACCACTCTGAGATGCCGATGATCGGGCGGGAATTGCGGCTCGTTGACGTGGTCGACGTGAACAGCCCTGACGAGGTCGGGCCGCCGGAGTTGTACGCATGGCTGCACTACGACCCGATTCCGACCCGCGACGATCTGGCCAAGGCGCTCGTCGCCTACTTCACCGGGCATCTGGGCATTTCCACCACTATGCGTGCACATCCGGGCATCGGCACCAGCCAGGCGCACCTCACGGTGTCCACCGCGCCGATGAGCATCTCGGTTGCGTTCCACGAACCGGTGCACTGGGACGGGTGGCTGCTCTACACGCATGAGAGCACCCAGGTTGGTGCGGGAATGTCGTACGTGCGCGGCACCGTGCATTCCGAGGGGGGCGAGCTGCTGTGCTCCTTCGCCCAGGAGGCGCTGATCCGGCCGCTGCGCACCAGTGACACGGCGATCGACTCCCGCGCCCGGTTCTAGCGTCTGGGAAACCCTAGATGTACTTCACCATCACGCATCCGATGCACAGCCATCCCTACAACCCGGAGTTGGTGAGCGGGGACGGCATCGGGAAAGTGGCGGCGGCCACCGAGGCGGCGGGGATTCATGGCTTCGGGTTCACCGACCACCCGGCACCGTCCCAGCGGTGGCTGGAAGCCGGGGGACACGACGCGCTGGATCCTTTTGTCGCACTGGGTTTCGCGGCGGCCACGACGACCACGCTGCGGCTGATCCCCAACATCGTGGTGCTGCCGTATCGAAACCCGTTCGTGGTGGCCAAGTCTGGTGCCACACTGGATCTGCTCTCCGGCGGCCGATTCACGCTCGCGGTCGGCGTGGGTTACCTGAAGCGTGAATTCGCGGCTTTGGGGGTGAGCTACGACGAGCGTGCCGAGCTGTTCGACGAAGCGCTGCAGGTGATCCGGGCAATCTGGACCAGCGACGACATATCCTTTGAGGGAAAGCATTTCAGTGCACGCGGCATCACCGCGCACCCCCGGCCCGTCAGCAGCCCGCATCCGCCGATCTGGATCGGTGGCAACACGACGGCATCCCGCCAGCGAGTAGCACAGTACGGCGACGGCTGGTGTCCGTTTCCCGCCCCGCCCCAACTGGCGCAGACGGCCGGCACCGCCGTCATCGACTCTGTGCAGCGCCTCACCGACGGCATCGACGACCTGCGACGCCGATGCGATGCGGCGGGCAGAGATTGGTCCGCGATCGACATCACCTTCACAAACTTCGAGGGCGGCAGCCCCGCGAACGACGAATTCAACGCCGACGCATACCTCGATGGCTTGGAGAAGTTGGCGAAAGTGGGAGTGACGTGGGTGAGCGTCGGCCTGCCCGGTGACAGCATGGCGCATGCGCTCGAGACCCTCGACCGTTTTCGTACCCGCGTGATCGACACGGCGTGATCGGTCTTCAGGATGGACTTCTCACGTATTGACCTCTCGCCCGAGGACCAGGCTTTCTATCAGGAGACCCGGGCGTTCATCGCCGAGCACGTCACCGACGACGTACTCCGGCGTGATCGCGAGTTCGGCGAAAACTTCGATGAGCAAGTGCATTTGGCACTGGGCAAAGCGGGGTATCTGGCCTCGGATTGGAAGCTGGAGTCCGAAGGTGGATTCAGCCCTGTTCGCCGGCGAATCTTCCAACTCGAGATCGGCCGGGCTCACACGCCGTGGTACCACTGGGGTACCACGTCCGTCGTCGCGCGGCTGATGCAGCAATTCGGCGAACCGGAGCTCACCGACGCGGTGTTGCCGGGAGTGCTTTCCGGCGAGATTCGGCTATGTCTTGGCTACACCGAACCCGAAGGTGGTTCCGACGTCGCCACCTGCAAGACGCGCGCCGTACGCGACGGCGACACGTGGATCATCAACGGCTCGAAGATGTTCACCTCGAACGCGCAGAACGCCAAGTATGTCTTTCTGCTCACCAACACCGAGCCGCAAGGCCCGAAACACAAGAACCTGACCATGTTTCTGGTGCCGCTCGATTCGCCGGGCATCGAGATTCAGGGCATCCGAACGCTGGACGGCGACCGCACCAACATCGTCTACTACAGCGACGTCCGCGTCGACGATCTCTATCGGATCGGTGACGTCAACGGCGGCTGGACGGTGATGCGGTCGGCGCTCGACTCCGAACACGGCATAGTCGACCCGGACGATCATGGCTTACAGAACATTTCGGCGATGTCTGAGCACGGTCGGGTGATGGCCGAAGCGGTGGACAAGGCCGCCGCGTGGGTGACGCTGCAGGATCCCGATGGGCGGCGCCCGCTTGATGACGACTCGGTGAAATACCGGCTGGGGCGCAGCATCGCCCGGATGGAGGCGGCAGTGTCCACGCCCGGGATGTACGGGCGCGTCGCGCTCGCGCAGACAATGCGCGATGTCTCATCGGATTTGATGGACATATTGGGGGCCGCATCAGTCTTGCCGACCGATACCAAGGACTCGGCCGGTGACGGCGCGGCGGAATATCTTTTCCGGCATGCATTACCGACCGGGATCTACGGCGGCACCATGGAAGTGTTCCGCAATATGATCGCCGAGCACGCGCTCAAGCTTGGGCGTCCGGACTATCCCGGGTAAGAGGCAGCGCGGCGACGACATCCACACGACTGGCGTCGAAACTCAGGAACCCTTTGATGGGAAGGCTTTCCGGCGGCGGATCCTCATAGCTCCAGGCGACGTCGTCGATGACGTGGTCGTCCAGGAGCGCGGTCCAATATGTCGCGAAGCCTTTGTAGTTGCAGTAGCTCGACGTCTCCGAGCGCCGTAGCAGATCGGTGCGCACGTGCGAAGGATCCACGTAGAGCCGGGGCTCGAGCGCAGTCTCGAAGAGAATCATCGTGTCCTGCGTGTCGACCAGCGTGGTGCCGGCAACCGAGACGCGCAGGCGGCGCCTCGTCGGGCGGCAGTCCACGCGGTGGTACGGATTCGGCGGGTAGTGAACGAGTTTGCGGCCTTCCTCCAGCCAGGTGTCCACGGCGTCCCACGGCACATGGACGAAGCCCGGTGCCTCCGGCACGCGTTCGGTGCGCAGGTCGCCGACCTCGTCGGCCCGGAAAGCGTAGCTGAGCGGGTGACCACGCCGGTGCACCATCAGCGCGCGCTCGGTGTCGATCACCAGACGCCCATCGAGGAAGGCTTGGACGCGGCGTGGATGTGGCTCGATGTAGACAACGTCGGCGGGCACCGGAGGAGAGAATCGCCCGGCCGGATCGCTGCTGAGCGGACCACGTCCGGCTACCAGAGTCATCAGTCACAACACCTTTCGTAGGGGCGGCCGCCTTGGCCACGTCGTCGAGGCCTGCCGACGGCTGGTTGGCGGCTATGCAAGCGTAGGTCGCTGCCATCTAGCGAGGGCGGGCGCCGTCGAGCGTGAGGTCGACCAAACGGCTGATGTAGTCGTGATCTGCGGGCCGATTGCGTAGCAGGACATGCAGATTGAGGGGCCCGCCAAGAGCTTCGAGAACCAGTTCCGGGTTTATGTCGGGGCGTACTTCGTGCCGGTCGATCCCCCGGCGGACCAAGATGCCCGCGCGGGTGAGGCGAATGGTCCAGAACTGGTCTCGGGCCGGTTCGAAGACGGCTTCCTCATCCGATGCGGAGAGACCCAGCCCCATGATGGAGCGGCCGATCGGGGTCGCGAGAAATTGCGCGAGCGCCGTGAAGAAGACGATGAGGTCCTCGCGGGTGGAGCCGGTGTCCGGCAGCGGCAGATCGGCGTCCATCTGGGTGGAGAGTGCTTCGGCGATCAGATTGGCCCGGCTGCCCCAGCGCCGGTAGATCGAGGTCTCGTGCACGCCCGCGCGAGCGGCGATGTCCGTCATTCGAGTGTTCGCTACGCCCTGGGCAAACAGCAGCTCGGCCGTCGCCTGCAGGACTGCATCGCGCACGGCCGCGCCCCGACGGTGGGAGGGAGTCCGTTGGCGCGGCGACATGTACCCACTATGCATCAACGCAAGCCATACTTGCGTTAGCCCCCCGAACGTGTTTCACTGGTGCTATCGCAAGTAGGACTTGCGTTATCACTAAGAGAGGAACTGCGGTGAAGACAAGGGCGGTGACGACCAGCGGTCAGCTGCGCGGCCAGGAGGAAGCCGGCGTCGTGGTCTTCAGGGGAGTGCCTTACGCCGCGTCCGATCGGTTCGGCCAGCCCGTGCCGCCCCCCGCCTGGGAGGGTGAGCGACAGGCCACCGATGACGGCCCGACCGCCCCGCAATTGCCATCGCGTCTGGAACCGGTCATGGGTGCGCCGGAATTCCACGAGCAGTCC